>JANMUI010000157.1:0-52174 GCA_031391405.1 Betaproteobacteria bacterium
GGCCGGCGTACTTGTCGCTGACGTACTTGATGAACAGCAGGACGAGGACGTAGTCCTTGTACTGGCTGGCGTCCATGCCACCACGCAATTCGTCGCAACCGGACCAGAGGGAGCTATAGAGCTCGGATTTCTTGAGGGCCATCGGGGCTACTTATCGTTCGGGCGGGTGGGGAGGCGATCGGCGGTGAGAGGTAACAAATGACCAACAATGACAGATGGCACGCGGATCGGCGTCACGCGTCTTCCTCGACAACAGATTCGGCGAATCGGCTCATCCGCGGCGATCCCTCAGCAGATCGATAATCAGCCCGACCATCGAATCCTTGTGCGCCGCGGCACTTTCGGCGATGACGCAGCCGCCAAGCGTCGGCTTAGCCGTCGGAAGTAATCACGTCGAGATTGTAGTGGTCGATCTCACGCGTGACGGTTCTTTGGCCTTCAGTTTGAACGTGTGCAAATTTTGCGCATGTTGCCTCTAGTTCCAGTTCGCTCTCCCGAAACACAATTCGGAAATGCTTGGTAATGACTGACCGCTCGCGCCCGAACAGCTCACTCTTCTGTTCCTGCGTCAGCCAGACGGTCTCCCGCGCTAGCCGCACGTCAACCCGCGCTTGACCGTCCGGCCTCTCGTAAAGGAGGACTTCGCCGCCGGGGGCTTTGATCGAGGAGCTCAAGGGATGCTCCCATTCTGTGTTCGGGAGTATCGAAGTCGATCACCATCGATCAGATGGTCGCGAGCCGCTCGACTGTGTCCGGATACCGCTTGACGAGATTGATCAAAAGCGCCGCTTGCGCATTCGGCTTGGCGCGCCCCTGCTCCCAGTTCTCAAGCGTGCGAACGTTGGTCCGAAGGTAGACGGCAAACAATGCGCGCGAGATCTTCAGGCCTTCGCGCACGCGAACCAGTTCCTTCGCCGTGACCTTCGGCGCCGGCTTGTATTCGAGCGCATGCGTACGCAGGGTCCGCTTCCCCTGCCTCGCTTCAGCAAGCGCTGAAACGCCCTCGCTCAATTCAGCGAAAAGGTCGCGCTTGATAGTGCGCGGTGGCTTGGCTTTGACGGTGGTCTTCATCAATTTCTCCTTGCTGCCAGTTCCGCCTTGATCATCCCCTTCAACGCCTTTCGCTGCTGCGGCGATGGCGCTCGGCTGAGCGCTCTCGGAAGGGAAACTGCAGAACGGAGGAATGTCTTGAACTGCTGCGGATGCTGCACTGGTGCCGGAGGCGGGACTCGAACCCGCACGCCATCTCTGGCACCGGATTTTGAGTCCGGCGCGTCTACCAGTTCCACCACTCCGGCAGGAGGTCGGGGCGACGAAGCCTCGATGGGGAACGCGATTATCCGTGATAAGCGGCACCGCAAGCAACTTTCGGTACTTTGCTGCAGATGGGCAGCCAATGCGTGCCCCTCTCCCCTGCCCCTCTCCCGCGCTGGGGCGAGGGGTCTTGGTGCGGACACGGACTCGCTGATTACCCCGCAAACTCCCGCAGCACCTTGCCTGCCAGGGGCGCACTTTGGATGCGCCCGCATTCGTCGACGATGCGGGTGCCATTGACCCACACGCCCGACAATCCAATGGCGGATGTGACGAGTCTTGGCGCACCGGACGGCAGATCGAACCGTCGCTGCTTCGGCCCGCGCCCAACCGTTGCCGGATCGAACAACATCAGATCCGCGAAATTTCCGACCTTGAGGCTGCCGCGATCCCGGATGCCGTACACGCTCGCCTGATGGCTCGTCAGGCGGCGCACCGCTTCTTCCACCGACATGACGCCGCGATCGCGCGCCCAGTGGCCGAGCAGGTGCAGCCCGAAGCCTACGTCGTTGAAGAACGTGAGATGCGCGCCGCCATCGGACAACGACACGATCGAATGCGGATGCGTCAGGAGCTTGCCGACCGCATCTTCATCCGAATTGAGGAATGTCGCGGTGAACAACGTATCAAGGTTTTCAGCGAGCGCGAGATCGAACATGAAATCGAGCGGATGCTTGCCCGCCGCGGCGCCGAGCTGGGCGAGGCTGGTCCCTTCGTAGGCGGCGTGTCGAGCGTTTGCAACCTCGGTGACGAACACCTTGTCCCACTCGCCGTTGAAGAGCCGGAAGATCGCGGGTTCGGCTGTCTCGGCCTTCATCGCCTCGCGGAACACCTCGTTCTTCAACACGTCGACATACCCGTCGCGCCCGGCATCCTTCACATACTTCCATGCATCGAGCCCCTCGAACGGATAGGGCGCCTTCATGGTGATTTCCATCGTGAGCGGACAGGCCGATACCGCGCCGACCAGTCTGTTGCCACGCGCATTCGCCGCCGCGATGCCATCAAGATCGCGGAACACCGGCTCAGGATTGGAGGCGTTGTGCAAGAGCGCCGCGACAATGACCGGCCGCGTGCTCGCCTTCGCCAGCGTTTCCAGAAACGCAATCGTCGTGTGGCCGCCCTTGGTGAGCATGAATACGCCGCGCCCGGATTCGCGCAACGATCCGACGAGCGCGGTGAGCTCGCGATCGCAGGCCATGCGCGAGGGCATCGGAATGCCGCCTTCACCGTTGTGTGCGGGTGAGGTCGTGGTGGAAAAGCCGATCGCCCCGGCGCGCATGGCCTCGACCACAAGCAATCGCATGCGCTCGATCTCGGCATCGGTGGCAACGCGCCTGGGCGCATCTGCCCCCATTACATAGGTACGGATCGACGAGTGACCAACGAAGGCCGCTATGTTGACGCCAACACCCTGGCGCTCGATCGCATCGACATACTCGGGGAACGTCTCGAAGTTCCAGCGAATGCCCGCTTCGAGCGCGGAGAGCGACATGCCCTCCACTTGCGTGAGGTTGCGCATGACCAGCCCGCGATCGCCGGGCTTGCACGGCGCAATGGTGAAGCCGCAGTTGCCGATCACCGCCGTGGTCACGCCATGCGAGGGCGATGGATCGATCCATGGATCCCAGGTGAGCTGCGCGTCGTAGTGCGTATGGTTATCGATGATGCCGGGCGCGAGCATGAGGCCCTGACCATCGACGGATTCGCGTGCCGGGCCGATCACTTGCGTAACTGCGGCATCCCCGATCGCGACGATGCGTCCATCCTTGATCGCAAGGCTGCCCGGACGGCTTGGACGGCCAAGACCATCACAGAGCACGACATTGCGGATCACGGTATCGAACATGCAGGCGCAATGATATAGAGGGAAACGGGAAACGGGAAACAGGAAGGCTACCATGCTCGCCCGCACGCTTCGCTCGCGGGTGATGCCTGATAATGCGGCCCATGTTCTGCATCCAGGACTTCGACTACGCGCTGCCGGCCGAGCTGATCGCGCAGCAGCCTCCTTCGGAGCGCGGCGCATCACGATTGCTGCGACTCACGGCTGGGCGCCTGGAAGATCGCCGGTTCAGCGAGCTCGCCGATTTTCTTGCCCCGGGCGACGTCATCGTCTTCAACGACACCCGCGTCATGAAGGCCCGCCTCCTTGGCGTCAAGGATAGCGGCGGGCGGGTGGAGGTACTGATCGAGCGCGTGGTCGGCGCGCGCGAGGCGTTGGCGCACATTCGCGCGAGCAAGTCGCCGCGCGCCGGATCACGCATTCGGCTCGGAGACACGATCGAGGCGACGGTCGTCGGACGCGATGATGACCTCTTCCGACTTCGGTTCGATGTTGACGTAGCCGCCGTGCTTGATGCGCATGGGCACGTCCCGTTGCCCCCCTACATCACGCATGCGCCCGACACCAACGACGAGTCGCGCTATCAGACCGTGTACGCCCGCGACCCTGGCGCGATCGCCGCGCCGACCGCCGGCCTGCATTTCGACGAGCACATGCTCTATGCGCTCGGTCGGCGAGGCGTCGAAATCGCTTACCTCACGCTGCACGTCGGTGCGGGAACATTCCAACCGGTACGCGTCGAACGTATTGACGAGCACCGCATGCATTCGGAGCGCTTCGTTATTCCCGAGCGCACCGCGCGGGTCGTCATTGATGCGATGTCCGCCGGACGGCGAATCGTTGCGGTCGGCACCACGAGTCTTCGAGCGCTTGAGGCGAGCGCTACGCAATACGGTAGCGTCACCGCGGGGCCTGCCGAAACCGACATCTTCATCACACCAGGCTTCGTGTTCCGTGTCGTCGATCGCCTGATCACGAATTTCCACTTGCCCCGCTCGACACTTTTGATGCTGGTATCCGCATTCGCCGGCATGGCGCCGATCCGCGAGGCCTATCGCCATGCAATCGCCAATGGCTATCGATTCTTCAGCTATGGCGATGCAATGCTGATCGATCGCTCGCCCGACGAACGAACGTAGCGTCCCGCTCCCGGCAAGCGTATCCTTCGCGCCCCGGCAGAACAGCGCCTACCGTTCGCATTCAGGTCCGCATCTCGTGCAATTCGAGCTTCTCGCTACCGACGGCCATGCTCGCCGTGGTCGCCTCACGGTGACACACGGCGTGATTGAAACACCGGTCTTCATGCCGGTCGGCACCTATGGGACCGTGAAGGCGATGCGTCCGCAGGAGTTGCGTGAGATCGGCGCGACGATCGTCCTTGGCAACACGTTTCATCTTTGGCTGCGACCCGGGCTCGACGCGATCCGGGCACATGGTGGTTTGCATCGATTCATGGGCTGGGAGCGTCCGATCCTGACCGACTCCGGCGGCTTTCAGGTCTTCAGCCTGGATGAGCTGCGCAAGATCACCGAGGACGGCGTGCACTTTTCTTCGCCGATCAACGGCGACCGGCTGTTCCTCACACCCGAGGAATCGATGCGAATCCAGCGCGTGCTCGATTCGGACATCGTGATGGTATTCGATGAGTGCACGCCCTATCCGGCCGACGAGCCGACGGCGCGCAAGTCGATGGAGATGTCGATGCGTTGGGCAGCCCGGTCGAAGGCGGCGCACAGTGGCAATCCGAACGCGCTATTTGGCATCGTGCAGGGCGGCATGCATGAGGGGCTCCGCGACGAGTCCATCGAACATCTGCGCGCGATCGGGTTCGATGGCTTTGCGATCGGCGGGTTGTCGGTGGGCAAACCGAAAGAGATGATGTTGCGGGTCATGCAACACACCACGCCTTCGCTGCCGGCAGAGGCACCTCGCTACCTGATGGGCGTCGGTTCGCCCGAGGACATCATCGACGGCGTGCGTGCCGGGGTGGACATGTTCGATTGCGTCCTACCCTCGCGCAACGCCCGCAACGGCCACCTGTTCACCCGCTGGGGCGACGTGCGCATTCGCAATGCACGCCATCGCACGGACCCGGCGCCACTCGATCCCACATGCGATTGCTACACCTGTCGAAACTTCTCGCGTGCGTACCTGCATCATCTCGATCGCTCGAAGGAGGTCCTCGGGGCGATGCTGAACACGATCCACAATCTCCATTTCTATCAGGTCTTCACGCGTGAAATCCGTGCGGCGATCGAATCGGGGACCTTCGATGCGTATGTCCGGCGATTCGCCACCGACCGGCGGCGGGAAGCAACGGCCAACGCTCCTCGCGATGATGTCCAGTCCAGGATTCCGCACGGAAGTCCGCGCGGAATCCTATAAGCTCACGCACTTTTTCTGTTTCCATCGCTCTTCTACCAAAGCCGGGAATCGGCCCGGCAGGCCGCGCAGATTCCCGGCTCAGGGGCTTGATATACTTGAGGGTTATCGCGACCCTTCTTGATGAAGCCGGCCTGCAGACGCCGGCACACGGGCCGCAACGAGCTCGCATGCCGAAGGCATGTGATCCTCGGTTCTTCCGATCACACCAACACCACTCGAAAGGCTGGAGGCCATGTTTATCAGCGACGCATTTGCGCAGACGTCAGGCGGAATCGAAAGTCAGATGATGGGATTACTGCCCATCGTTTTGATGTTCGTGCTGCTCTACTTTCTAATGATCAGACCGCAGATGAAGCGCGCGAAGGATCACCGGACAATGACCGAGACGCTCGCGAAAGGCGATGAGGTCGTCGCAGCCGGCGGTGTTCTGGGGCGTATCACGAAGGTGGGCGACGCCTATATCACGATCGAAATCGCCGCCAACACCGAAGTCGTCGTACAACGGGCCGCGGTGCAAACGATGTTGCCGAAGGGCACGCTGAAGTCCATTTGATTGATTCCCGGTTGATTGATTCCCCGATCCCAGACAGAGGTCGCGCGAGACTATGAATCGTTATCCGCTTTGGGTCTACATCACGGTCGCGGTAGCGCTTGCGCTCGGCTTCCTCTACACGCTGCCGAATTTTTTCGGGGAGGCGCCCGCGATACAGATTTCCGGTGCGCGCGCCACCGTCAAGGCGGACACGGCAACCCAAAGCAGGGTCGAGGCCATTTTGAAGAAGGCCGAGCTTGCGATCGAGGGGTCTTCGTTCGACGGCAACAGCGTTCGCGTGCGGTTTTCCGACCCTGAAGTGCAATTCAAGGCGCGGGATCTGATCGATCAAGGGCTGAACGCCGGCAACAAGGAAGATCCCGAATACATCGTCGCCGCGAACTCGGTGCCGCGCTCACCGGCGTGGCTGCGTGTGATCAACGCGCTGCCGATGTACCTCGGACTCGATCTGCGCGGTGGGGTCCATTTTCTCTTGCAGGTGGACATGCGCGAGGCGATCAAGAAGCGTCTCGATGGATTTGCCGGCGAGATCCGCACGCAATTCCGATCGGACAGCATCCGCGCGAGCTTCCGGCGTGAAGGCAATTCGATCGTGCTTGGATTTCGTGACGCGGAGGTTCGCGACAAAGCCCGCAAGGTGTTGAACGAACGATTCTCCGATCTTGCGCTTGCCGATGTCGCTGCGGGCGCCGACGCACAGCTCATCGCGACGATCAAACCGGAAGCGGAAGTCCGCCTCAAGGAAAGTGCGCTCAAGCAGAATATTTCGACCCTGAACCGGCGGATCAACGAGCTTGGCGTCGCGGAACCCGTGATCCAGCAACAAGGCGCGGATCGCATCGTCGTGCAGCTCCCTGGTGTGCAGGACACCGCCCAGGCCAAGAAAGTCATCGGGCGTACCGCAACGCTCGAATTGCGCATGATCGATGAAGAGAACAGCACGCCGAACGGCATTCGCGACGCCGAGCAGGGGCGGCCCCCGGTCGGCGCGGAGCTCTTCCGCGAAAAAGGCGGCGGACCCGTCCTGGTTAAAAGACAAGTTGAATTGACCGGCGACCGGCTGACCGATGCGCAACCCGGCTTCGACAGCCAGACCCAGGAACCTGCCGTTCACCTTACGCTCGACAACACCGGCGCCACGATCTTCAAGCAACTCACCCGCGAGAATGTCGGCAAGCGGATGGCGATCCTGCTGTGCGAACGCGGCCGGTGCGAGGTGGTGACCGCGCCGGTCATTCGCACCGAGATCGGTGGAGGCCGCGTGCAGATTTCGGGTCGCATGACTCCCGCGGAAGCGACGGAAACGGCGTTGCTGCTGCGCGCAGGGTCGCTCGCCGCACCAATGGAGTTCGTCGAAGAACGATTGATCGGGCCAAGCCTCGGTGCCGACAATATCGAGAAAGGCTGGAAGTCGACCCTTGGTGGTTTCATCGCGATCGCCGCCTTCATGATCGTCTACTACATGATGTTCGGCCTCTTCTCGGTGATCGCGCTGTCGTCGAACCTCTTGTTTCTGGTGGCGCTCTTGTCGATGTTGCAAGCGACATTGACCCTGCCCGGAATCGCCGCGATCGCGCTCACACTCGGCATGGCGATCGACGCCAACGTACTGATCAACGAACGCGTACGGGAGGAATTGCGCAACGGCCTCCCACCGCAGGCCGCGATCTATGCCGGCTATGACCGCGCGTTCAACACGATCATCGATTCGAATGTGACGACCTTGATTGCCGGACTCGCATTGTTGATTTTCGGATCCGGCCCGGTGCGCGGGTTCGCGGTCGTGCACTGCCTCGGGATCATGACGTCGATGTTCAGCGCGGTCGTGGTATCGCGGGCAATGGTGAACCTGTACTACGGCCGCATGCGGAAGTTGGAGCGGGTGGCGATCGGGAACACTTCTTGGACCTAACTGCGGTGGGAAACGAGAAACGAGAAACGAGAAACGAGAAACGAGAAACGGGAAAAGGGAAACGGGAAAAGGGAAAAGGGAAAAGAAAAATCAGGCCTGCGTTGGCAGAATGGCGAGCCAAGTCGTTATATCGAGAAGACTGCGGGTAACGATTCCCGCGCTTGGCGCATGGCATTTCCCTTTTCCCCTTTCTCTTTTCCCGATTTGAATTTCGCGTTTCCCTAAACCCTTCACCCTTAACCGGCGTTCAAAATGGAATTCTTCAAGATCCGCAACGATATTCCGTTCATGCGTCATGCATTGACGTTCAACGTCATATCGTTCGCGACATTCCTATTGGCGGTGTTCTTCCTCGCGACCAAGGGATTGCATTATTCGATCGAGTTCACCGGCGGCACGCTTCTGGAAATCTCGTACAGCCAGGCGGCTGACATCAACAAGATCCGCGGCCTGCTCGAGAAGGCCGGATTCACCGACACCACGGTGCAGAATTTCGGGTCCTCGAAGGATGTGCTGATTCGTGTTCCCTTGACGCAAGGCAAAGAAGACGCCTCCAAGGGCGGCGACAAACAGGCGATCGAGAAGGCGGCGCAAAGCTCGCTGTCGGACCGTGTGAGCGGAATTCTGAAAGCCGACGATCCGTCCGCGGAGGTGCGTCGCGTCGAATACGTCGGTCCTCAGGTTGGCGCCGAGCTCGCGGAGAATGCAGCCCTCGCGTTATTGGTGACATCGCTCGGGATCGTGATCTATCTTGCCATACGATTCGAATGGAAGTTCGGGGTCGCGGCCATCATCGCCAATCTGCACGACATCGTCATCATCCTCGGATTCTTCGCCTTCTTTCAGTGGGAGTTTTCCCTGCCGGTGCTGGCGGCGGTGCTTGCCGTGCTCGGCTATTCGGTCAACGAATCCGTCGTGATCGCCGACCGAATCCGGGAAAATTTCCGCAAGATGCGTCGTGCCTCGGTCACGGAAATCATCGACAACGCGATCACGAGCACCATCTCCCGCACCATCATCACCCACGGCTGCACGCAGTTGATGGTGTGCTCGATGCTCATTTTCGGGGGACAGGCGCTCCACTATTTCGCCGTCGCGCTCACGATCGGCATCTGCTTCGGCATCTACTCATCGGTGCTGGTGATGGCGCCGATCGTACGCTGGCTCGGCGTGAAGCGCGAAGACCTGGTGAAGCCGATCAAGGTGAAGGGACCGGACGCAGTGGTCTAACATGGTTCGACTTACGATCCCCCATGGTCTTGCCACGGGGATCAGTCGAAGCCGCCTCAGTTCTCATCGGCCAATGCCGGGATCGAGCGCAGATACGCAAGCATCGCGGCGAGGTCGGCGGGCGTCAGCTTGCTGAGCGTATTGGTAATCACCTCGCCCATCGAAGCGGCGACCACATCGCCGTCTGGCGTCACGCCCGTCGTCAAAAAGTCGGTGAGATCCTTGTCGCTCCATTTTTTCAGCTTGGTCGGCGTAATGTTGGGAATCCCTTTCCCGTCAGGACCCTTGCCGCCGGCGAGGAATCGCGATCCCTTCGAGCCGCCTAGGAAATTCCGAGGGGTATGGCATTCACCACAGTGACCGAGCGCCTGCACGAGATACGCGCCGCGGTTGATGACCGGAGTTTGCTTTGCATCGGCCATCATCGGGCCGGGCGTGAAGAACAGGAATTTCCAGAACCACAACAGGAACCGGAAGCGGAACGGCAGGTGCAATTCGTGCGGCTTGCTCGGCTGCGCGCTGGGCGGAAGGCTTCGCAAGTAAGCAAACAGATCCTTGAGATCATTGTCGGCGATCTTCGTGTACGACGGATACGGGAACGCCGGATAGTAGTTGGCGCCATCCGGGCGCCTGCCATGACGCATCGCACGAATGAAATCCTCTTCGCTCCAGTTGCCGATTCCGGCTTTTGGGTCAGGGGTGATGTTGGGCCCGTAGAATGTTCCGAACGGCGTCTTGAGCGCGTTGCCGCCCGCGAACTCGGTCGATCCCTTTGCTTCGGCGGTATGACAGGCCAGACAACCGCCCGCTTTTGCGAGATACGCACCGCGCACGGCACCCCCTTGGGCGAGCACAGCGCCCGTCGGGGAGGCAACGAACATCGCAAGCAGGGCGGCGCGCAGCGCCTTACCGATGTAGGTCGCCATATTGTCGGTCCTCAGAAATCGTAGGGCGGAAAAGCGCAGCGCATTCCGCCGCACAAGACGCGCAGTGCATCCGACAAGCTCCGGATTAGGTCGGCGTTGCAACGGCGGAAGGCGCGTTGCTTTTCCGCCCTACGCTACTGCTGCAACAGCCTATTGGAAAGGCAAACACCCCGCCATGGCGGGGTGTTTCCGGGAATGCAACGTCGAATCGTTACTGCTTCTGGCGGAAGTTGTCGTGGCAGCCGCCGCAGGATTTTCCGACCTCACCGATCGCTGCTTTGATGGCGCCCTCGTCGCCGCCCTTGGCAGCAGATGCGAGCTTGGTGGCCGCACTCTCCAATGCGCTTTGACCCTCTTTCCACTTTCCCTCTTCCGACCAAATAGCGGGGAGCGCACGGGATTTTTCATCCTTGGTGCTGGCATCGAAACCATCCCACGGCATTTTGGCGAGCACTTCCAGATAGCCGGCGTTCCGCGCAATGACTTGAGCGTTGAAGGGAACCTTGCCCGAAGCCATCCCGGCCATGGGGCCGAAGTACTTACCTTGGAGCGTCATCGCCGCCTGGCGCTGCTTTACCAGCACATCGGGCTTGGCCTGCGCGAATACTGTGGCGGCGTAACCGGCCGACATCGAGACCGCCAGAGCTACTGCACAAAGCTTCAACCGCATTTTTTTCTCCTCGTTTGATGAAGGGGTGCGCGCATCGAGCAACCGCCGTCTCCGCACAGAAATCTACAACAGCTGAACAGCCCGGTCTATTCCCCGGATCGGGATTTGAATCTGATTAAAATAGCGGGCACTTGAAATTGCCCCGCGCCAGAGAGCGGAACCCTTGCCGTAATCTGCAGAAGCGTGAACATACCCGCCAGCCACTAGCGCGCACTATACTATCGCGCACAAAGCTTCGCTGCCAAGTGGCGCGGCGAACCGCCACACCCGGGGCTCCAACAACCGATGCCGGAATTACTGAATCAGCCGGTCGTGCAATTCGCGGCCGCGCCGTTCATTGTCGCTTTCTTCGTCGCTGTGCTCGGGCGCGCGGTGCGATTGTCGGGTGTTGCACTGGCCGCGGGATTCGCGACTTCCGTATGGCTCGTGATGGGCGTTCGGCTCCTGCCGCTCAATGGGCCGCGCCTCATCATCCTGGTAACGCTTGCCGCATGCGCCGCGGGACTGCTGCTCGACTTCATCAATGCCGATGCATCCAGGACGCGTTGGCTTATTGCGGGGGCCGCGGCGGCACTCGTGGTGTGGCTGCTGTTCCCGGCACTGTCACAACGCGATCCACTTATTGCGTGGGCTGCAGGGATCGGTCTCGCGCTCTATTGCGCGCTGGTTGCGATCGGCATGGATTCCCTCCATGTCCGCCCAGTCAACGCAGCGGTGGCGGCGTTCGCGCTCAGTCTAGGCGTCGGCGCTGCGGCCATGGTTGGTGCCTCGCCGTTGCTCGGAAATCTCGGGTTCGCGATGAGTGCGGCGAGCGCGGCGGTGGTGATTGTGCAGATGCTGACCGGACGCCCATGGATCATCGGACGCGCGTTCACGCTGCCCGCCGCGATGTTTGCCGGGCTGGCTGGTGCCCAGGCCGTCACATATGGCAAGTTGCCCTGGTACTGCCTGGTCCCGCTTGCCGGCATACCGCTTTTGGCTGGCACCGCCATAGCGCAACACCAGACCGTCTGGATTCGCGCCACGATGCTTGCTATCGCCACGCTCGCCTTCAGCGCGGCGGCGGTGTTCATTGCGTGGCGCGAGCTCGGCTCGCCAGCGATCTGAGGCCCAAGAAGTCACCACAGAGGACACGGGGGACGCGGAGGAAGGGCTATTGATTATCAATTGCATGGTACCGAGTGATTTTCGCGTCCCATTGAGAGCGCACCAACTTAGGTCCTGCTTTTCCTCTGCGTCCTCCGCGTCCTCCGTGGTGAATTTCTTACCGTTCGACTTCTTATGGATCCGCGGCAGACCGCGCAGATTTCGCTAGATTCGAGCGGCGAGCGTGGCCGCAAGGCCGATATAGGTGGCCGGCGTCAACGCGAGCAGCCGTGCGCGCTCGGCTTCTGGAATCGGCAAAGATCCGATCAGCGCGTGGAGGTTCTCGCGCGTAATGCGACGACCGCGCGTCAGCTCTTTCAATTTTTCATAGCCGCCGGTCACGTTGTATCGGCGCATCACCGTCTGAATCGGTTCGGCGAGCACTTCCCAATTCGCATCGAGATCGGCAGCCATGCGATCGCGATCGGCGTCGAGTTTTGCCAGACCTCGCCGGCAGGATGTCAACGCGATCAATGTATGGCCGAACGCGACACCGATGTTCCGAAGTACGGTCGAATCGGTGAGATCCCTTTGCCAGCGCGAGATCGGCAGCTTCTCCGAAAAATGACGGAGCAGCGCATTGGCGATACCGAGATTGCCCTCGGAGTTCTCGAAATCGATCGGGTTCACCTTGTGCGGCATGGTCGACGAACCGATCTCGCCCGCCGCGACCCGTTGGCGAAAATAGCCAAGCGAAATGTAGCCCCACACGTCGCGATCGAAATCAACGAGGATGCCATTGAAGCGGGCCAGCGCATCGAACAGCTCGGCGAGCGCATCGTGCGGCTCGATCTGAATCGTATAGGGATTGAATGCGAGGCCGAGCGATTCGATGAAACGACGCGAAAACGCCTCCCAGTCGAGATGCGGATAGGCAACGACATGTGCGTTGTAGTTGCCGACCGCACCGTTCGCCTTGGCGGTAAGACGGACCGAAGCGACCCGATCGCGCGCAGCCAGGAGCCGATGCACGACGTTCGCGATCTCTTTGCCCATCGTCGTTGGTGTGGCGGCCTGCCCGTGGGTGCGAGAGAGCATCGGCGCATCGGACAAATCATGTGCAACGCTCTTCAACGCATCGACCAGCTGCGACATCTCCGGCAGCAGAATCCGATCGCGTGCCTCCCGCACCATCAGCGAATAGGCAATGTTGTTGATGTCTTCGGACGTGCAGGCGAAATGGATGAACTCGCCCGCCTTCGCGACATCGGGCAATGGCGCAATCGCTTCGCGCAGCCAATACTCGACCGCCTTCACATCGTGATTCGTGGTGCGTTCGATCGCTTTCACGCGGGCAGCGGCCGACTCGTCGAACTGATCGATCAGCCCTCGCAACGCTGCAATCGATTCAGGCGGAAACGGCGGGACCTCGGCGATCGCCGGCTCGGCCGACAAAGCGATGAGCCATTCGATCTCGACATGCGCGCGAAGCCGGATGAGGCCCGCTTCACTGAACCAGCGCCGCAGCGGTTCTGCCTGCGTGTGGTAGCGTCCGTCGAGTGGGGAAAGGGCGGAGAGAAACACGGACATGGAGGGGAGCGCTTTCGGGATCTCTCGCAGCGCGGACCGCAATGAAAACGCGCGGCAAGTCTAACACGCGCCAGTCGCCGCAGCCAACCGCAGAAACGCTCGAATCGCTCCTGGCTGAAGTGCGGGCATGCCGCCAATGCGCCACGTGCCTGCCGCATGGTCCACGCCCGGTGGTTCGCGCAAGCGCGACGGCACGCGTGCTGATTGTCGGGCAGGCGCCCGGACGGCGCGTCCATGAATCCGGCATCCCCTGGAACGATCCTTCAGGCGACCTCTTGCGCACCTGGCTCGGCATCGATCGGGACCGCTTCTACGACGAGCGCCTGATTGCCATCGTACCGATTGGTCTTTGCTATCCCGGGACCGGAAAGTCGGGAGACCTGCCGCCGCGACCGGAATGCGCGCCGCTCTGGCAGCCGCGAATCCGCGCCCACCTTGGCAACGTGCGTCTCATCCTCTTGATCGGCGCCTACGCGCAGGCGTTCTACCTGGGTCGCCTGCGCAAGCGATCATTGACCGACACGGTGCTCGCCTTTCGCGAATTACCGCAACCGTATTTTCCGCTTCCGCATCCGAGTCCGCGCAATCGTCAATGGCTGCGTGATCGCCCTTGGTTTGAACGTGAAGTGGTCCCCGAAATGCGTGCCCGATTTGAAGTTGCGCTCACCTAGATTGCTATACTGAATCGCGTTCTTCGCGATCATTCCCGATCACTCCCATTCGGGACTCGATCGCCCGGCAGCACACCGCACTCCACCTCTCCAGTTGATTCTCATTCATGAAGCTCATCGGCACGCACGCCAGCCCATTTACCCGCAAGGTTCGCATCGTCGCCGCCGAAAAGCGTATCGAGATTTCATTCGAAGTTGACAATCCGTGGCAGGCCGCGCCGCGCGTTCTCGCGACCAATCCGCTCGGCAAGGTGCCCGCGCTGGTGCTGGAAGACGGCTCGTCCTTGTTCGATTCCCGGGTGATCGCAGAGTATCTCGACGGCGCATCGCCGGTCGGCAAGCTGATCCCCGCCGCGAGTCGGGCCCGGGCGACCGTGAAGCGCTGGGAAGCAATCGCAGACGGCGTGCTCGATGCCGGGATCGCCGTCCGGCTGGAAGGTCAGCGTGACGAAAACATGCGTAACAGCCCATGGATCGACCGCCAGTGGGGCAAGGTGCACCGCGGCATCGATGAGATGGAGCGCGATCTCGGCATCAATACCTGGTGCACCGGAACGAATTTTTCTCTAGCGGATATCGCAGTAGGCACCTGCCTTTTCTGGCTCGACTTTCGCTTTCCGCAGCTCGATTGGCGCTCGCAGCACGGACACCTTTTGAAACTTTCCGCGAAACTCGCGGAGCGCACTTCGTTCGCCGACACCCGGCCACGGGAATAGATCGTCCTGCGGCTCCTTGAGCGTTCTGGTTGACCCGCTGAAGCACCCTACTGGATCACCCCGCCGCCCAGGCAGACATCGCCGCCATACAGCACCATCGATTGCCCCGGCGTCACCGCCCACTGCGGGCGCACAAATTCGAGTGCACATTGCGTTTCGTCCAGCGCTTTCACCATGCAATCCGCATCACCTTGCCGGTAGCGCGTCTTGGCGCCGTACGAAGCGGTTGGATCAGGCGGCGTGCCGGCCACCCACGCGAGATCACGCGCCACTACCTGCCGGTAAAGCAGGCGGGGATGCTCGTGTCCCTGCACGACCACAAGCTCGTTTCGTTCAAGATCTTTCGCGGCGACATACCAGGGATGACCGTCGCCGTCGCGCGTGCCACCCAAGCCGATGCCTTTCCTCTGACCGATTGTGTAGAACATGAGGCCAATATGTTCACCCAGCACCTTGCCCTCGGGTGTGCGGATGGCGCCCGGCGAATGCGCGAGATAACGTTTGAGGAACTCGCGAAACGGGCGCTCACCGATGAAACAGATCCCGGTCGAATCTTTCTTGGCGTGGACCGGCAGGCCGGCCTCCTTCGCCAGCCGCCGCACATCGACTTTGATCATGTCGCCCAACGGAAAGAGCACGCGCGATAGCTGCGACTGGTCGAGGCGGTGCAGGAAGTAGCTCTGGTCCTTGGTTGCATCGTGGGCCTTCAGCAATTCGAAGCGCCCACCGATTTCCAGCACGCGGGCGTAGTGACCCGTCGCGATCCGCCGCGCGCCAAGCGACATCGCATGATCGAGGAACGCCTTGAATTTGATCTCGGCATTGCAGAGGACATCCGGATTCGGTGTCCGGCCGGCGGCGTATTCACGGAGGAACTCGCTGAACACGCGATCCTTGTACTCCGCCGCAAAATTCACGACTTCGAGCTCGATGCGAAGGACATCGGCCACGGATGCCACATCGACCAGGTCCGCCCGCGTCGAGCAGTATTCGTCGTCATCGTCGTCTTCCCAGTTCTTCATGAAAAGACCGACGACGTCGTATCCGGCGCGTTTCAACAGCAGCGCGGCGACCGACGAATCGACCCCGCCTGACATGCCGACGACGATTCGTTCAGCCATTGGACATCGCCCGGACGAATGCTTCCCAACCGCCAACCATCATTCGAAATGGGTCAGGAGATCAAGCGAGAACCGGGCACCTGCGACATAGTCCTCCACGCAACGCAACACGAGCGGGCTGCGGTGCTGTGATTGCGTGGCCTGGATCTCCTGCAAGGTGAGCCATACGGTGCGCACGATTCCCGCGTCGAGCGTCCGATTGAGGTCACGCTCGCCGACCCGCCCGGTAAACGCGAATCGAAGATACGTCGTCGCGCTCGGTGGCGGACGCCAGCGATAGATGCCGACCAGCGCGGTCGGCATGAATTCGTAGGCCGATTCCTCGCTTGTTTCGCGCGCGCAGGCAGCCTGCAGGGTTTCGCCGTCTTCCCAATGTCCGGCCGGCTGGTTGAGCACCAGTTCCGGACCGTCACGCTCCTCGACGAGTAGGAACTTGCCGTCCCGTTCGATCACCGCGGCAACGGTAACGGCTGGCTTCCAGACGCTTCGCACCATTACGCGGCACGGCGCGCGTTACTGGTAATGAATTCGGTCATCCGTGCAATCCCGGTTTCGATCGCCTGTTTCGATGCGGCATAGCTGAAGCGGATGTGCTGGCCCTCGCCTGCGACGCGACTGCCGAAGTGGATATCGGCGAGGACCGCCACACCAGGCTCGTTGAGCAGGCGCTTGCGGAATTCTTCGGAATCCTTCGCGCCGATCATGCGGCACGCTTCGGTGATGTTCGGCCATGCATAGAACGCACCGCCCGGCGTCTTGCACGTCACACCCGGCACCTTGTTGAGCAGGCCGACGATGAGGTCGCGCCGCTCGAGGAACGACTTTCGCATGTTCTCCGCTTCGGTCTGCGGCCCGTTGATCGCCTCGACCGCCGCCCACTGGCTGATGTGCGATGCGCATGAATCGGTATTGGTCACCCAGCGTATGAATTGTGGCGCGAGCACCGGGTTCGAAGCGAAGCCGATCCGCCATCCGGTCATCGCCCAGGTTTTCGATGCGCCGTCGGAAATGATAGTGCGCTCATACATTCCGGGGAGCGAGGCAATCGAGGCAAACTCGCCTTCGTAGCAGAGGCGCGAGTAGATCTCATCGGCGTAGATCCAGATGTCCGGGTGCTTTCGCAGCACCGCGGCGATATCTTCGAGGTCGCGCTTGGTGAGAATCCCGCCGGTTGGATTGTGCGGCGAGTTGAGGATCAGGAGTTTCGTTTTTGGCGTTATGCGCGCTTCGAGGTCGGCCGGATCGAACGCAAAGTTGCGCGACTCACGCAGCGACAGCGGAACAGGCACCGCGCCGCACGCCAGAATCTGGGACTCGTAGATCGGGAAACCCGGATTCGGATAGATGACCTCGTCGCCCTTGCCCGCATCGGTGGTGGTGAGGATCGTATAGGCGATAAAGGGCTTGGCGCCACCACCGATGACGACGTCTTCGGGCGAAATCTTGAGGCCGCGCATCGATCCCATGTACTTGGCCGCTGCCTCGCGCAGCTCGTTGATACCAGCCGATGGCGTATAGCCGTGACGCCCCTCGCGGATCGCTTTGACCGCTGCGTCCTGGATATGCGTCGGCGTATGGAAGTCAGGCTGGCCGATGCAAAAGGAAATGATGTCCTTGCCCCGACGCGCAAGCTCGTTCACCTCGGCGAGCACAACAAAGGCGTTCTCGGTTCCGAGCTCGGCGGTACGGTGACTGATGCGTGGCATGGCGGGGATCCTGGGTCGAAAGTCCGACATTCTACCGGGGGCGGCGGGTCGTAAGGAGTCCGCTCTAGAACGTCGGTCTTTCACCGCAGGGGACGCAGGGGACACAGAGGAAATCGCCCAATGTGGACTTCAACCTGAACGGAATCGTGGTCCCGATGCGACGGCGACTGCTTGTTTCCGGCCGATCAGGACATTCCTCTTTCGCTTTCCTCCGCGTCCTCTGCGTCCCCTGTGGTGAATGCCCGACGCTTGACCGTCAGTAGGATCGAGGCAACCCCAGCACCCGCTCCGCGATGAAGGAAAGGATCATCTCCCTGCTCACCGGCGCGATGCGCGCGATCATTGCTTCGCGCATCAGCCGCTCGACGTGGAATTCCTTGGCGTAGCCCATGCCGCCATGTGTGAGCACAGCCGTTTCGCAGGCGCGAAAACCCGCTTCGCCGGCGAGATACTTCGCGGCATTGGCTTCCGCGCCGCAGGATTTGCCGGCGTCATAAAGGGCCGCCGCCTTGAATGTCATCAGGTCGGCCGCTTCGAGCTCGGCCCATGCCTTGGCGAGCGGATGCTGGATCGCCTGGTTCTTGCCGATCGGGCGATCGAACACGATGCGTTCGCCTGCGTACCGTGTCGCCCGCGCGAGCGCGGCACGGCCAAGGCCGACCGCCTCGGCCGCAACAAGTACACGTTCAGGATTGAAGCCGTGGAGGATGTATTCGAACCCCTTGCCCTCTTCGCCGACCCGGTGGGTGACCGGAACGGGCAGCGCGTCGATGAACAACTGATTGCTATCGACCGCCTTGCGGCCCATCTTCGCGATCTCGCGCACTTCGATGTGGCGGCGATCGAGATCCGTGTAGAACAAGGTCAATCCGCCGGTTGGCTTGACCACCTCCTCGATGGGCGTGGTGCGCACCAGCATCAGGATCTTGTTGGCGATCTGCGCAGTTGACGTCCAGATCTTCTGCCCGGTAATCACATAGCGGTCCCCGTCGCGCACCGCACGGGTTTTCAGCCGCAAGGTATTGAGGCCGGCATCGGGTTCGGTGACCGCGAAACACGCGCGATCAGTCCCTGCGATAAGCGGTGGAAGAAAGCGCCGCTTCTGATCTTCGGACCCGAATACGACGACCGGATGCAGACCGAATATGTTCATATGGATCGCCGACGCGCCGGAGAAACCGGCCCCCGATTGTGCGATGGCCTGCATCATGATCGCCGCTTCGGTGATGCCCAATCCGGCACCGCCGAATTCCGCCGGCATGGCGATGCCGAGCCATCCCGCCTTGGCGAACGCCGCATGGAAATCGTTCGGGAAACCGCCTTCGCTGTCCTTTTCCAGCCAATAGTCGTCGCCGAAGTCGGCGCATATCCGCCCGACAGCGTCGCGAATCTGCTGCTGTTCCTGGGTGAGGTCGAAGTTCATGAATGACTATCGATCGGCGCGCGCGAGCACCGTGTTGAGCAGAACGTTGACACCGGGCATCGTGTTCTCGAGATCGGCAAACTCGTTGTTGTTGTGGGTGATGCCATCACGGCACGGCGTGAAAATCATCGCGGTCGGCGCGACCTTGCTGACATGGTAGGCGTCATGTCCGGCCTGACTCGCCATGTCGATGCATTGGACACCGAGGCGAGACGACGTTTCGCGCAGAAGGCCGATGCAATCGGGATCGAAGCGTTCATTGCCGAACAGCCACTCCTGAACCACTTTGAATTCGACATTGGCGCGCTTGGCGAGCGAGGGCAACTGCGCGAGCATTTCAGCCTTCATTTGTTCGGCGAATTGCGGATCGACATGGCGAAAATCGCAGGTCACCTGCGCCCAATCGGAGAGGATGCCGGGCTTGTTCGGCCAGGCGACCAGACGCGATGGCGTGGCCTTGCCTGCCGTTGAATGAAACTTCCAACCGATGTCATTGACGGCAACGGCCAACATCGCGGCGCCGACGAGCGCGTTCTTGCGCTTGTCCATCGGCCAGGGACCGGTGTGCGCGGTTTCCCCTTGCACTTCGACGACCAGACCGCGCACGGCATAACCCTTCGTGACGATGCCAACCGGAATCCTGCGCTCCCAAAGCATCGGACCCTGTTCGATATGGAGCTCGAAGTACGCATCGAGCGGACGTCCTCCCACCGGCGCACCGCCGTCATAGCCCAGCCGGCGCAGCTCATCGCCGAATCCGATGCCGTCATCATCCTTGAGACCCAGCACCCAATCGACCGGATACACGCCGGCAAATGCACCGGCGGCAACCATCGGTGGTGAAAAACGCGCGCCCTCTTCATTCGTCCACGATACGACTTCGATGGATCGTTTCGTCCTGATGCGCTGATCATCGAGTGTGCGCAGCACTTCGAGGCCGGCGAGAACACCGAGGACGCCGTCGTAACGGCCGCCATTCACCTGTGTGTCGAGGTGGCTGCCGATGACCACCGGCGGCAGGGCATCGTTCGCCCCTCTGCGCCGCGCAAAGATGCTGCCGACCTTATCGATCGACACCGCGTAGCCCGCCTCCTTGCACCACGCGACGAATTGATCGCGCATCAATTTGTCGTCATCGGAAAGCGCGACGCGTTTCAATCCGCCCGAACGGCCGACTCCGATCTGATCGGAGCGTTCGACGGTTCCCCAGAATCGGGACGGGTTGATGCGAAGATCGGCGAGCGTGCTCATGTCAGTGACCTCATGGGCTGGGATCAACCCGAAGCGCTGCAATACCGGCCGATGCGCGCATCGACTCCACAAGCCTGCGATGAACAGGCCGCAGGTGAAGCCGCGCAGCGGTTTGCGCACGGGAGGGAAATGGCGCACGATGGTAGCAGGGTTCGCCAGGCAGGCGCACGCTCGGATCCCGGCCATCAAACGATCGAGGATCGTAACGTAATATTGCTGGTTTCCCGGAGGTGCGGCGAGAACATGTCCGACAGCGAGTCGAAAAGCTCCATTCAAGTGATCGAGCGAATGACCACGCTGCTCGATCTACTCGCGCAGGCGCCCGACACGGTAAGCCTCAAGCAATTGACCTTGGCGTCGGGCTTGCATCCTTCAACCGCGCATCGCATCCTGACCGCGCTGATCGCGGACCGGCTTGTCGAGCGGGTTGATCAGGGCAGCTATCGGCTGGGCATGCGCCTGCTTGAGCTTGGTAATCTCGTGAAGTCGCGTTTGTCGGTTCGCGAGCGTGCCCTGCCCTTCATGCGCGAGCTGCACGCCTCCACCGGCGAAGCGGTCAATCTTTCAGTGCGGCGCGACGATGAAATCGTGTATGTCGAGCGCACATCGAGCGGCCGATCGATGATGCGGGTCGTCAACATCGTCGGCGCTCGTGCCCCGTTACACATCACCGCGGTGGGCAAACTTTTTCTGAGCGCGGATCGCCCGGACCAAATCAAGGACTACGCGCAACGAACGGGGCTCGCCGCCTCTACCCGCAATACGATCACTTCGATCGAGGCGCTACAGACCGAGCTCGCGGTCGTGAAAAAGCAAGGTTATGCATTCGACAACGAGGAAGCCGAGATCGGCGTGCGCTGCATCGGCGCAGGCGTGTTCGACGACACCGGCATGCTGGTCGGTGGAATTTCGGTATCGGCGCCGGCCGAGCGCATGAAGCCCGAATGGGCGAGCTTCGTGAAGGAGACGGCGGACCGTATCTCGAAAGCGATCGGATATAGCGGTTAGGAATCCGCGCGGTGGTCCGAGCGAATTCCTGTTAGCAGACTATCGGGAATATGAGGAGGCTGAGCGGAATGCCCCTTACTTAACCCCCGTCTGTGCTCAAGCCTCCGTTCGCCCTGAGCCCGTCGAAGGGTAACGCTGTGTCGACAGCGCGACGATCCACGAGGCGGAACTGATTCTAAACTTGGTGGCTTGGTGATTCAACTCCAAGATTCATCGCCGCCCCGGCTGACCCTGCACGCCGATCGCTTGCGGAACATACACAAACCGCCAATCCGCGTAGCGCTGTGCATTCGCCTCGACGCTCACCTTCGCGTCGAATCCGCTCCGCTTGATCGGTGCGCGTTCCGACAAGCTGGACACCCCCATCACCCCACCGTCAGGTGCCGTGACCACGCCCCACTCGGTGGCGCCGGTGATCGGATCGCGTTACCGCTTGCGAAGATACCGCTGCAGGCTCAAATAGCGGGGTGTCACGATCGACAACAGTAGGGCGACGATGGCGAGCGTCACCAGCAACTCCACCAAGGTGAAGCCTGACGCCTTTGCTGCCGGACGATGACGATGGGTTGTGCGGGGGAGCATCTGCATCTACCACGCACGATACGGCACGCCGCTCAAGCCCGCTCGGACGTTGCGCGAGAACACGTCGAACACATCGGCGCCCTCGCGCGGCCGATCGGGCGGGCACGCCGAACTGCGCAGCGCCCAGGTCCTTTCCGGTGGGAGCGTCACGTCCGGCTCGAACGGGTCGCGTGGAATCTTGCGCATGAAATAGAGCATGCCACCGCGCGGATTCTTCGCATCGGGTACCCCTTCGATCTAGGCGAGCAATGAAGGCGGACAGCCGGAGGCATCGGCACTCCGCAGGGTGCGGCCTTCGTCGCCCGCGCTTCTGACGATGAACCGCCGTAGTCCCCCTCGCCCCGAATCGGCCCGATATCCCGTTGAATCGCTGCATGCTCGCTCCCCGAGCGTGCGCTATCTGGTGGGTACGCCCAAGGGACGCTTGATTGCCCTTGAGCGGGAGTTTCTCGCGCGCCCGTGGAAACAGGCGCGCGATCAAGTCCACGTCAAGCTCCTTGAACGAGACAACGAAGTCTATGTCCTGGCACGCAGTGCCGATCGTCTGAACAAAGAACGCGCGAAGCGCCGGCGCGTGCTCAAGCGCTTGATCAAGCGTTTGCAAGCACTGCGCGATCAGGAGCTCACGCGCGACCAGGAGTTGATGAAACTGGGTGCAGCCAAGAAGGAAGCGGGCAACGTCTTGCAATTATTGAATATCGTCGCACCACCCAGTAATCAACCACGCATGACCAATAGCTTCCAGTTCAGCATCAATCGTCAGAAGCTTCGCCAAGCACGTCTGCGCGAAGGTCGATACCTGTTGCGCTCCAATCTCACGCGACCGCACCGGCAACACTGTGGACCTTCTAGATCCAGCTCACCCACAAGAAATAGGGGTCAGAGTCGAATCGCACTTACTTAACCTGTCAGTGCTCAAGGCTCCGTTCGCCCTGAGCCCTTTGACAGGCTCAGGACAGGTCCGTCGAAGGGTGACGCAGGCAAGTCGACGGGGCGCGATGATCCGCTCACGGATTCTCCGGCATTCACCCTTCGACGGGCTCAGGGCGAACGGTCAATCACCTGAGGTCTGCCCGACCGCTCTCGGCCAGATCGGCGGCGCCCGCAACGACCACTGCGTGATGGTGGCCTACCTTCGCGAGGAGTCAATCCACTCACGATCGACGACGAACGCGGGAAGCTCGAGCGGATTGCCGAAGTGGCGAGCGAGCTATGGGGGACCGCCGGGTAGCTTGCCATGGACGACTTCCACCCATGCAGGCGAATCGGCATTATTGGCCTTCGCCATTGCCTTCGAGGCGGGCGTAAGATAGCGGCATGAGCGCCGTCCTCGATAGTCCGCAACGCTACGCCTTCAGCGTGGAGGAGTACGTCCGTATGGGCGAGGCGGGCGTCTTCCCGCCCGATGCGCGCCTGGAGTTGATCGAGGGGGAAATCGTCGAGATGCCGCCGATCGGGAGTCCGCATGCGGGCGAAGTCAACATATTGAACGGCGTGTTCGCTCGCTTGGCAGGGAATCGGGCGGTCGTGGCAGTGCAAAATCCGGTAATCATCGGCAGGCGGTCGATGCCGCAACCAGACCTTGCCATCCTCAAGCCACGGTTCGACAGCTACGTGCATTCGCATCCGCGGTCCGAAGACGTGCTGCTCGTGATCGAGGTGGCAGACAGCTCGCTCGACTTCGACCTGCAGAGGAAGATCCCGATCTATGCCCGGAACGGCATTGCCGAAGCATGGGTTGTCAATCTTCGGGGTCGATGCGTGCACGTCTTCCGGGACTCGGCTGCGAACGGATATCGAACGGCATTCACGGTGTCGGGAGAAGCGAGCTTGAGCCCGCAGGTGTTGCCGGACATTGTCATCGCGTTGACGACGTTGTTTCCTCCTGCGGCCTAGATGCTCTTTGACCGTCAACCCGCCGCCATCGCGTGCACGCTGAACATCCGCTCGCTATCGACCCACACCTTGTCGGGCTTGAACCCGGCCGCGCGGCCCATCGATCGAAACTCGTCGACCGTGTACTTGCAGGAATTTTCGGTGTGGATCGTTTCCCCCGCGCGGAATTCGAATGACTTGCCATCCACGTGGACAGTCTGCGCGCGCAGGCTCTCGAGATGCATTTCGATGCGTCCCTTCGCCTCGTCGTAAAACGCCTTGTGGCGGAACTGATCGAGCAGAAAATCCGCGCTCAACTCGCGATTGATGCGAGTAAGCAGATTGAGATTGAATGCCGCGGTCACACCCTGCGAATCGTCGTAGGCCGCATCGAGAATCGGCTTGGCTTTCTTGGTGTCCACACCGATCAACAGCGCGCCACCCTTGCCTACCATCAGGCGCGTGAGCCGGAGAAACGCCAGGGACTCCTCCGGCGTAAAGTTTCCGATGGTCGAACCAGGAAAATACAAAACCTTCCGCCGAATGGCCAAGGTGCTGAATTCCGGCAACTGCATCGGCCGCGTGAAGTCGCCACAGACCGACGCAATGTTGAGCCATGGAAACCGCTCGGCAAGCGCCGCGGTAGCGCCCTGCAACGCCGACTCGGAAATATCGATCGGCACATAGATCAGCGGGTTGAGGTGCTCGATGAGGATGCGGGTCTTCACCGACGCACCCGATCCGAGCTCGATCAGCTCACAGCGAGGCCCGAGCGCCTTGGCCATCGCTTCGCCGTGGTCCCGCATAATCGCCATCTCGGTGCGGGTCGGGTAATACTCGGGCAGATCGCAGATTGCCTCGAATAATTCCGAGCCGCGCGCATCATAGAAATACTTGGGCGGAAGCGCCTTCTGGG
This sequence comes from Betaproteobacteria bacterium, assembly GCA_031391405.1. Classification (GTDB taxonomy): domain Bacteria; phylum Pseudomonadota; class Gammaproteobacteria; order Burkholderiales; family SG8-39; genus SHXR01. The sequence goes on from JANMUI010000157.1 coordinate 24,782, forward strand.
CCGCCGCGAATCCGCGCAATACGTCATCACGAAAGCTCGAGGTCGTGGCGGGAAAATTGTAATGACGAAGGGTTCCGGCAGGCGCTGCCGGCATGGCATTGGCCATCGTTCCACCTTTGTACTTCGTAACTTTGTAATCGTGTGTGCCGCGCGAGGCGCCTGTACTACACGGTGTGCCCGCAGCGCCTAGGCCGGTCGTTCCGTACGGCGCACGAATCGTACGCCGCGTACGCCGCGTACGCCGCACCCATCCCGCATTGGACTCGCGTCAACCCGCAGTGCCCGATCGAGCGTTCCGTCGGGGCATCGTCGCTTTGTTCGAAGAAGTATAGCTGGGTTCGAGCCACTGCCGGATCCGCTGCGCATCGGCGAACGGCGTGAACCGGCCCGAAGCATCCAGGAGCACCAGGGTGACCGGTCTGGGTCCCACATGCAGATGCATGACGAGACAACGCCCGGCCTCGGCGATGAATCCGGTCTTGGACAGATCGATATTCCAGTTGTTCCCGCGCACCAGACGATTGGTGTTGGCGAATGCCATGGCGCCATACTTCGTTTTCACCGTGTGCTCGTGCAGGGTCGAGTATTCGCTCACGATCGGATAACGCCGCGCCATTCTCACGACCGTCGCGAGCTCCGATGCCGTGGATACATTGCCGCTGGAAAGTCCGGTAGGGTCATCGAAACGTGTGCTGGCAAGGCCCATGTGCTGCGCCTTCAAATTCATCGCCGCGAGCGCCGCCGCTTCTCCGCCCGGATACGTCCGCGCCAATGCCGAGGCCGCGCGATTCTCCGACGCCATCAGCGCAATACGCAGCAAGTCGTCGCGCGACAAGACCGATCCGACGCGCAAACGCGAGCTTGCCCATTTCACCTTCGATTTGTCGTCCTCGATGATCTGGATGCGCTCATCGGGGTCGAGCCTGGCGTCGAGCACGACCATCGCGGTCATTAGCTTGGTGATGGAAGCGATCGGCTGGACACTCAATGCGTTCTTGGCGAACAGCACGGCGCCCGATTCGTCGTCGATCACGAACGCGGCGCCAGAGCGCACTTCGGGGACTGCCGTCGCTGACCACGCCGTCGGGACACAGGCGAAGACGAGCACGGCAAGGACGGCTGCAAACGGTGAGGGCAAGCGGCGCAACTCTTTCGATGGGCAACGCGTTCGTTGTAACGGCACCCGAGTTTAGTGGGCGTCCTGGTCGCAAGCAATGTACCGAATGACGCGAATAGACGAATGGTCACACTTGAAATTCTGTCGGCGTCGCCCGCCAGGGCAGAGGACTGCGAAGCGACAAGTCGGATTCCCCATGGAGGCGATGCGTTTGAAGCTTGTGGTGGCCGTCCGTTATGCGAACTCCCGCCGTCCGGGTTACCATCAATGCCGAACATGCTTGCGATGGCCTGCACGACACGCGTCGTGCGGATCGAGAATACATGACACACTGAGGCGCACGGAGCGCCGAAGAGGCTCTGTCGACGGAGCCCTGCAACCGGAGACACCGCGCATGACGGACATGTCCGGACCAATCAAGTGGAACCGCACGCTGGTGCGGTTCCGGTTTCATATTCGGACCCTGCAAGGCTTGAAGGTGGAGCGCCTCGTGATACATGGGCGCGATCAAGCGGATGCCGAACGCAAGTTGCGGCAGATGTATCACCGCTGCGAAGTGATCGCGTGCACCGAGCTTCCGAGCTTGCAGCGCCTGCCAGGTAGCGGGCTGCCGCACCGCCCACTGCGCGGCTGAGAGCACGTCGGACGAACATCGAACACCAGCGAAAATCTGTTTAACATCAAGCGCGTGTTATGATTCGAATGGTTTTCTGAACGGCGGCCCAGGTCGCCGTTTGCGTTTGAGTCCGGTGCTGGTCGCCGAATGTGCGAATGAGGTTTGCGAGCAACATTGACCGCGGTTCCGTCGCCGCTGCGGACGTCAACCTGCCGAAACCAGCACCCGCGATCGACGATCGATCACGGCCTCGAAAGGAGCTTGTTAGCATGGCCACCTCGCATGTGATGAATACGTACGGACGCTTGCCCGTTGCGTTCGCCCACGGTAGTGGCGTCTGGCTATGGGATGAGGCGGGACGCAAGTATTTCGATGCGATGGCGGGCATCGCCGTATCGGGGCTCGGGCACGCGCATCCCAAGCTCACTGCTGCGCTCACCGACCAGATCGGCAAGCTGATTCACACCTCGAATCTCTACGGGATCCGCCACCAGGAAACCTTGGCGGACATGCTCTGCGCGCTATCAGGCATGGAAGAGGTTTTCTTCTGCAGCTCGGGGTCGGAGGCCAACGAAACCGCGATCAAGCTCGCGCGCTACTACGCCCATCACAACGGCAATGCCAACGCCTCGATCATCGTCATGGAGCGAGCTTGGCATGGGCGCACGCTCGCCACGCTGTCGGCGACCGGCAATCGCAAGGCGCAGGCCGGGTTCGAGCCGCTCGTTCCAGGCTTTGTCCGAGTGCCCTATAACGATGTCCAAGCCATCAAGCTGGCCGCCGACGCGAATCGCAACATCGTTGCGGTGCTGGTCGAAGTGCTTCAAGGTGAAGGCGGCATCCATGTTGCCGATCTTGACTATGTGCGCTTCCTTCGCAAGATCTGCGACGAAAAGGGTTGGCTGTTGATGCTGGATGAAGTGCAATGCGGCATTGGTCGAACGGGGAAATGGTTCGGCTTCCAGCATGCGGACATCCAGTGCGATGTGATGACGCTTGCCAAAGGGCTCGGGTCGGGCGTGCCGATCGGTGCCTGCGTTGCGGCCGGCAAGGCGGCGCATGTCTTGAAGCCGGGCACGCACGGCGCGACATTTGGTGGGGGGCCGCTTGCCTGCCGCGCGGGCATCGCAACGCTCCAGGCCATGGAGGACGAGCGCTTGCTCGCCAACGCGGCGCACATGGGCGATGTGATTCGCGGCGGCTTCCGCGAGGCCCTCGGCGGAACGGCTGGCTTCGTCGACGTGCGCGGCATGGGACTGATGATCGGCATCGAGCTCGATCGACCGTGCGGCGATCTGTCGAAACTTGCGCTGGACGCCGGTCTGCTGATCAATGTCACGGCCGACAAGGTCATTCGCCTTTTGCCGCCATTGATCATCAATGAAGCCGAATCGCGCGAGCTCGTATCGCGATTGAGCATCGTCATCAAGCAGTTCCTGGGCAATTGAAAGCCGTCAAGCATTTCCTGCAATTCAAGGACACCTCGCGCGAAGAGCTCGAGTATCTGTTCGCGCGTACGCGCTGGATCAAGGAACGCTTCAAGTCCTTTCAGAAGTATTGGCCGCTCGAGGATCGCACTCTGGTCATGATCTTCGAGAAACAGTCGACCCGAACACGTCTCTCGTTCGAAGCCGGCATGCACCAGTTGGGCGGCGCGGCGATCTACCTGAACACACGCGATTCGCAGCTGGGCCGCGGCGAACCGGTCGAGGATGCCGCGCAGGTTATCTCGCGCATGTGTGATGCGGTGATGATCCGTACGTTTGATCAGGATATCGTCGAGCGATTCGCGCGCAATTCGCGGGTACCGGTGATCAACGGCCTAACGAACGAGTATCACCCGTGCCAGATCCTGGCGGACATCTACACCTTCATCGAGCATCGCGGATCCATCCAAGGCAAGACCGTTGCCTGGATCGGCGATTCGAACAACGTCTGCAATACATGGCTGCAGGCGGCGATGGTGTTCGACTTCAATGTGCATGTCTCGACCCCACCCGGGTACGAAGTCGAACCGGATCGAGCGGGCATCTACGATTCCAGCCACTACGAAGAGTTCGCCGACCCGATGGACGCGGTACGGAACGCCGATCTCGTCACGACCGATGTGTGGACCAGCATGGGATTCGAGGGCGAATCCGCGGCGCGCAAGCGGGATTTCGTCGACTGGGAAGTCGACACCGACATGATGCGGGGCGCCAAGTCCGAAGCGCTGTTCATGCACTGCCTGCCGGCCCACCGCGGCGAGGAAGTGAGCGCCGAAGTGATTGACGGTCCGCAAAGCGTCGTCTGGGACGAGGCTGAGAATCGACTCCACACGCAAAAAGCGCTACTCGAGTATCTGGTACTAGGACGGATTGCCTGAACGGCCCCGATCAATGGCTGCGACACTGATACGGTCTGCCGTGCGACACAATGAATTCCGTGAAAACATCTGACGCCAAATGAAGAAAGAACAAATCAAGAAAGTCGTCCTCGCCTACTCCGGCGGCCTGGACACCTCGGTGATTCTCAAGTGGCTGCAGGACGTCTACGAGTGCGAGGTCGTTACATTCACCGCCGATATCGGGCAAGGTGAAGAACTGGCGCCGGCACGCCGCAAGGCGAAGATGTTCGGTGTGAAGAGCATCTTCATTGAAGACCTGCGCGAGGAATTCGTTCGCGATTTCGTCTATCCGATGTTCCGTGCCAATGCGGTCTACGAAGGCGAATACCTGCTTGGCACGTCGATCGCGCGCCCGCTTATCGCCAAACACCTGGTCGAGATCGCCCGCAAGACCGGCGCGGATGCCATCTCGCACGGCGCCACCGGCAAAGGCAATGACCAGGTGCGCTTCGAGCTCGGTGCCTACGCGCTCATGCCCAACGTGCGCGTCATCGCACCATGGCGCGAATGGGACCTGCTCTCCCGCGAGAAGCTGCTCAAGTATGCCGATCAGCACAAGATCCCGGTCGACTTCAAGAAGAGAAGGGGCGGCGCGCCCTATTCGATGGACGCCAACCTGCTGCACATCTCCTATGAAGGCGGCGTGCTCGAAGATCCCGCGTTCGAGCCCGAAGAATCGATGTGGCGCATCACCGCTTCACCGCAGAAGGCGCCCAATCGCGCCGAGTACCTAGACCTCGGTTATGAGCGGGGCGACATCGTCTCCGTCAACGGCAAGCAATTGACCCCGGCGAAAGTGTTGACCGAATTGAACCGCATCGGTGGCAAGCACGGCATCGGCCGGCTCGATCTGGTCGAGAACCGCTACGTCGGCATGAAGTCGCGCGGTTGTTACGAAACTCCGGGCGGTACCATCATGCTGAAAGCGCACCGGGCGATGGAATCGATCACTCTCGATCGCGAAGTCCTCGCGCTCAAAGACGACCTGATGCCACGGTATGCGCGCCTCATCTATAACGGCTATTGGTTTAGTCCGGAGAGAAACTTGCTTCAAGCGCTCATGGACGCTTCGCAGAAAACCGTCAACGGTTCGGTGCGCCTCAAGCTCTACAAGGGAACGGCGCTGGTCGTGAGTCGCGAATCGAAAACCGATTCGCTCTTCGATCCGGCCATCTCAACGTTCGATGATGATGGTGGCGCCTACAATCAAGCCGATGCCGGCGGTTTCATCAAGCTGAATGCGCTGCGGATGCGCATCGCAGGCAATCTGAAGAACCGGCGCCGGCGATAACCATCCATGGCAACGATCTTCACCCATCCCATCATCGCGGTGACCTTGGGCCGCCTCACCGGGATGCCGCCACGGACCATCAGCATCGGCTGCCTGCTGTCGATCCTGCCCGATATTGACTTCGTCGCGTTCTATAGTCAGTACGGCGATTGGCACGCGATCGGACATCGCGGCTTCACCCATTCATTGGCGTTCGCGCTCTTTGCAGGGGTGATCGCAACGCGTGTCTTCACGCCCGATCGCGTGTTTACCCAAGCCTGGTGGCAAGCTGTTGCGTTTTTCACGCTGTGTATGGCATCGCACGGCATGATCGATGCGTGCACCGATGGCGGCGCGGGCATTGCTTTCTTCTGGCCGTTGTCGGACGCGCGCTTTTTCTTCCCCTGGAACCCCATCCAGGTTTCACCGATCGGCCTTGAATTCCTGCAGTGGGAAGGCGTCGAAGTCTTGCTCTCCGAATTTCTCTGGGTATGGATTCCATCCCTCGTGATCCTCGCCGCCCATGCGGCGTACGCGCGCTGGTTCAAGGCCTCGTCACTATCAGGACTGCCCAATGAATCGCAATGACGGCGGCGCCCGCCTCGATCGGGCCGTACACCAATTGATGTCGGCACGGCGCTCCCGCAAATGGCTGGACGCGCTCCCAGCCGATGCGACGCCGCAAACGATCGACGAAGCGTTCATCATCCAGGACGGCCTGATGGTCCGGTTAGGCGGGCGCGGCGGCTGGAAGGTCGGCGCATCGTCCCCGACTGCCACCCCGGGCTGCGCGCCGTTGGCAACGAGATTGATTTACCGGGAGAGCGCGACCTTGTCGGCCAGCGCGTTCAATTTCATCGGCATCGAAGCCGAGATCGCGTTCAAGTTCGCGACCACGCTGGATCGCACCGATCGCCCGTACAGCACGGACGAAGTGCTCGCTGCCGTCGCGAGTGTGCACCCGGGCATCGAAATCGCGGACTCGCGTTTCATCGACTTCCGATCCCGCTCGGCACTCGAGCAAGCAGCGGATTGCGGGAACAACGGCGCATATGTCCTTGGGCCCGCTTCGACGACTGCTCACCCGCACATTGATCAGACGACTGTCTCTGCCGAAGTCTGGGTTGACGGCAAATTGATCGTGGCGAAGACAGGTGGCAACACCGCGGGCAATGTTCAACGCCTCCTCACTTGGCTTGCCAATCACTGCGCGGCGCGCGGAACCCCGATCGGCGCGGGCGATATCGTGACCAGCGGCTCTTGCACCGGGCTCGAGATCATTCAGCGCGGCAACGTGCGTGCCGTTCTGTCAGGGCTCGGTGAGGTGGGCGTCACGCTTGTGTAGGAAGCCCCGCAACGGATAGGTGCGCCGTCGCCGACGCACGACGCCGAATAGCGCCAGCAACGCCAGCATAGCCATGACCGCGTCCGGTTCGCCGTCAATGCGCATGGCACATCCACCGCCACCACCGCCACCACTTCCACCACCGCTGCTTGCCACTGCGGGCGGTGTCGTACCGCCGCCGGCCGTCGCGGTATTCGGCGGCGGGCTGTTCGCGGTTGTCACGGCGATGGTGAACGCTTGGACGGCGAACAGCCCACCCGAATCGGTCACTCGCACAGTCACCGCCTGACTACCGGTCTGGGTGGCCGTTGGTGTCCAGGCGATCAAGCCCGACGTGGCACCGATCGACATCCCGGTTGGTCCCTGCGTCAACGCGTAGTTCAACTGATCGCCATTGGTATCAGTGGCATGGACTTTGAATCTGTAGGTGGCACCAACAGTCGCGGTTGTGACCGGTATCGGGGTGATCTGCGGCGGGTCGTTGGCAATGACCACTGTGATGGCAAACGACTGCGTGGCCGGCAGCCCGCCAGGATCGGTCACCCGCACAGTCGCGGACTGACTGCCGATTTGGGCGGCCGTCGGCGTCCAGGTAATCACGCCGGTCGCAGCGTCGATCGACATCCCGCCTGGCGCCGCCGTCAGCGCATAGGTCAGCACACCGCCGTTCGGATCATTGGCCTCGACTTTGTAGCTGTAGAGGGCACCGACGGTTGCGGTCGCGGTCGAGATCGGGACCGAGGTAATCTCCGGCGGTTGATTCGGAACGCCCACGGTGATCGTGAACGTCTGCCCGGTGAATAGTCCGCCCGGATCGCGTGCGAGCACCGTCACCGCGTCGAACCCGGTCTGAGCGGCCGTTGGTGTCCAGGTAATCAAGCCGGTCGTCGGGTTGATCGACATCCCGGCCGGTCGCTGCGTCAGCGCGTAGGTCAACACATCGCCGTTCGCATCGGTGGCCACTACACCATAGCTGTACGCCACGCCGATGGGCGCACTCGTAACGGGTGTCGACGTGATATGCGGAGGGTACTGGCCGCCGATCGAAGTGAATTGGTCCAACACGTTGCGGGTAATCCGCTGAACGGCAGGATTCGATCTGTCGTTATGCACATCGTGGCCCCCACCGGGTGGCCCAGGTGAATAGGCGTCCAGCCCCCAGTTCCATTGCATGGAGCCCGTCGCGAATACGCCGGCGCCACTTGGGGCGGAATAGTAGGTCACGTTGGAAAACCGGCGCTCGCTCACCGAGCAGCTCGGATTGAGGCACACATAGTAGGGCGATGAAGTAATCGCCAATGTTCCAACCGGAGACGATGGCTCGATCTTGTCGACTTCATAGCCAAGCATGCCGGTCAAGACATCGCCCGGCTGCAGATTCGTTCCAGCGCAGATCCAACTCGAACAGTCCGCGATGACCATGTGATCATCGAGCGAGTTGTAGTCGTACATTGCGCCCATCAACGCGGCCTCGGGGCGATTGATCGGCGCTCTGCTGGTTTCGCGCCAGGTATAGGTTGCCAGGGACGGGTTGGTGCTTACGATCGGATCGGCATCGTATTTGTACCCCACGACCGTGCGATTGGGCTGGCCGGTCGGGCTGCTCGGCTCGAGGCGGATCTGCCAATAGATGTTGTTCGCGCCGAAGAACGCGAGATTCACGCGCGCGTCACGGGCTGCCTGCACGGCGTCGTACATCTCTTTCGTGTAGTACTCATCATGCCCGACGGACATGAATGTCCGATGCTGCGACAGTCGCGAGGGCGCGGTGTGAGTGTCGATATTGGTCGAGTACGTGACGTCATAGCCGACGCGCTCGACGAAGCGGAGCATGTTGATTTCCCAGCTCAGAAAATCGCCCGCACCCTTGCCGTTCATGTGGCGTTGCGGGACCTTGTAGGGTCGATTGAACGACACCTTGTTCGCTGGCGTCTGACCTTGGCTGTCCGAGTCATAGAAGTTGTAGCCCCCCCAATTGTTGTAGGCGGCATAGGTGGTCACGGCCGTCTGAAACATGGCACCCGCCGGGCGTGCGTCGTCGCGTACCACGAAGATGATGTAGCTTTGCTTGCCGGTCGCGCCGCCGGTCAGCTTCGCGAGATAGACCCCGCTCGCCCAGTCGGTGGGATCAGCCGTGTTGGGAATGAGCAGCACATGGGGATCGATCCAATTGCATTCGACAAGCCGCGTGGCAATGTCCGTTATCGGGCAAGTGGGTTGCGCGGTTCCGGTGCGCGTGATGGGGCCCGCAAGCAAGCGCCCGCCGTTGCCGCCATACCAGCCAATCCGATAAATGTTGATCGTATAGGTCGGATCGACCGTCCGGATATACAGATTGATCGAACCACCCCGATTGACGCTGGTGGCCGAAGCGTAGCCTTCAACTTCCTGATTGCTGGCGTAGCTGGCATCGGGAATCTGCCATTGCGCGGTGACGCCAATGGTCTTTGCATTCTCGATTTGGATGACGTTCTGGGCTAATACTGTCGGCGTGAACGCGGCCATCGCAGCGACAGCGCATGCGCATATAGACCGTGCGATACAGTTTTTCGTGATGTCCATTGAACCGATTCTGGACGCCACGCGCACAGCGAACCGTCAACGACTGATAATTGGTTGGGAAGTTTTCCTGCGTCCGTCGAATTGCGCGTACCCGCGATGTGGATCCAGGCGACGTGTGATGGGGGAACGCGCTATCCGGTAGCGGCGTGCTTCTCTTGCCAATGCCGCGCGATATCGATCCGCCGGCATACCCACACGCGATCGTGGCGGCCGACGTGATCGAGAAAACGCTGGAGCCCACGCAGGCGCCCGGGGCGGCCAAGCAGCCGGCAATGCATGCCGATCGACATCATGCGGGGCGACGCATCGCCTTCTGCATACAGCACGTCGAACGAATCGCGCAGATACGCGAAGAACTGGTCGCCCGAATTGAATCCTTGCGGCGTTGCGAACCGCATGTCGTTCGCATCGAGCGTATAGGGCACGATCAGGTGCCTTTTCTTGCCGCCTTTGGTCGCGACGTCGACCCAGAACGGCAGCTCATCACCATAGTAATCTGAGTCGTATTCGAAACCGCCCTCCTCGACGACCAGGCGGCGCGTGTTGGGGCTATCGCGTCCTGTGTACCAGCCAACCGGCCATTGCCCGCCTGTCAGCCGGCGGATGATCTCGGTACCGATGCGGATGTGTTTCCGCTCCTCGCGTTCGCGCATATCCTGGTAGTGAATCCAGCGCCAGCTATGGCAGGCGACTTCATGCCCGAGCTCCACCAGGGCCTGGGTCAATTCCGGATGGCGCTCGAGTGCCATCGACACACCGAACACCGTGATCGGCAGCCCCCGCCGCTCGAATTCGCGCAAGATTCGCCACACGCCGACACGCGATCCATATTCATAGATCGACTCCATCGAGAGGTGGCGTGCCGGAAAAGACTCGGCGCCGATGATCTCCGACAGAAACCGCTCCGACCCGGGATCCCCGTGCAGCACACAGTTCTCGGCACCCTCCTCGTAGTTGAGAACGAACTGCACGGCGATTCGCGCATTGCCCGGCCATGCTGCATGCGGCGGCGTACGGCCATACCCAATCAGATCGCGCGGGTAGGCGCTCGCACTGGACCGTGCGGGTGCGGCGGTTCTGTCCGCCGGAGACCGTTTAGATTTCGGTGTCGCCATCGCTTTGCTCCGCCATTGTGATTGGGCGGGCCGATTCTCTCCCGATTGCAGTCGTTCGGAAAGATCCGCAAAGCGCCGGCATGAATCGATACGGTGCATTGCGGTACGATCATGCGCATTCACTCGACCAAGAATGCGGTGCGTCATGGACAAGTTCAGTGTGATCGTCGTTGGCCTGGGCGCGATGGGTTCATCGGCGGCGATGCAACTGGCGTCGCGCGGCCACTCGGTGCTGGGCCTCGATGCACACGCCCCGCCGCACACCCTTGGGTCGCATCACGGAGAATCGCGCATCATCCGCAAGGCGTACTACGAACATCCCTCGTATGTGCCATTGCTCGATCGAACTTTTGCGCTGTGGACGGAGCTCGCAGCACACAGCAGCGATCGCCTGATGACGCTCAACGGCGGATTGATGATCGGCCGGCCTGATGGCGAGCTGGTGAAGGGTGTCCTCGAAAGCGCCCGCCAGCACAAGCTCCAGCACACGATGCTCTCGCCTGCTCAACTCGCCGATCGCGTACCGGTCTTTCAACTCGACCGCGAAATGGTCGCCGTACTCGAGCCGGACGCCGGCATTCTCTATCCGGAAACCTGTGTGCGATTGTTCCTCGGGCTTGCGAAGTCCCACGGCGCTCGACTCCACGTCGGCGAGGTGGTGAGCGATTGGCGCGCGGACGCCGATGGGGTGAGCGTCAAAACCGATCGTGCGACGTATCGGGCATCAAAACTCGTATTGAGCGCGGGCGCCTGGCTCGGGCAACTCGTGCCCGCTATGCGACCGAATCTGACGATAGAGCGCCAGGTCGTCATTCAAGTCAGGCCGCGCGCGGACGCGGCGCACTTCCGGCCCGATCAGCTGCCGATCTTTTGCCTGGAGGAAGAGGATGCAAGCTTCTTCTACGGAATTCCGGATCTCGGTAATGGATTCAAAGTCGGACAGCACCACGCCGGCGTCATCCATGCGAGCGCCGATGCAGTCGACCGGACGGTCAACGCTCACGATATCGACATCGTGCGCGCGTTCCTGGCGCGGCATATTCCACAAGGTAACGGTCCGCTCGTCTCGTCCGTCGTGTGCCTCTACACGAATACGCCGGACATTCATTTCGCGATCGATCATCTTCCGGGCGAATCCGATGTCGTCGTCGCAAGCGTGTGTTCCGGGCATGGCTTCAAGTTCGCGCCGGTCGTGGGCGAGATCATCGCCGACCTCGTAGACGGCAAGCGACCGGAATTCGATCTGTCGATGTTCGGCGCGCGACGGCTGGTCGGATGAAGGCGTCTAGCGTAAAGGCCGAAACTGCTCGATAAAGCGCGCCAGCACCTGCGCACCGATGCCGGCATCCTCTTCGGTGATCGACTCGGCCGGATTGTGGCTGATGCCGCCTTTGCAGCGCACGAAGAGCATGCAGATGTCCGTCAATGCAGTCATGGCCTGTCCATCGTGCCCGGCACCGCTTGGCAGGCGAAACACGCGCAATCCGCTTGCGGCGACCGCCTCGTCAAGTTGCGCCATCAGCCACGGCGCGCAACGTGCGACGCCGGTTGCCTGCAGATCCTCGATGGTCACCGGTAGCTTGCGCCGTGCACAAACCGATCTAATCTCTTCACCTGCTCGGACGACCGCTGCGAGGCGCTGCGCATCGCGCGGTGCGCGAATGTCGACCGTGAAGCGAACTTCACCGGGAATGACGTTGATCGCACCCGGCAAGGCCTCGATGCGACCGACCGTGCCCACGAGATCAGGTTCGCTCAAGGCGACGCGTTCGATCGCGACGATGCATTCGGCCGCGGCGACCAAGGCATCCTGCCGGAGTCGCATGGGCACTGTGCCGGCGTGTCCAGCCATGCCTTTGATCGTCACCCGCTGTCGCGTAAATCCGTTGATGGCGGTCACGACACCCACCGGCAGGCCCTCTGCTTCGAGGACGGGTCCCTGTTCGATGTGGATCTCCGCATACGCCAATACCTCTTCGCGGCGTCGCGCGGCACTTGGGATCGCGGCCGGATCGAGTCCGAACGCGGTGATCGCATCCCGCATGGCAATACCTTCGCGATCGCGAAGGTCGAGTACCGATGCATCGAATGTTCCGGCGATCGCGCGACTACCGAGAAACGTGGAGCTATACCGTACACCCTCTTCATCGGCGAATCCGACCACTTCGATCGCGAACGGCAGCCGCCGGCCTGATTCATGCAACGCGCGCACACACTCGATCGGCGTGATCACACCCAGCATGCCGTCATACTTGCCGCCGTTGCGAACCGTATCCAGATGCGAACCGAACATGAGACACGGCAGACCCGGCCGGTCACCGTCGTAACGCCCGACCACATTGCCGATCGCATCTACGCGTGCGGTCATACCTGCATCGAGCATCCAGCCCAGCACCAGCGCATTCGCCGCGCGTGCCTCCTTGCTGAGGTAGACGCGCGTGAGACCGTCGGGTTGCTCCGAGCATTGCCCGAGCTGTTCGGCATGATCGAGGATTCGTGCGGCGCTGATCATTGTGCTGGCACTCGCGAATGGTAGAGGAAACGACAGAACGATTATAGGCGTGCCGTACAATACGACTAGTTGCTTGCGAATACTTGCTCGCGAACACTTGCTTGCGAACACTTGCTCCCCACCTCCTTCAGGCCAACCATGGGACGTCTTTCAACGCATGTGCTCGACACCTCGAGCGGCCAACCGGCAGCGGGCATGCGCATCGATTTTCTCGAGCGAAGTGGTGATCACTATCAACTCTTGAAGACCCTCCACACCAATGCCGACGGCCGCACTGACGAGCCGGTGATGACGGCCGAAGTCATGCGCGTGGGCGAGTTCGAGCTGGTGTTCCATGTCGCGGACTACTATCGGGGCCGTCGCGTCACCTTGAGCGAACCGCCCTTCATCGATCGGGTCCCGATTCGCTTCGGCATCCACGATCGGACCGCGCACTATCACGTTCCGCTGCTATGCTCGCCCTGGTCATACACCACCTATCGCGGCAGTTGACTGGACGGTGGAATGACCGCTCCTGAAATACGGTTCGAGCCGCATTCGCCCACTCGCCGGCGCTTCCTTGCGACGACGGCGGCAATGCCGTTTCTCGCCGCCTGTCAGGGCCTGCTCGAAGCACCGGAGCGCGGCCCGATCGCAGCGGTGTTCCTGGGTCGAATCAATGACGGGGACTATCACGAGCAGGGCTACCATGGCTTACAGCGCGTAAGGGATCGGCTGCGCATTCCGGTGCAATCGGTCGACCGCATAGGATCGGATCGCGCGTCGATCATGTCGGCGCTACGTGAAGTGGCGCAGTCCGAGGCAACCATGATTATCGTGGATGGCGCGGGCGCGAGCGAGGCGGTGCAACGTGTCGCTTGGGAATTCCCGCGCAAACGCTTCACGATCATCCAGGGCAACCGGCTGCGCCCCAATCTCGCAATCTATCGAATGCGCAGTGAAGAATCGGCGTGGTTGGCAGGGGCGGCGGCCGGGCTGTTGACCAAATCGGGCGTCGTCGGTCACGCCGGGAACGGACAAGGCGCGGATTCGTTCGACGTTGACATCGCGTTCGCCGCCGGCGTTAATGCAACGAATCCGAAAGCGCGTTTGATTGAACGTGCAGTGCTTGATTTGAATGATTCCAGCGCGCCGGTGCGCGCCGCATGGGCGTACGTCGATGCGGGCGCCGATGTGTTGTTCGTTACCGGCGCGGCCACACAAGCAATTGCCGCCGCACAGCGCCGCGGCGTTCGCCTCATTGGCCAGGGACGCGATTGGGTGGCTGAGCGTCCGGATGCATTCGTCGCGAGTGCGGTTGCCGATAACGGGGCGGTAATCGTCCAGGTCGGGCGCGATCTGCTCGATTCAGTGTGGCGGGGTGACCTCGTCCGCCATTATGGATTGCGGTATCCCGACATCGTAAGACTGGCCGCGGCGTCGAGCCTGCCGTCGGACCTCATCGCGACGCTTGAAGATCTCCGCGGTCAGGTGGCATCGGGACGAATCCCGGTCCGCTCGGGTCCGAGCGCCGGATCGCGATCTCGAGATTGACGTCCGCTCCCACCGATCACATGTTGCGCGAAGCCCTGCTCGCGGCGCTCGTCCTCAATCTGGTGATGATCGCGTGCTCGCTGAGCCTCTTCAGCGTTCCAGTCCTCGCGCCGGCAATCGCGACCGACCTTGCAGTCGACACGACTTTGGTCGGCACGTTCTCCGCGATCCACTGGGTTGCCTCCCTTGTGACGTCGTTCGCCGCCGGAAAGCTGATCAGTCGATTCGGTGCCATTGGCGTGTCGCAGATCTGCTTGGTGTTGTGCGGGCTGGGATTGCTCCTTGGCGGATTGGGTACCCTGTCATCGATCGCCCTATGCGCGATCGTAATCGGCTTCGCACATGGCATCGAGACACCTGCGAGCTCGCAATTGCTTGCACGGTTATCGCCAACGCGTGATCAGCCCCTGGTGTTTTCACTCAAACAGACGGGCGTTCAGTTCGGAGGGATCGCAAGCGGCGTGCTGTTTCCGTTCCTGCTCGCGCAGATCGGATGGCGCGAGGCAATGTGGATGCTCGCGTGCATTCTTTTCATCAGCGCCTACGCGCTCAAATGGCCGCGACAACGCTTTGATCGCGAACCGGCGTCAACCGTGAAGCGCCCTGCCGGTTCCATGTGGCGATCGGTCGTCGCATCGTGGAACGACCTTCGATTGCGACGCATGACCCTGGCCTCACTCGCCTTCGCGAGCGCGCAAGTGTGCTTCAACACATTCCTCGTGAGCTTTCTAGTGAAAGAACGCGCGCTCGGCTTGGCGCTCGCCGGTTCCGTCCTGGCGGTTGGACAATTCGGTGGACTGATCGGGCGCATCGTCTGGGGCATGATCTCGGGCCGCTACATGCCGGCGCACACGCTCCTGCTCTCGCTAGGCGTGCTGATGACGATCGGCCTTGCACTGCTTGGCGCATTCGCGGTGAATCTTCCAATGTTCTCGCTATACGGCGTCGCTTTCGTCGTCGGGCTCACGGTGAGCGGATGGAACGGCGTCGTTCTCGCGGAAGTGGCGCGCATGGCCCCACCGGGCGAGGTTGGACGCGTCACCGGCGCAACATTCGCGATCTCAGGGATCGGTCTCGTCATCGGTCCGCTCATTTTCGGGTTGATAGCGGCGAGCACGTCATTCGCCGCTGCCTTTATCGTGGCCGCCGCCTGGACGCTCGCCGGCGTCGCGTTGCTCATATGGCCGGTTCGGGGTACCGGAGCCCTGGATACACGTCCGCTATAATCGGCGTCCCTCCCGCATTGCCGACTCCTTCGTCATGCCATCGTTCGATATCACATCCGAAGTCAATAAGGTCAAGCTGCACAACGCCGTCGATCAATCCAACAAGGAGATCACCAACCGATTCGACTTCAAGGGATCGGATGCGCGGATCGAGGAAAGCGAGCTCCAGCTCATCCTCCACGCCGATGACGATTTCAAGCTCAAGCAAATGATGGACATCTTCATCAGCAAATGCGCGAAACGCAATGTCGACGTGCGCGCCTTCGAGCCCGAGGCCGTCGAGAAAGTGGGCAATCGGGTCAAGCAGACCATCAAAGTCAAGGACGGCATCGAGTCCGACGTGGCCAAACAGATCGTGAAGTCGATCAAGGACGCGAAGATCAAGGTGACCACGAGCATTCAGGGCACGGCCGTGCGAGTTGCCGGCGCAAAGAAGGACGACCTGCAAACGGCGATCCAACACGTACGGAAGTCGGTGACCGAAATCCCGGTGCAGTTCGGCAACTTCAGGGATTAGGAATCCGCGCGGCAGGTCGCGCGGATTCCTTTGGAGTGAGGGTGGCGCCGCAAACAACTACGGGGTGGAATGGCACTTATGTAAGCCAACTAACCGGTTTGCCAGACGCCCTCTTACTCGAGGACTAGAGGACTAAAAACCGTCCCCGTTCTGTCGCTCCCTTGGCTTAGGTGATTGACCGTTCGCCCTGAGCCCTTCGAAGGGTAATGCAGGCGAATCGTTGGGCGGACCGCCGCGCCTTGGACACCCCTGCGTTACCCTTCGACAGGCCTGTCCTGAGCTTGTCGAAGGGCTCAGGGCGAACGGAGGCTTGAGCACAGTCGGACTATGTAAGTGCGATTCGAGTCACCATCAAAAATCGCTTGAAAATTTGGTGGGATGTTCAGGTCTTTTTTTCCACCCGCCCCGTCAAGCTCCAAGCGAATCGCGACATTGGCAAGAAGGCACAAGGTTGGCAAAAGGGGAGACTTGACCCCACTCAACTCTCGCCTGGAACTTCCAACGCGGGGCGCTTTTCATCGCACCAACCCCTCGCTCCATCGATCGTAAAGTCGATCAGCGACGGTGCGCAGCGCTTTGACCTTCTCATCAACATCTTCCTCGATGATCGCGGGTACCTGCACCGCCGGCGAGCGGCTTGCCGCGATTTCTTCGCGACCTTCGTTGCACCACTGGCGGATCGCCGGCACCGTCATTTCGACATGGCATTGCATCGCGAGATGCTTCTTGCAGACTGCGAATGCTTGATTGATGCAGTGATCGCCGGTCGCGATTCGAACCGCTGCATCAGGAACGGCAAACGATTCCCCGTGCCATTGAAACGCGCGAAATGATCGCGTATTACCAAACCAGCGGCGCGCGACGTCGTTGTTCTCGATCCGGACTGTTCCCCAGCCGATCTCCTTGGCCGGACTTGCGGTCACGGCCCCGCCGAGCGCCTTGGACATAAGCTGTCCGCCAAGGCAGTGACCGATCACCGGCACGTCACCCACGAAGGCCCGGCGAATCAGTTCGATCAGTGGAGGAATCCACGGCAGGTCATCGTTCACGCTCATCGCTCCGCCCATCAGGCCGATGCCCGAATAGGCCCGCGGATCAGTCCCGATGGCCATACCTTCATCCAACCGGATTACGCGATAGCCGATCCCTCGGCTCGACAGGAAAGCGGCAAAGTGCCCAGGTCCGTCGCTAGGCGCAGTCTGGAAGATGGCAACCGGTTTCATCGCGAAAGGGAGTCTCGGCGCATGATAGCTTGGCATTTTATGCGGATGGGCCCGCGCGGACTTTCCCGCCGGCTGACCCGGATAGGCGTCGCCGGGTGCGCAGCGCTATCGGCAGCATCCGGTTCGTATGCGGCCTCGGTCACGGTGGTTGGTTTGTTCCCTTCGCGTGCCGTCGTATCCATCAACGGTGGGCCGCCGAAGACAATGACCGTCGGCCAGACCACCGCCGAGGGCGTCAAGCTCCTCGATGCGCAAAGCGACAACGCCACATTCGACATCGACGGCAAGCGCCAGACCCTGCGTATCGGTCAATACGTCGGTGCACCACAATCCTCGGGCGAGGACAAGGTGATCCTCAAGGTCGAACAGGGCGGCCATTTCTACGCGAATGCGAAGGTAAACGGCGGGACCGTGCGTTTCCTCGTTGATACCGGCGCGACCATGATCGCGATATCGACGGCCGACGCACGGCGATTGGGCATCAGTTATCTGAGCGCACCCACCGGCCGGGTGCAGACCGCAAACGGCCCCCGGATGGTCTGGAAAATCAAACTCGATACCGTGTCGATCGGCGCGATCACGATGAACAACATCGATGCGACGGTCCTGGATGGCGGTCTCTTGACACCCTTGCTTGGCATGAGCTTCCTGTCGCGTACCTCGATGCAGCATGAAGGCGATACTTTGACCATGGTCAAGCGCTTCTAGCTGCTCGACCAGCAATGCAAACCCACTCCGGCCGGGTTCTCAGTGCCGCAGCGTAAGAGTAAGTGTCTCGCCGGCACGCATCATTTCGACATGCCGCAAGAAGCTCATTCCGAGCAGAACGATCGGCAGTTGTTCGGGCCCACCGCCGAACACCACAGCTTGCACATTCGTCATCACAATCGCGCCGACCTGCACCGAGGCTAGTGTCGCCGGATAGGCGGTGCGTTCGCCGCCGGCGGTCTGCGTCCGCACCGGCCTCGCGGTATTCCACGCGACACCGAGCCGTGCGGCCTCGATCCAGTTCATCGCCACCACCGTCGCCCCGGTATCGACGATCACCTGCGTTTCCCGGCCGTTGATCGCAGCGGCGACGATGAACTGACCTTGTGTGTTCGCGCGCAGCATGGCGACGGCCGCGGTCGATTCGCCAAGCCTCAATGTGTAGCGCTTGCCGTTCACCTCGACGACCGCCTCGTTTCGAGTGGCGCTGATGAGCGCGACGCCTTCGGGAGACGATTGCCCCGCAACGAGCTTGCGAATAGTCAACCGATCAATGACAAGCTCGGCGCGATCGAAGCCGAGCGACATGACCATCACGTGGCGCGCGTGCGCGAAATGAATCGGCAACAAGGCGCAAAGAACCGCCAGGATCGCGGCGCAGATCGGGGAATGATTCCTTCGAATGCGCGGTGCGCCCTGGGTCGAAGCCGATCGCGACCGCTCGATCACGACGCTTTATGCGATTTTCGCGGCCTTGTCGCGCTCGATCAAAGCATAGGCCGAGTGATTGTGGATCGACTCGAAATTCTCGCTTTCGACCACATACCACTCGATCCGATTATCTGCGTTCAACTCCGCAGCGACGTCCCGCACCATATCCTCGACGAACTTCGGGTTGTCGTAGGCGCGTTCGGTGACGAACTTTTCGTCCGGCCGTTTGAGCAGGCCGTAGAGCTCGCTCGACGCCTGCCGCTCGGCGCAATCGATGATCTCCTCGATCCAGACAAGGCTCTTGGTGCGCGCGGAGATCGTGACATGGGAGCGCTGATTATGGGCGCCATACTCCGATATCTGCTTCGAACACGGGCAGAGGCTCGTCACCGGAATGACGACCCGCATCGTGAACGTGCGGTGCCCATTGACGATATCGCCCATGAATGTCACTTCATAGTCCATCAGACTGCGAACCCCGGACACCGGCGCCGCTTTGTTCACGAAGTATGGAAACGTCATCTCGATGTGACCGGACTGTGCGTCGAGCCGCTTCACCATCTCTTCGAGCATGGTCCGAAAAGATTCGACCGAGATTTCGCGCTCATGCGCGTTCAGGATCTCGACGAAGCGCGACATGTGCGTGCCCTTGAAATGATGCGGAAGGGCGACATACATATTGAACATGGCGATCGTGTGCTGCGCTCCACCGCCGCGCTCGGCAACGCGCACCGGATGCCGGATCGAACGAATCCCCACCTTGTCGATGGCGAGCTGCCGCCGATCTTCGGTGCTTTGCACGTCGGGGATGACCGAGCCGACGGCGTGGCGATCGCGTGTGTTCATCAACTGGCCTCACGGCGCTCGCGAGGGAGCGCAGGTTTAGGGACTGATCGATTCTAGCAGGGCAATACGCCCTGTGCTGCGGACCCGCGCGGGCGGGCCCGAGCCGAATGTCTGCTATCTCATGCCGTCCAATCGCTTGAGGATCGCGGCGAGAATCGATGGGGCATCAAGCCCCACGGAGGCAATGAGCTGGCCTTGATCGCCATGATCGATGAAATGGTCCGGCAGCCCCAACATCAACATTGGGACGTTCGCCCCGCGGGTTTCCAGGACTTCGGCAACCGCGCCGCCGGCACCGCCATTGATCACGTTTTCTTCGATGGTCACGATGAGGTCGTGTCGGGCGGCAAGTTCGCACACCAGATCGGCATCGATCGGCTTCACGAAGCGCATGTTGACGACGGTTGCATCGAGTTTCTCGCCCACCTCGAGCGCTGCCTTGAGAAGTGTGCCGAACGCAAGGACCGCAACGCGCTTTCCTTCGCGCCGGACCACACCTTTGCCGATCGGAATCGGCGTCATGATCTTGTCGACAGGCACCCCGGCGCCGGCGCCACGCGGATACCGTACGGCAGAGGGGGTCTCGAGCTGAAAGGCGGTGAACAGCATCTGCCGGCATTCATTTTCATCCGCCGGCACGAACACCGTCATGTTGGGTAGGCAGCGCAGAAATGAAAGATCGAATGCGCCATGGTGTGTCGCGCCGTCCGCGCCCACCAATCCGGCCCGGTCGAGCGCGAACATGACGGGCAGATTCTGGATACACACGTCGTGGATCAGTTGATCGTAGGCGCGCTGCAGGAATGTCGAGTAGATCGCGACCACCGGCTTCATGCCGTCGCAGGCGAGTCCGGCCGCGAATGTGACGGCATGCTGCTCGGCAATGCCGACATCGAAGTAGCGGTCGGGAAACTGCTGCTCGAACTTCACCAGCCCGGAACCCTCGCGCATGGCCGGCGTGATCCCAACCAGGCGCGTATCGAGCGCGGCCATGTCGCACAGCCAATCGCCGAAGATCTGGGTAAACGTCGGCTTCGACGGACCGGTCTTGACGGACACGATGCCCGCCTCAGGCTTGAATTTCGAGACACCGTGGTACAGGACAGGATCGGCTTCGGCAAGCTTGTAGCCCTGCCCTTTGCGCGTGATGACGTGCAGAAAGCGGGGACCGCGTTGGCCCTTGATGTTGCGCAAGGTCGGCAGGAGCGAATCGAGATCGTGCCCGTCGATCGGACCGAAATAGGTGAAACCGAATTCCTCGAACATGGTCGAGGGCGACACCATGCCCTTCACATGTTCTTCAGCGCGCCGCGCGAGCTCTGCCACATGGGGAAGCCCGCCTAACAGCTTCTTGCCGGCTTCACGGGCGGCCGAGTAGGGCCCCGACATCAGCCGGGCCAGATAGCGGTTGAGCGCGCCGACCGCGGGCGAGATGGACATTTCATTGTCGTTGAGGATTACGATCAGGTTCGTGTCCATGACGCCGGCATTGTTCATCGCCTCGAAGGCCATGCCGGCCGACATCGCGCCATCGCCGATCACCGCGATGACGCTGCGTTGATCGCCCTTCAGCTTGCTCGCCTGCGCCATGCCGAGCGCGGCGCTGATCGAGGTGCTCGAATGCGCGGTGCCGAATGTGTCGTAGCGACTTTCGGTGCGGCGCGGGAATCCGGAGATACCGCCGAACATCCGCAACGTATTCATCGCCTGGCGCCGGCCGGTGAGAATCTTGTGGGGATAGGTCTGGTGCCCGACATCCCACACCACGCGATCCTCGGGCGTATTGAACACATAGTGCAACGCGATCGTGAGCTCGATCGTGCCAAGGTTGGAGGAAAGATGCCCACCCGTACTCGAGACCGATTCGATGACGAATTCGCGCAGCTCATCGGAGAGCTGGGTCAGTCTGCGACGATCGAGCTTGCGCAGATCGGCCGGATCGTTGATTGATTCGAGCAGTTCGTACTTCATCTTGGCCCGCTCTGGGATCGACGCCGCGCCGCCATCGGCATGCGCGCCGTCGAAAGTGAGTTCAATGTTCGGCATATTCCGTTGCCCTTGCAATCAACTGATGACTCCCCTCTGTCGGATTTTGTATGGCATGCGCTCTTCGGCCATGCGTCGGGTAATACTGTCGTACGGCGGTGCGCGCCGATCGATCCGGCCTTTGCTTCACGCCTTGCATCGGGTGATCGATCGGGCAGGAGGCGTGGGAAATATCCGCCTACGATCAGCGACCCGTCAAAATCGCCGCCTGACGATGAAATCAGCAAGCCCCTCGAGGCGAGCCGCGCGCGTTCCCAGTGGCTTTAGCGCCGCGTGCGCGGATTGGCGAAGCTCCTCGGCAAGGGCCTTGGCTCGGGCGAGGCCC
The DNA here is from genome assembly GCA_031391405.1 of Betaproteobacteria bacterium. GTDB lineage: Bacteria > Pseudomonadota > Gammaproteobacteria > Burkholderiales > SG8-39 > SHXR01. Next base: position 46,840 of record JANMUI010000157.1, read on the forward strand.
ATCAGCGTTACATAAGTCGATTTTCCTTGTACTGCATCCTTGCCTGCCGTCTTGCCCAATGTAGCGGTGCTAGCTTCCGCATCGAGGCAGTCATCGACGACTTGAAACGCGAGCCCGATCTGCTTCGCGTATTGATCGAGGGAGGGGATTATCGCCGGAATTTGCCTGTTTCCACAGAGGGCGCCCAACTTTACCGCGGCCCGGATCAGCGCCCCGGTCTTGTGGATATGCATGAATTCGAGCTCCGGGAGCGTCAGCGCCATGCCGGTCGCGGCAATATCGATCGCCTGGCCGCCTGCCATGCCGCGCGTACCGGCGGCAATCGCAAGTGTGCTGAGCATGTCGAGCTGCACGGCTGAATCTTCGCATACCCCGGACCGTGACAAGATCTCGAACGCGAGGGTCTGCAAGCTGTCACCCACAAGGAGCGCGGTCGCTTCATCGTATTCCACATGGACGGTAGGCTTGCCGCGTCTTAGCGCGTCGTCATCCATGCAAGGCAAATCGTCGTGCACGAGCGAATACGCGTGGATAAGCTCGACCGCGCACGCAACGACATCGAGCCGCTCGGCAGGCGCATCGACCACTTCGCCCGCGGCGAAGACGAGCAAGGGGCGCACGCGCTTGCCGCCCTCGAGCACGGCGTAACGCATCGCGGCGTGCAGACGCGGCGGGACACGTTCTGCAGCCGGCAGGCAACGGCCGAGGGCCGATTCGATGCGCGTTTGGATCGATCCGGTCCAGGACGCAAGATCACTTGGCAGCATTGCCGTCGCCGGAATCGTCCACCGCAAACGTCTTCAGCAGCTCCCCTTCGAGAATCTTCACTTCTGCTTCGGCGCGCGTGAGCGTCTCGCTGCAATATTTCGCCAGCTCGATGCCGCGCCGGTGCGAGGCGATCGCTTGTTCGAGCGGAAGCTCGCCCGACTCCAGCCGCTCGACAAGTTGCTCGAGCTCATCGAGCGCCGCCTCGAAACTCTGAGGCGATTCGTCGGTCGTTTGCTTTGCGGAGGACTTGGCCATATCGAGGCATTACGCGCGCGGCTGCGCGACGATGGACGTTTCGCAAGGAACGTTTTGGGAAGAGGGTCGAACGATAGCCGAGGGCCTGTCACTGGTCAATCATCGCTTGATCGAGGTCAATCGATCGAAAGACCCCCGGTCCTACTGTATGAATTGATCGACCTTCGCGACAAGGTCCAGGGTAAAATCGCCGCTGCTGTTGTCGTCCCATATAGTGAACGCATTAAGGAGGTGAAGAATCTGATGTCCGAAATGCCGCAGAGCGCAGCACAACTTAGCCGCAGCTCGCCACAGCTCCCGGTGTCGTGGTACGTGGATGAGCGCATCTTCGCGCTCGAACAAAAGCACTTGATGGCGAATGGCCCGGGTTATGTGGGCCACGAGTTGATGGTGCCGGAGCTTGGGGACTACTACTCGCTGCCCGCGACGAACCATGCAAAGCTGCTGGTCCACAATACCAAAGGGGTCGAGCTCTTCTCGAACATCTGCCGTCACCGCCAGGCCATCATGCTCAAGGGCAGAGGCAACGCGGAGACCATCGTCTGCCCGGTACACCGATGGACCTATGATCTTCAAGGCAAGCTTCTCGGCGCGCCGCATTTTCCCGAGGATCCATGCCTGTCGTTGCGCAAGACCCCCATGCAGAATTGGCGAGGCCTGCTCTTCAACGGCCGGCGCAATGTCGCCAACGATCTGCAACGGCTCGGATGCGCCGCGGACTTCGATTGGTCGGGATATCGCTTCGATCATGTCGAAGTCTTCGAATACAACCACAACTGGAAGACTTTCCTGGAGGTGTATCTGGAGGATTACCACGTCGCCCCATGCCACCCCGGCCTTGGCGGGTTCGTGACGTGTGACGATCTATCCTGGGAATTCAACGACGCCTACAGCGTGCAAATCGTCGGCGTGAACAATGGGTTGCGCCAGCCGGGCACGCCGAAGTACCGGCGCTGGCATGAGGCGGTCAACCGGTTTCGTGGCGGCGCGGAGCCCGCCAAGGGCGCAATCTGGATGCTCTACTATCCGAATCTGATGCTGGAGTGGTATCCGCATGTATTGATCGTGAGCCAGCTCATCCCACGCTCGCCGACGCATACCACCAGTATCGTCGAGTTCTACTACCCCGAGGAGATCGTCCTCTTCGAGCGTGAATTCATCGACGCCGAGCGCGCCGCCTATCTCGAGACGGCCGACGAGGACGACGAGATTGCCGAACTGATCGATCGCGGCCGGCGCGCGCTGCATGAGGCCGGCGAGAATGACGCGGGGCCGTATCAATCGCCGTTGGAAGATGGCATGGTCCACTTTCACGAATACATTCGGCGCGAACTGGAACCCCACCTGTAGGAATCAGCACGGCAGACCGGGCTGCTTCCTGAACATGGAGCACGGCATGGCATTCACGACGCTGGTAGCAACAGGCGATCTGCGCGCGCACCTCGATGATCCGAGCTGGCTGATCTTCGATTGCACGCACGACTTGATGAATCCGACCGCGGGGTCGGAGGCGTTCGCCAAGGGACATGTTCCGGGGGCGATCTTTCTATCGGTCGATCACGATCTGGCGGCGCCGAAGAACGGCTCCAACGGCCGCCACCCGCTTCCCACCGCGCAATGGTTCGCCGAAAAACTCGGGCAGGTCGGGTTCGACGGGACCCAGCAAATCGTCGCCTATGATGCCCAGGGCGGTATGCCCGCGAGCCGATTGTGGTGGATGCTGCGCTGGTTGGGCCATGAAGCGGTCGCGCTTCTTGATGGCGGATTTGCCGCCTGGTCTCGCGAAGGCCATCCGGTTAGCACCTCAACACGCCAGCCGACGCCCCGCCGCTTCGTGCCGCGGATCCGGGACGATAGGAAGGTCGATGCGTCGTTCCTGGTTGGCCAACTCGGCAAGTCCGCCTTTCAGCTTGTCGACGCCCGCGCCGCCGACCGGTATCGGGGCGAGAATGAATCTATCGACCCGGTCGCAGGGCACGTCCCGGGTGCACTCAACCGGTTCTGGGGCCTCAACCTCGGTCCGGACGGTAAGTTCAAGTCCGGCGCGGCCCTCGCGGCCGAATTCAGATCGTTACTCGGGGCGCGCGAACCAAAGTCGGTCGTTCACAGTTGCGGCTCCGGCGTATCGGCTTGCCACAACCTGCTGGCGATGGAGATCGCCGGACTACCGGGCGCGCTTCTCTACCCTGGATCGTGGAGCGAATGGATTGCAGACTCACGCCGCCCGGTCGCCACCGGCGCGCTGGCTTGACGGACATTACGCCCGGCAGCCGCGTGCCCGGATCGGCGCACGCCGGATCACATGCTCGCTGATTTCGTTCTGCTCCTCCATGTCGCGATCGCCGCGTTCATTACCCTCGGCCTCCCGGCCGTGTGGCTTGGTTGGGCGCTTGGCTGGCGCTGGATTCGTAATCCGTGGTTTCGTTACGGGCATCTTGCGGCAATCGCGATTGTTGCGGCAGAAGCGATAGCGGGCATTACCTGCCCACTGACGATTCTTGAAGATGCCCTGCGCGGCGTACACGAGCAACGCTCGTTCGTGGGGCGCTGGATGGCGCGGATCCTCTTCTATGAGGCACCGGTATGGATCTTCGCCTGGATCTATACCGCGTTTGCGCTTGCCACAGTCGTCACATTGGTCCTCGTACGGCCGCGCAGGGCCGGCGCTATGATCCGTACCTGAAATTCCATATTGAGCAATGCGCCTGCTACTCATCCACGACGCCGACGAGATGCGCTCGCACATCGCGCAGCAGTTGAACGCGGGTGACGGGAATATCGAGCTCACTTTTTGGGATCCGTCGCGGCACGCCATTCCGGCGAACGATTACTGCATGGCCTTTGACGTGATCATGCTGGATGAGCGGCCGGGCGACGGCGACGGCATCGAGCTCCTCACCAAATGGCAACGCACCGGCCTGAATTTTCCGCCGAGATTGTTCTTGTACGGCAACAAATCGGCAGAGACCGCCCGAGCCGCTCGCCTCGCCGGCGCCGCGGGATGCCTGCTTAAGTCCGCACTTTCGCCTGCCCTGATCGCAAGCGCAATCCGGGACGCATTGAAGCGCTCAACTGCCAAGATGAGTCCGAGGGGCGGCGCACCGGACTCAGCGGCCGACGTGTCCGACGGATCGTCGACCCAGGATCATCCGAGCGGCAGAACCGCAGCGACACTGCACATACCGGGCTATCGGATACTGCGTCGCGTTGGATCGGGCGGGATGGCGCGCGTATACCTCGCTCAGCGCGATTCGGATGGGCTTGATGTCGTGATCAAAGTGCTTGATCCGAGACTGCACCAGGACGAAGTATTCAGGCAACGCTTCACCCAGGAATACGCCATCCTGCGCCGACTTTCGCATCACAATATCGTGGCCATTTTCGACGAAGCGCTGAATGAACGGCAGGGTTACATCGTCATGGAGTACTTCCCGGCCGGCGATCTCGCAGGCCGGATCGGCGAGCGCGGCCTCTCCACCGATATCGCGCTGCTTTTTCTGGCGCAGATCGCCCGCGGTCTTGATGCGGTTCACCGCGCCGGCGTCGTCCATCGCGACCTCAAGCCCCAGAACATCCTTTTTCGCGACGACCTGCAACTTGCGATCGCGGACTTCGGTCTCGCGCGGAATCTCGCCACCAATACGCGCATCACCCAGCGCGGATCGATTTTCGCCACGCCGCTCTACATGAGTCCCGAGCAGTGCCTGCATGCCGATCATGATCAACGCGGCGATCTCTATAGTTTGGGCGTCGTTTTTTTCGAAATGCTGACCGGGCGACCGCCCTATGTCGCGGACAACGCGGCGGACCTTGCGTTTCAGCATGTCCACGGTACGTTGCCGCGTCTGCCGATCGAGCTTTCTGAATTACAACCGCTACTCGGCAGACTGCTCGCCAAGAAGCCGGAACAACGCCCGGGAAGCGCCGCAGAGCTGCTCTCCGCAATCGGACACTCGAGGTAACGCATGCAGCAATATCTCCAATTGATGCGCCATGTGCTCGAGCGCGGTCACCGCAAGTCGGACCGTACCGGCACCGGCACCCATTCGACATTCGGCTGGCAAATGCGCTTCGATCTGAGCGCGGGCTTTCCGCTCGTGACCACCAAGAAAGTGCATCTCAAGTCGATCATCCACGAGTTGCTATGGTTTCTCGCGGGCGAAACCAATGTCGCGTACCTGCAACGAAACGGCGTGACGATCTGGGACGAATGGGCCGATGCAAATGGCGAGCTGGGGCCGGTCTACGGATCCCAGTGGCGTAATTGGCCAACCCCGGGCGGCGGGCAGATCGACCAGATTCGCGACGTCGT
>JANMUI010000168.1:0-11763 GCA_031391405.1 Betaproteobacteria bacterium
CTCCCAGAGGTCGAAACCACCCGACGCGGTATCGCACCCCTTCTAGAAGGCCACGCAATCGAGGGGGTGATCATTCGGGACCATCGTCTTCGATGGCCGATTCCCGAAAACTTGCATTGCTCGGTCGTTGGCCGATTGATCGCGCAAGTATCCCGCCGCGCAAAGTATCTGTTGATCGATTGCGGCACGGGAACGTTGATCATCCATTTGGGCATGTCGGGCAGCCTTCGCATCGTCCCGTGTTCGGAACCAGCGCTCGCCCATGACCATGTGGACTTCATCGTCGGGTCGCAAATTCTCAGGCTGCGTGATCCGCGGCGATTCGGCGCCGTTCTTTGGCACGCAGGCCACCCGAGCTCGCACCCGCTCCTCGCACATCTTGGCGTCGAACCGCTTAGCGACGCGTTCTCCGGCGCGCAACTCCACCGTGCTTCCCGAAAGCGCACCGTCAGTATCAAGGCATTGCTGATGGATCACTTGGTCGTGGTCGGCGTTGGCAACATCTACGCCAGCGAGAGTTTGTTTCGCGCCCGCATCCGCCCAACCCTGCGGGCCGGAAAAATCAATCGGACTAGAATGGATGCCTTGGCGCAATCCGTTCGCGAAACGCTCGAGGAAGCGATTCTTGCCGGTGGCTCGACGTTGCGTGACTTCGTGTCGGGCGATGGGCGTCCGGGTTACTTTCAGACGCGTCATTTCGTCTATGACCGTGCGGGACTGGCATGCCAGGTGTGCGGCACGACGATTCAAAAGATCACGCAGGGACAGCGCTCGACGTTCTTCTGTCCGACCTGCCAGCGGCGTTGATTGCGCCCGACCGACCAACGGCCGTAAGACCATGTGAGGTCGCTGTGATACATTCAGCGCCCACGTCGCAGGAACAGAATCGGCCAAATCCGGATGGCGCGTTCGTCGGCAGCGGGTGCGGGTTAGGATGATCCCGTCACTCGCGCACAAATTTCAAGACTACGGCGCATGGCGCAGGCAAGTCTCGGACCGGGTCCAGGACTTTCGACGCTGGCTTCAGGAACACGACCTGTCGGATGCGCAGGTCGAGTTGCGCATCCACCAGATCGTCGATCGCCTCGCCGAGGATCGGCTCACGATCGCCTTCGTCGCCGAGTTCTCGCGCGGGAAGTCAGAGCTCATCAACGCCATTTTTTTCGCCGACTACGGCCGGCGCCTGCTGCCCACGAGCGCGGGGCGGACCACGATGTGCCCGACCGAGATCAAGTGGAATCCGGAGCAGCCACCAAGCCTGCAGGTGTTGCCGATCGAGACCCGCGGCGCGCAGGCATCGATCAGCGACTTCAAGAAAATCCCCGACGAGTGGACCACCTTTCCGCTCGACGTGAGTGCCGCCGAATCTCTCGTTCGTACGCTTCAGCGCATCCGCGACACGAAACGCATCCCGATCGGTGAAGCCCGCGGCTATGGGCTCTTCGTCCACAATGGACCGGACGAGCCGCTTCCGGACGGCGACGGCTCGATGGTCGAAGTGCCGCGCTGGCGGCATGCGGTCATCAATTTTCCGCATCCGCTGCTCGCCCAAGGACTGGTGATCCTCGACACGCCCGGGTTGAATGCGCTTGGTTCGGAGCCTGAGCTCACCCTTGATCTGCTGCCGAACGCGCATGCAGTGCTTTTTCTCCTTGGCCTCGATACCGGCGTGTCGAAAAGCGATCTGGAGATGTGGCAAAGCCACATTCAGCCGGCCGGAAGGCGGGAGCTTTGCCGGTTTGCGGTGCTCAACAAGATCGACGCGCTCTGGGATGGGATCCGCACCGAAGAGCAGATCGAAGCTGAAGTGTTGCAGCAAGTCTTCTATTGTTCGAACAAACTGGAAATCGATAGCGCCAACATCTTTCCGGTTTCGGCACAGCGTGGACTGCTCGCGAAGATCAGGGGTGACGAGCCGCTTCTACAGCGGAGCCGGCTGCCTCTGCTGGAGCAGGCGTTGTCGAACAACCTGGTGCCGCGTCGGCGCGAAATCATGCGCGAGAGCACGCAAAGCGACCTGGGCACGATCTTCGCGCGCACCCAATCCATTCTGGAAGCACGTCTGAAGGGCTTCGACGATCAACGCCACGAGCTGATCACACTACGCGGCAAGAACATCGGGATCGTTGCGCAAATGGTCGGGAAGGCGCGCGCGGAGAAAACGCGATTCGAACGTGGGCTCGCGAAATTCCAGGCATTGCGCAGCGTGTACACGAAACACGCGAACAACGTCTTCGCCCAACTTGGCAGCGAGGCGCTGAATGAAGACGCCCGCTTGACCATGCTCGAGGTTCGGAAGAGCCGCTTTTCCACCGGGGTGCGCACCGCGATGATCGGATACTTCGGTCGATGCCGCACCCGGATGAAAGATGTGGATCACCAACTCGCGGAGATCCATACGATGATGGAGTCGGTCTACCGGCGCTATGAAAATGAACAGGGCCTGAAACTGGGATCCCCGCCTGTGTTCTCGCTCGCGCGTTACCACAAGGAATTCCAGCGTATCGAAGGGTTATATCAAAAGCACTTCGACACGATGTTCGCGATGCTGACGACCGAGGCCATGACCTTGCTGCAGCGGTTCCTCGATACGATTGCCACCCAGGTGCGCCGCGTGTTCACCTATGCGAATCGCGAGGCGGAGCAATGGTTTCGCGAGGTCATCGCACCGATCGAGCTGCAAATCCGCGAACGCCAGCAGCAGTTGGGTAGGCGCCTCGATTCGATCAAGCGGGTCCATGGCGCAACCGATACGCTCGAGGAGCGTCTGCGGGAACTGGAGTTGGTCGCGAGCCGCCAGCGTGCGCACATCGACGATGTGCAGAGAATCGCTCGCGAGCTGAATCGAACCCTCGAGTTGGACGAAACCCAACTACCGGTCGCCGCGTAAATTAGATCGGATTCAGGCGATCGGCGCGGATCCCTGCGGCGTCCCGTTGCGGGCCATCAGACCCAAGTATTTGAGCTGAAGAGCGTCCTTCGTTTCGATGCGCCCCGGATCAACGGGAATGCAATCGACCGGGCACACCTCCTGGCATTGCGGCGACGCGAAATGCCCGACACATTCGGTACATTTGTCGGGATCGATAACGTAGTACTCGTCGCCTTGACTGATCGCATCGTTCGGGCATTCCGGCTCGCAGACATCACAATTGATGCACTGATCGGTGATCAGGAGCGCCATGGATCATCGGCCAGCGGGGTCACTGCGCCTGCCGGACCTTCTCTGCCATACGCGCAGCGACCATTGGATGCACGAACTTTGCGACATCGCCTCCAAGCGTGGCGATCTCCCGGACGATCGTGGCCGATACGAACATGTACTTGTCCGCGGGGGTCAGAAACACCGTTTCGACATCCGGAATCAAGGTGCGGTTCATCCCGGCGAGCTGAAATTCATACTCGAAATCGGAGACCGCGCGCAGCCCGCGAAGGATGATGCGGGCATCCTCGGCAATGACGAAATCGCGGAGCAAGGTCGAGAACCCCTTGACCTCGACATTCGGATACCCGGCTAGCACTTCGCGGGCCATCCCGATGCGCTCGTCGAACGAAAAGAAAGGGCGCTTGCCGAGACTGTTCGCAACGCCGACGACGACGGCGTCGAACAATGTGGAAGCGCGCCTGACCAGGTCTTCATGTCCGCGCGTCAATGGATCGAATGTGCCTGGATACACCGCTTTCCTCATTACTTTTCCCTCATTGCCAGACCGTAGTGAACCATGCCTGCTTTGGCCGATTTCAGAATCGCCCAGCCCGCCAAAGCCGTGATCGCCTGATCTGCTTCGAAATACATCCGCGCAGCTGGCGAGACGATCGTGGCGAGCCTGGGAAGCACATTCTCGATCCAGTCTTGCCCATACGGGGGATCGAGGAAAACGATATCGAACGGACCGGCGGTTTGTGAATCGCGGAGAAGCCGATCCTCGCGACGCAGGAATTCTAGCGCATCACAGCAATGAAGCTGGAAATCGGTTGCGCCGAGGATCCTTGCGGATTCCGCGAGAGCGCGGCAAACCCCGCGCGATTGCTCGACAAAGGTAACCTGGTCGGCGTTGCGAGACAAAGCCTCAAGCCCGAGAACACCGCTTCCGGCGAAAAGATCGAGGCATCGAAGGCCGGTCAAATCCTGTCCGAGCCAGTTGAACAATGTCTCGCGCACGCGATCCGGAGTAGGGCGCAACGTGTCGGCATCCGGAAAGTGGAGCAGCCGGCCGCGCCACGACCCGCCAATGATGCGAAGGGTGTTCGGACGGCGACGGCCGTTGCTCCTCGATGCCATGATGATCGGGACGAATATTGTCGCTGTTGGTCGGAGCGTCGAGTTACGTTTGGTAGAATCCACTGGTCACGACGGCCCTTTTCGGGAACGGGCCCACGATTTCCCGGTCTTCGGGAATCGGCCTTCGTTTCCCGGTATCGCGCGCCCGATTCGACAATCTGATCGTACCCATGTTTGGCTTTTCAAGAAAGAACGAGGCGCGGCCGGTCGCGGCCGTTGAAGGTGCGCCCGCGGCGTCGTGGTTTGACAAGCTGAAGAAGGGTCTGCGCAATACGCGGGCACAAATCGGCTCGATCTTCAGTGGGCGCAGGATCGATGAGGCGTTGTTCGAGGAACTGGAGTCGGCGTTGCTCATGGCCGATACGGGGGTTGATGCGACGGCGCACCTGCTCAAGATGCTCCGGGTGCGGGTCAGGGCCGAAAAACTTGAATCGTCCGAGCAGCTCAAGGACGCCCTGCGCGAGGAAATCGCACGCATTCTCCGGCCCCTGGAAGCACCCTTCGCGAGCGACACGGCGAAACCATTCGTGATGATGGTGGCCGGGGTCAATGGGGTCGGGAAGACCACGTCGATCGGCAAGCTTGCGAAATACTTCCAGGCGCACGGTCAGAGCGTCTTGCTTGCAGCGGGCGATACGTTCCGTGCGGCGGCGCGAGAACAACTGGCGGTCTGGGGTGCCCGCAACAACGTTACCGTAATTTCGCAGGAGGGCGCCGATCCGGGCGCCGTCGTGTTCGATGCGATCAGCGCGGCGCGCGCCCGTGGAATCGATGTGGTGATCGCCGATACCGCCGGACGGCTCCCTACCCAGTTGCACCTGATGGAGGAGCTCAAGAAGATTCGCCGCGTCATCACCAAAGCGGACAGTACCGCGCCGCACGAGGTGTTGCTGGTCCTCGATGCCAATACCGGCCAGAACACGCTCACTCAGGTCAAGGCGTTCGACGATGCGATCGGCCTCACTGGATTATTGATGACCAAACTCGATGGCACCGCCAAGGGCGGGGTAGTCGTTGCCATCGCGCATGCCCGCTCAGGTGCGGGAAAAGGCTCGCCGATTCCCCTGCGATTCATTGGTGTAGGCGAAGGCCTGGACGATATGCGCCCATTTGTTGCGGACGAGTTCGCGCGGGCGCTTCTCGACTGATGCGCTCGATCCGCCAATTCACACAGCGTCCCGCCTCGCGACGCTCTCTCGCAGTGCATGGCCGCTGATGGCTGCGCCTGGATCGTCACCTGGTTCGGTGGTGCGCTTCGCCGACGTTCGCAAGCAATATGCGGGCGGCATCGAGTGCCTGAAGGGGGTCAGCTTCTCGGTGGAAGCGGGTGAGATGGTGTTCCTTACCGGGCCATCGGGTGCCGGAAAGACGACCTTGCTGCGACTGATCGCCGCGATCGAGCGCCCCACCAGCGGCACGGTCGAAGTTCATGGCCAGGATATCAGCCGGTTACGCCACTCGGCCGTTCCGTATTTGCGGCGAAATCTGGGCCTCGTTCTCCAGGATCAGCGGCTGCTATTCGATCGAAGCGTATTTGCCAATGTGATGCTTCCTCTCGCGGTCGGTGGCTACTCCTACAAGGATGGTGCCGGCCGCGCACGCGCAGCGCTCGACAAAGTAGGGTTGCTTGGGCGCGAGAAGGCCAATCCGGCCGTCCTGTCGGCGGGGGAGCAGCAACGCGTTTGCATTGCCCGCGCCTTGGTGGGCCGACCGCGGCTGCTTGTCGCGGACGAACCGACCGCAAATGTCGACCACGAATACGGCATGCAGATCTTCGAGATTTTTCGTGCATTCAACCAAGTCGGGGTTACCGTTCTTGTTGCAAGCCATGACCGCGCACTGGTGGAGCGATTCGCATCGCGCGTAGTGCGTGTAAGCGAAGGTACGGTCCTGCCATGAGGCGATGGCTGGCGGGGCATGGGCGAGGCATCGAATCGGCGATACGCCGGTTGCTGCGCAATCCCCTGTCGACCATGGCCAACGCTGTTGTCATCGGGGCTGCGGTCTCGTTGCCGCTGGTCGGCCTCGTCGCGGTCAGGAGTCTCGAGCGGGTCGCGGGAGAGGTCGCGGGCCGCCCTGCTTTGAATGTTTTCATGGCGCTCGATGCCGGCCGCTCCGATCTTGCGCGGATCGAAGGGTTGGCCAAGGGCACGGCCGGTGTAACGGGAGTCCGATATATCTCGAAAGAAGCCGCGCTCGAACGGCTGAAGGGCGTTGAAGGACTCGGCGAGGCGATCGGGACCTTGCGGACCAATCCACTCCCCGACGCTTTCATCGTGGAGCTCGATGCGGGTCGCGCCACCGATGGCGACCGGATCGTATCCCGCCTGAGGAGCGCCGAGAAGGTTGCGTTCGTACAATGGGACGGTGCGCTGCACCGCCGGGTAGAGACCATTCTCGGACTCGGACGAATGTTCCTCGCAGCATTCGGTTCGCTGCTTGGCGTCGCGTTGGTGGCGGTGACCTTCAATACTGTTCGGCTACAAATTCTCGGAGCCGTCGAGGAGATCGCGGTAAGTCGCCTGGTTGGCGCGACTGATGGATATATCCGGCGACCGTTTTGCTACTACGGAATCATGCTTGGGGCGATCGGCGGGGCAACCGGTCTCGGGTTGACGAGCCTCGTGGTCGACCTCCTTGGCGAGCAGATCAGCCGGTTAGCGACCGAATTCGGATCGACCTTTCAGGTTGGCGGTCTGCTGCGCGCCGATATGGGCTTCGCGATCGCGATTGCCGCTCTGCTAGGGCTATCCGGTGCCTACATGTCTGTAAGTAGCCACTTACGTTCAACGCTGCGGCCTGTTTGAACGTCATCAGCCATCGTGCAATCAAAATCACGGGGGAACCATTGCCGCCATTAGCACTCGAACGCTATGAGTGCTAAAATAAATGTCTGTGGGATGGCGCTCGGAATACCGAGGTTGGCGTGTGGGCGCACCGACTCGCAATGAAAGGGTCTATGCAAATGAATAGCTCGATAGCATTTCCAGTCCCAAGCTCGCTTGGCAGCTTGGATTCGTATGTGCAGGCGGTGAATCGCTTTCCGTTACTGACAGCGGAGAATGAGGCCAACCTCGCGCGGAAGTTTCGCGACGAGGGCGACGTCGAAGCCGCGCGGCAACTCGTACTCTCTCATTTGCGTGCGGTGGTGGCCATCGCCCGCGGATATCTCGGCTATGGCCTACCGCAGGCTGACCTGATCCAGGAAGGGAACATTGGTCTCATGAAGGCGGTCAAGCGCTTCGACCCGGAACGGGGCGTGCGCTTGGTGTCCTTTGCGATTCATTGGATCAAGGCTGAAATGCATGAATACATTCTCCGGAACTGGCGTCTGGTTCGCGTCGCAACGACCAAGGCGCAACGCAAGTTGTTCTTCAACCTGCGCAGCATGAAGCGTTCGCTCGGGACGTTGAGTCCGGACGAAGTCAAGCGCATTGCGTCCGTCCTCAATGTGAAACCGCATGAAGTGGTCGAGATGGAAACGCGGATGTCCGGCGGGGACATCGCGCTTGAACCCGCATCCGATGATGACGAAGCGTTTGCGCCGATCCAGTATCTCTCCGATCCCGACAGCGAACCCTCCGACCTGCTCGGGGCAATCGAATCCGAGCACGGGCGCACACAGGGGTTGGCGGTTGCCTTGGCGAGCCTTGATCCGCGAAGCCGTCGGATCATCGAAGCACGCTGGTTGAAGGAAAAAGATCCGGCGACCCTCCACGACCTCGCGGCGGAGTTCAGCGTTTCGGCCGAGCGGATCCGGCAGATCGAGTCCAAGGCGCTAACCAAGATGAAATCGGCGTTCGCGGGCGCCTGATCACGGCGTGCGGTACCGACAAAGGCCCCGCGCGGGCCTTTGTCTTTTCAGGCTTCGCCGAGGGTCGAGTCTCTTACTTTCCGGCAAGTAGAAGCTTGATGTCGGCGATGAAGTCGGCGGGCGGGGTGTTGTGGCGCATGAATAACCGAACGCGCCCCTCAGGGTCGAACACGTAGTAGGCGGCGGTATGGTCGACGCTGTAGTTGTCGGCCGACGTCCCCGGTGCCTTCTGAAAGAAGACCTTGAATTCCTTGGCGACGCGCTTGATGTCGTCCACGCTTCCGGTGAGTCCGATAAAGCTCGGGTCGAACGCCGTTACATATTGCGCAAGCGCCTCGCTGGTATCGCGCTCAGGGTCAACCGTGATGAACAGGACTTGGACCCGCTTGGCGTCGGCGCCGAGTGCCGCGAGGACCGATTTCATTTGGACCAACGCGGTCGGGCATACATCCGGGCAACGTGTAAATCCGAAGAAAACAGCCGTAACCTTCCCGCGAAAATCAGCGAGCGTGCGAGGCGTGCCGGTATGGTCGGTCAAAGCGAGCTCGCGCGCATAAGATGCACCGGTGACGTCCGTGGTCTTGAAACCGGCTTTCTCGGGGGCGCATGCAGATAGCATCGCGACCACCAGGAACCCAAGGAACCAAAGGAACGCACCGCGGATCGTCGTTCGCACGGCGCTCGACGGAGCGCCGATCAGGGCGAGGTGGTTTAGGGACTGCCTGCTCACGCTAAAGCGGAACGTAGTGATCAACGAGTAGCGCGGCGAATAACAACGAGAGGTAGACGATCGAAAAGCGAAACGTTCGTCGTGCCAGCGCGTCGCTATACCGACGGTAGAGGCCGATGGCGTAGGACAGGAAACACACACCGAGCGCGATCGCCGCGACCAGATAAATCGACTGGCTCATGCCGTAGACAAACGGCATCAGGCTGATCGCGAAAAGAATGAATGTATAGAGCAAGACCTGCAACTGGGTATAGCGTCGGCCGTGGGTGACCGGCAGCATTGGCAGGCCGGCGCGGGCGTATTCCTCGGCGCGATAGAGGGCAAGCGCCCAGAAATGGGGTGGCGTCCAGGCAAAAATGATGAGAAACAGGAGCAGCGCTTCGGGCGCAACGTCTCCTGTCACCGCGGCCCAACCGAGCACCGGCGGCATGGCACCTGAGGCACCACCGATGACAATGTTCTGGGGCGTTGCCGGCTTCAGAATGATCGTGTAGATCACGGCATAGCCCACGAACGTACCAAGGGTGAGCCACATCGTGAGTGGATTCACATAGGCATAGAGCAGCCACAGTCCGGCACCGCCAACGACCGCCGCAAAGATGACGGCCTGCAACGAGGTCAGATTTCCGCTTGGCAGCGGACGATGCTTCGTTCGCGACATGCGCGCGTCGATGTGCACCTCGACAAGGCAATTCATGACCGCCGCGGCGCCGGCGACAAGAGCGATGCCGATGGTCCCCGCAAGCACGAGCTCGACGGCTGGCAAGGCGTCACGCGGTGCGGCCAGGAACATGCCGATCACCGCGCAAAATACGATCAGCGATACCACCCGGGGCTTCGTGAGCTCGTAGAGTTGTCGAATTTGATTGGCGGTGAATTGAATAGCGGTCGCGTGTTGCACAGTCAGGCTCTAGCGGAGGTTCGGGACGCTTCGAACGACATTGTCCAGGGGCTGCTTCCGGTAGCGGGTCGCCCAGTTGGTGAGTTGGCGAATTGTCGAATTGGCGAGGCGATACGCACCGCAACTGGCGTTGGGGCACGGCTACGTTCGCAAAGTCTAGCACGCGGCTGTTCGTCGGTTTGACCGGCCCCTCGCGTGATCAGCACCTTACCCGATCCGACTGTACTTGAGCAGACGCTGCAGATCCTTGATCATTCGCGCGGGATCCGGATCTGCCGGATAGCGCATCATCAGATTTCCATGGGGATCGACCAGATAGATGTACTGTCGAGCGGAGCCTTGCGCTTCGAACTCGGCCGCCACCGATGGCGAGCCAAGCGTAATGACGTGCGCATCGGCATAGAGCGCCGCATGCCCTGCGTTGGGAACCGATCGATCGTCGATCAGCCAGATGCGCTCGATGCGGGCCTGCTCGCGTCCCTGGGCGAGGCGAATCTGCCGCGTATAAAGGAGCTTCCGCTGACACTGTTCGTCGCACTCACCAGCATCGAACATGACGTAACGCCATTTCCCATCGTAGTCAGAAAGTGCGGCTCGTCTTTGGTCGGCTCCCTGCCCGATGATTTCCACTTTTCGCGGCGTGACCAGTTCCCCGTAGTTCGTCGTCGGGCCGGATTCCCAGAACATGAAAGCAATCGTTCCACCGACGATCGGCGCGGCGCAAACGAGGAGGATCAACAGCGCCTGAAGTCTGCCGCTACGGGCGCGCGCATTCTGCGTGGGGCGCGGTGGCTCGATCGAGCTAGTGTTCATCGACATTGCGTCTCTTGCGAAGATTCAGCACGACATAGAGGACCAGCGCGAGCGCGGCGAATGAAAACCACTGCAGCGCATAACCTTGGTTCTTCCCCCCACTCGCCGGAGGAGGTTCCCAGGCGCGAATGAGGCCGTCCGGGGCATTGCTGGTTTGCAGCACAACGAATGGCTCGATCGCGATTCCTCTGCTCCTGGTGAATCGTTCAATCGTCAAGTTGGGCCATACGCGCGCCTTTGGATCAAAGGTTCCGAGCTCGAATGGACGCTCGTGCGGAACCGTCAAAAGACCCTCGACGACACGGGTCCCCGATTCAGTCGGCACGATCGACGGTTCATGCCGAACCGGCCCGATCGGCATCCATCCGCGATTGATCAACACGACGCGGCGGGAATCAACCAACCGAAAGGGCGTAACGACATGGAAACCGGCAGCGCTTTGATGGATGCGATTGTCGATATAGACCGTGTCCGCGGCGAGAAATTCACCGCGCGCTCTGACGGATCGCCAGGCAATCGTTTCAGCGCGAAGCAGATCCCGATTCAAGTCGATGCTTTCCGCGCTACGGGCAGCGTCAAATTCGCGTTGACGCTCAAATTTCTGATTCGCCCGATCAAGTTGCCAGAATCCGGCGGCGATCGTCGCCACGCAAAATGCGGCGGTGCCGATTGTTGCGATCAAGCGGGGCCTGAACTGCCGTGTTTCCATGCCGCATATTGTCACCCCAAGCGGGCGAACATTGCGTACGCGACGGCGGTCCAGTCTGACTTTGATCGGGTCGGCTACACTCCGACAGATGCGCTATGTGGTGATCGCCATTCTGGTCTTGATTGTCGGTTCGCTCGGCTCCGCGCTCTACTTCATGATGAAGGATCGCGGCCAAAGCGACCGGTCCGTTCGCGCGCTGACTATTCGCGTCGGGCTTTCGATCTCGCTCTTCCTGCTACTGATGGCCGGCTACTACTTCGGTCTCTTTCCAGGGCGGCTTTAGGCTCGCGCCGCTAAGGCATTAAGCAAAAATAACTTGAACACTTAGGACTTGGGTCGCGTTCCATGCGGTTTGATTTTGTAGTTCCATTCACCATGGAATTTGTCGCGCTCGATCGACACGCCCGCAAGTGCTTTATCGGTGACTTTGATTCCCGCCTCGTACGTGTTTTCGTCCAGCTCGGCGCGAATGCGCAGACCCGCTTGGGTTGTCACGCTGCCGATCAGGTTCACT
>JANMUI010000170.1:0-6984 GCA_031391405.1 Betaproteobacteria bacterium
AGCCTTGCGGCATCGGGCGAATTCCGACGAGCGTGCGAAGAGGTCTACACCAAGGGGTCCGGATGGCGGCTGCCAGATCCTCGCCCCGAATCGTGCTACTTCCTGCGCGCACGCCCGGCACTCTTGCCTTCCATCGTCTTACCTTCCTTGGCAAGGATCTCGGGCAGGGCGTTCTTGACAACATGGAACGCATCGAGCGAAGCCGGTCCGCCGCAATAGAGGAATGCGTGGATGATCATCTCCCGAATCTCAAGCGGCGTCATACCATTGCGGATCGCACCGCGCAGATGGATCTTGATCTCGTTCGGGCGATTGAGCGCGATGCAGAATGCAAGGGTCAGCATGCTGCGCGTTTTCAACGGCAATCCCGGCCGCGTCCAGACAGCGCCCCAGCCGTGCTCGGTGATGAGCTCCTGGAACGGCATCCAGAATTCGTCGGTGTTCTTGAGGGATGCGCTGACATAGTCGGGGCCGACGACGCGTTTGCGCAATGCGAGGCCCGCTTTGAATTGCTTGCTACGTTCCTTGGTTGCCATTGTTCTTCTCCTTAAGCTTCATGAGTAAATATTCACCACAGGGGACGCAGGGGACACAGAGGTTTCTTGGGTCTCGCGATCCGGGCCGATCAGGGTGGCAGATAGCGCATGCAATTACGCGAGCAAAGCATTCACCTACCTCATAGCCCCCTGCGTCCTCTGCGTCCCCTGTGGTAAAAGATCGAGGTGTACTAGTAAATAACAACGCTTCGTATCGACGTCCCCGCATGCATCAGATCGAACGCGTTGTTGATGTCCGCGAGGGGCATGGTGTGCGTGATGAGATCGTCGATGTTGATCTTGCCGTCCATATACCAGTCGACGATCCGCGGCACATCCGATCGTCCACGCGCGCCGCCGAACGCGGTGCCCTTCCACACACGCCCCGTCACGAGCTGGAACGGCCGCGTCTTGATCTCTTGTCCCGAACCCGCGACGCCGATGATGACCGATACGCCCCAGCCGCGATGACAGCATTCGAGCGCCTGGCGCATGACATCGACATTCCCGATGCACTCGAAACTGTAGTCGGCGCCACCCCCGGTCAGCTCGACCAGATGCGCAACGACATCCCCTTGCACCTGTTTGGGATTGACGAAGTGCGTCATGCCGAATTTGCGCGCCAGACTCTCGCGTGCCGGATTGATGTCGACACCGATGATCATGTTGGCACCGACCAACCGTGCGCCCTGCACGACATTGAGCCCGATACCGCCCAAGCCGAACACGACCACATTCGCGCCAGGCTCCACTTTGGCGGTATTGATGACCGCGCCGATCCCGGTCGTCACGCCGCAGCCGATGTAGCAAATCTTGTCGAACGGAGCATCCTCGCGAATCTTTGCAAGCGCGATCTCAGGCAGCACCGTGTAATTGGCGAAAGTCGAGCAACCCATGTAGTGATGCACCATCTTCCCGCCGATCGAAAAGCGGCTCGTACCATCGGGCATGACGCCCTTGCCCTGCGTACCGCGAATGGCGGTGCAAAGATTGGTCTTGCGCGACAAGCACGATTTGCACTGGCGGCATTCCGGCGTGTAGAGCGGAATGACGTGATCGCCTTTGCGAAGACTCGCGACATCCGGCCCGACCTCGACGACGATACCCGCGCCTTCATGGCCGAAGATCGCGGGAAACAGACCCTCCGGATCCGCGCCCGAGCGGGTGAATTCGTCGGTATGGCAAATGCCCGTCGCCTTGATCTCGACCAATACCTCACCTGCCTTGGGACCGGCGAGATCGACCTCTTCGATGACGAGCGGCTTCCCGGCGGCATACGCAACAGCTGCTTTGACTTTCATTTCGCAATCGCTCCAACAAGAAAATAACTTTCACCGCAGAGGACACAGGGGACACAGAGGAAAAACACGGAGGAGCTCTCAGCGAAGAGCGGGGGTGAGCTCTCGCGATCAATGAACCGTCTCGTTGCGACCGGCAAGTCCCCACGATTTTCCTCTGTGTCCCCTGTGTCCCCTGTGGTGAAATGTTTAGGCCCGACTCTGTAGCAAAACTCTACCCCTCCCTCAATTCCAACACCGTTTCTATCTGCCGCCGGAGCGCCTCCCCCGTCACCGGCTTGTGCATCAATCCGAGTCCGCTTTCGGCCGCCTCGCGCAATCGATCCGGTGCCGTGTCGCCGGTGATGAGAATCGCCGGGATTCTTCCATGGCGCGCCGATGCCATGCGTGCAATCTCGATGCCGGTCTCACCATTGCGCAAACGGAAATCCACAACCATCAGATCGGGACGCTCCCCCATCGATCGCAAGGCCGCTGCCGCGCTTGCGATCGACGCAGCCACATGCACCTCGCAGCCCCAGCTTTCCAGCAGCAATTTCATCGCGGTCACGATCGCCTCGTCATCATCGACCACCAGGACTTTCAAACCGGAGAGGTCCGGACTCTCGAGATCGGGCCTTTGGCGCGCGGTCGGATCGGCCTCTACCGGACGCGGAGCAGTTGGAATCGACACGCGAAATGTCGATCCTTGATCCACGACGGATTCGACTTCCACCGTGCAATCGAGCAGATGCGCCATTCGCTGGACAATGGCGAGGCCCAGCCCCAATCCCTGACTCGCGTCACGATCGCTCGAGCGAATCTGATAGAACTCCTCGAAGATCCGCGAGCGTTCTTCACTCGGAATGCCGACGCCGGTGTCGATGACCTCGACCTGTACCATCGCGCCTGCCGCGATCGCCTTCAGATCGATCTGACCTTCATGCGTATAGCGAAGGGCGTTCTCGATCAGATTGCGCACGATGCGCTCCAGCAACACCGGATCGGAATCGACCCAGGCATCCTCCGCGGTCGCGACGAAACGCAGACCCTTTTCCGCCGCCACCGGCGCGTATTGGGCTTCCAGTCGCTGAAACATTTCCGCGAGCGACACGACGATCCGCTTCGGCTGAATCGTCCCGGCATCGAGTTTCGAGATATCGAGCAGGGCGGCCATCAGGCTCTCGAGCGACGTAATCGAAGCATCGATATGGCCAGCGATTCGCCGTATCTCGGGGTCTTGCGCCTTGTCGGACAGCAACCGATTGAACAACGCGAGGGCCGTCAACGGTTGGCGCAAATCATGACTCGCCGCTGCAAGAAACTGCGTCTTCGACCGACTGGCGGTCTCGGCGCGATCGCGAGCGCTTTCGGCTTCCTCCTGCCTCGCGCGCAACTCGTCCACCAGCACCAGGTTTTCGTAGCGAGTGTGCAGGGCGCCGGCCGTCATGCGTCCGCTGTCGCGAACATACAGGACAAGATAGGCGAGAAAGGCAATCAACAGCACCGCGTTGAACCAATGTTGCGGATGGTTCCACCAGCCGATGATGATCGGCACCATCAACGGCGTGGAGAATGCGTAGAACGACTTCGGCATCATGCCCGAGGTCGCGATTGCCGCCGCGCACCATGCCGCGATGAGCATGGTGAGGAGCGCCTGTTCGGGCAGTGGCGCCGATGGAAAGAACAGGATCCCCGCCGAGCCGCCGAACGCACCGTTGCAAAACGCGAAGATGATCATGATGCGCGTCCATCGATCGACTTCTTCGCTTGTCAGTGAGTGCCGCAGCAGTTTGGCGCTAAGCCAGGTGCGATAGAGCAGCGCGCCGCACACCACCAGCAGCCAGCCGATCAAAAGATCGTGGCGGACGAGATCCCAGAACAGGTGAATGATGTATCCGGCGAGAAACGCCACGCCGACCGGAATGCGAATCGCCTGCTGGCAGAACAGCCGGAGTTGATCCGCTTTGACCTCGCGCGTGAATCGGCTCGACGCGGCGAACGACGCCGCTTCTCGCGGAGTCGAACCGGTCGCCGTAGAGGAGTTTGCATTGGCTTTCATCGCAGCGCGCGATGGTAACGCGGGACGCCGCGGCGCGTGCGAAGCTCGTCGCGGCGAACGTTCTTCTACCGGATTGCCGTTTGAATCCGCTCTGCCGTCAATGGCAACGATCGAATCCGCACGCCCGACGCGTCGGCAACGGCGTTGGCGATCGCCGCACCCATGAGTCCTTGCACCGCCTCGCCCGCGCCGACGGTCGGCGTGTCGATGCGGTTGATCAACTCGACTTCGATCGCCGGCGCCTCGCTGAACTTGAGGATCGGATACGCGTCCCAATCGACCGACGTGATGCGCTCGCGATCGAAGCGCACCGCTTCCTTGAGCGCCCAGCTCGTCGCCTGCACCGCGCCGCCTTCCACTTGATTGATGACGCCGTCCGGATTGATCACCAACCCGACGTCCACCGCGCAGACGAGGCGCGTCACGCGGACTTCGCGCTCGAGACTCACCTCCGCGACGACCGCGGCGTAGGCGCCGGTATTCTTGTACCGCGAGAAAGCGATGCCATGCCCCGTGTCGTCGCGCCGCTGATAGCCGTACCAGTTCGCCCGCTTCACCGCGGCTTCGATCACCGCACGTCCTCGCGCATCCGACAAATGCCGCAGCCGGAATGCGACGGGCTCCACCCCCGCTGCGGCCGCAAGCTCGTCCATGAACGACTCGATCGCGAAGACATTGCCGAAGCCGCCGAGCGAGCGCATCGCCGAGACGCGGATCGGCACCTCGGTGACCCGATGCTTCGAAATATGCTGGCGGGGAAAATCGTACTGCGGCACGGCGTTCCGCTCCGACCCGCCGTTGGGCAGCGGCATATCGATCGCAATCGGCAGATCGAACGGATCTTCGATGTCCCCAGCAGCAAGCAAGGTGGGCCGCGGATCGCGCCCGGGTCGCGAGCTGTGCCCGTGGCTGTAAAGCTCGTGCCGCCAGTCGACGACGTTGCCCCGGGCATCGAGCGTGGCCTGCAAATCGATCGCCATCGCCGAGCCGAAGGGCGCCCAGCCGAGCTCTTGTGCGCGCGTCCACACCACCTGCACCGGCCGGCCATTCGCCGCACGTGCCAGCAATGCAGCGTCGAGCGCGACATCGTCAGCCCCATTGTGGCCGTAACATCCGGCACCTTCGGCATGATGCACCGTGATGCGGGCCGCATCGATTCGCAACGCCTTCGCGAGATCCGCGCGCAGGTTGAAAATCCCCTGTGAATGCGAGTGGACCGTCAGGCGTGCGCCATCGCCTGTGCCGTCCCACTGTGCGATCGCGCACGACGGCCCGATCGATGCGTGGGCAATGAAGGGCTTGGCATACGAGGCGCGCAAGACCCGCCCCGATGCCGGTGGCACATTCCCGGTCGTGTCAACCAGCACCGTTGCTTCGGACCGCGCGGTCCGCAGGAACGCATCGACGCTATCGGCGTCGGGCATCGTCACGCCGCCCGTCCACTGCGCCGTTGCCGCCAAGCGCTCGGCGGCCCGCAGAGCGAGCTCTTCGCGTTCCGCCAATACACCAAGAAAACTGCCGTCGCGAACGATGGTGGCGCCAAGTGCTTGCGCACCGTCGAACGATTCGAGCTTCGCGCGCGGTCGGCCGGGCCGAACGACGCGTCCGAACAACATGCCGGGAAGCACCATATCGTGCACATACCGCGCACGCCCCATCACCTTATCGGGCAGATCGATCCTATCTGCCCGTTTCCCGACGATCGTGTAGTCGGCCGGTTCCTTCACCGGCACTTGCGCGGTTGCATTCCGATCGAAGAGCGCAGCGGTGGCGAGCGCCCAATAGTTCGTGGTGGTTGCGCGGCCCTCTATCGCGATGGTGCCGTCGGTCACCTTCAGTTTGTCGACCGATACACCGAACTCGACCGCCGCTTCATTGAGCAGGATCGCGCGCACTTCGGCGCACGCGTAGCGAATCGCGATGCCGCTATCCTGGATCGACAGACTGCCGCTCGTCACGCCCTCGTTCGGGCTTGACGCGGTATTGGCAGGGACCATCCGGATGCGATCGAGCCGCACGTCCAACTCTTCTGCTGCGATCTGGGCAAGCGAGGTCAAAATTCCTTGACCGATCTCGACCTTGCCACCGGTGATACTGACCGACCCGTTCCGCTCGAAGCGGATCCAATGCGACAACCGCGGATTACTCTGCAGGTTCCCCGGCAATGCGCTCTCGGGGCGTTTGGTGAGGAGTGGATCAGCCATGGCGCATCGCCTCCGCTGCCTGCTTGATCGCCCGCAACATCCGTGTATGCGCGCCGCAGCGGCACAGATTGCGATCAAGCGCGCCACGCAGCTCGTGGTCGCTTGGCGATGGATTCTGCGCGAGCAGTCCGGCCGCGGTCATGATGATGCCGCTTACACAGTAGCCGCATTGCGCGGCCTGCTCGTCAAGGAATGCCTTCTGCAACGGATGCGGCACGCCGTTTTTCGCGAGTCCCTCGACCGTCGTCACCGACTTGCCTGCCGCGGACCAAAGCGGCGTGTCGCACGCGGCGACCGTATGACCATCGAGCAATACGTGACACGCGCCGCAATGACCGGTACCGCAACCGAATCGCGTGCCTTTGAGCCCGAGATCATTGCGCAGAACATAGAGGAGCGGCGTGCTGTCCGGGACATCGATGTCATGCCGGGTGCCGTTTACTGTGATGGAGGTTGCCATGCTTGCTTTCTCGTCAATGGATCATGGACCCGAATTCGGCTATCCCGGACACCGATCCTGGATCCAGGGGCTCACCATGATGGAGAGCGATGTATATAAGTCTTCACGGTAACTCAGGGGGCGGCGGGATCGATCCAGGCGACACCCGCGACCTGCTCGAAGCGGCGATCGTAGGAAAGCAATTCGGCGCCATGCTCCATCGCGTGAGCGGCGATCCAGACGTCGTTCGTGGGGATCGGTCGCCCGACCGCACGCAACTGCGCGCCAATTCGAGCGAAGCGGTCTGCCGTGACCTCCGTTGTCTGCGCCACCGACACATACGGACTCTCGAGAAATCTTTTCAATCTCGCGAGATTCGCTTCGTAACGAGTCCCGATCCGAAATCCCAGCAGCAGCTCTCCCATCACGATAACCGACATGACGACCTGCTCCGCCTCCTGGACCC
>JANMUI010000197.1:0-3393 GCA_031391405.1 Betaproteobacteria bacterium
CTTAGCAGGGAGTCACGCCCGTTATCTCTTGCTCCGGATGCGCTCGCGCTCGAGCATGTCTTCGAGGTACTCGACGCGTTTGGTCCTTGAAGCCAAGCGGAGGTGCACGATCAATAACGCGAGGAAGATCAATACGATCCCGGAAATGATGGCGTAACGGTTGTAGATGGTCAGAGCTGCCACTGCACCAAGCACAGCGACCAGGTACGGCAGCGCCTCGTAGATCGATTTCGGCATCATGATGGAGTTTCCTCTTCGGGGAAAGGCACGTGTCCGTTGCCGCATCGGTTTTGCTCGGGTGCGCGGCGTGCGGGGAGTGAATCACGGCTCACTTCGTGGAACGAGGAATGAGTGCACGGCGTCACGTCCGTATGGATCCCGTCGCTGCATACGCAGGGGGAAATCTACGGACGGCAAGGGGATATGTGGCTCGGTTATGAACGTGATCAAATGGAGAGGATCAAGTGCCCTGCCCCGCATCGGTCGCATTGCCGTGCAGCTGGCCGATGCTCACGCTTTGGCCACCTCGTCTACCCGTCGCCGCCCCGGGTCGATCGCGCTTTGGAGGTATTCTTCGGGCCAGCCAAATTTCAATCGGAGTTAGCTCTATGCAGGAGGCGTCATGAGTCGTGAGACCGTCTTCATTCCAGCGCCCGCCACCGAGCAGGTGTTGCAGTGGGACGACATGATCGCCGGGCTGCGCGCCGCCTATGCGGTCCAGCACCAGTCCCACACCAGCTACCGGGCGGTCGCCCGCGGCAATCGAACCTGGCTCCGCGGACTCGTGTCGTGCCCTCCGGCCAGCCGGTTCATGGGTACCAAGGTCTTCGGCGTGGCCCGTGAGCGCAAAGTGAGCTATCTCGTATCGCTGTTCGATCAGGAAACGAGCGAGCTCGTAGCGTTGGTGGATGCGCTGCACATCACGGCCCTGCGCACTGCCGCGACATCGGCCGTTGCGATCGATGTCATGGCCAAGCGCGGTCCGCTCCGGGTTGGCGTCCTCGGTAGCGGGGCGGAGGCGCAGGAGCACCTGAGCGCGCTGTCACGGGTGCGCGAAGTGCGATCGGTTCGGGTATTCAGCCCGACCGCAGCACGGCGTGAAGCGTTCGCCGTGCGATTTGCGAAGGAGCTAAAGGCAGATTGCCGAGCGGTCGAGATCGCGCGGGCCGCGGTCGATGACGTCGATCTGCTGATCGCGGCGGCCCGCTCGAAAGACGAGACGCCGATTTTTTCGGGGGACTGGCTGCGTTCCGGGATGATGGTTGTATCGATCGGTGCCACCTTGCCGGAGCAGCACGAAATCGATCCGCGCACCATTGACGTCTGCGACCTCATCGTGTGCGACATGGTCCATGAAGTCATCGAGGAAACCGGGGATTTCATCGATGCGAAGGCTGCCGGCATTGTCTTCGAGCACAAGATGGCATCCCTCAACGATCTCGTCATGGGCAAGCTCGCGGACCGCCTCGCGAGTGCGAAGATCCCGATGTACAAATCGGTTGGCGCGGCGATTCAAGATATCACCGTGGCCGAGATCGCCTATCAGCGGGCGCTCGAGCGTAATCTGGCCGTCCCGCTGCCTATGGCGCTGGTGCCGCGTCAGGTATAGATTTCAAACTTCAACATCTTTCGTATTGGAGCCGGTCATGGCAAGGTACAAAAAGTCTGAAGCACGCGAATGGGCCCGTGAGAATCTTCGCGGTGTCGCGAATGTCGTCATCCCCTCGTACACGCAAAATCTCAAGGGTCTGAACGAGAAAGGGATCCGGCATGACATCCGGCTCGAGCTCGAATACGGCTTCAAGGGAACCCTGCTCGTCTCGGAAGTGGCGATCACGCTCGATGAGTATCGCCAGTTCTTCGAATGGGCGAATGACGAGTCGAAGGGGCGGCTGTTATTGATCCACCATGCGAGCTTCAACGATCTCGAGGAGAACATCGAGGCGGTAAAGATCGCCGAAGCGAACGGAGCCGAGCTGATCCTCCTGTCGTATCCGCCCAACTTCTACCCGGAAACCGAGCAGGACATCTACGATTACACGAAGGTATTCTGCGACGCGACCAATCTCGCCGTGCTGCTATTTCCGGTGCCGCTATGGGGCTTCGATCGCGTGCATCCCTCGGACATCCCGGCGACCCTGATTCGCCGCCTGATCAAGGATTGCCCGAACGTGGTGGCGATCAAGGCCGAAGGGGGCATGCCATCGATCATGGGCTTTGTCGAATGCCATCGCCTGTTCAGCAAGGATCTCATCATCACATGCCCGCTCGAGCATGACATGATCGCGCTTGCTCAGCTCGCGCCGATCCAGTTCAGCGGCACCAGCAACACCGAGTACTACGGGCCGATGATTCCGCGCATCCACAAGCTGCTGATGGAAAAGCAGTTCGACGAGGCGACGCGCCTGTACTGGCAGCTTCATCCGGCGCGAAAGGCCAATGCCGCCGCGAATGCGTACACGCCGCAGACACTGTTCCTCCATCGCATGTTGTGGAAATTCCAGGGCTGGTTGAATGGCTTCAACGGTGGGCCAATGCGCCGTCCGACCATGCGTATGAATGATGGCCAGATGAATGCGCTGCGCCAAGGGCTCGTCCGCTCAGGCATCGAACCGACCAAGGATTCGAACAAGGCGTTCTTCACCGGACGCAATGTGGCGTAAGCCATCGAAGTTCGATCGATAGTCATCCTCATCTTCGACGGGAAGGAAATCTCGTGCGCACACCCGATCTCACGCCGGCGCAGATGGACAGCCGTGTCGCGCGGTTCAAGACGCTGCAGCCTACGAAAGCGAGCTTCACGGAATCCAATGTCGGCGTACCCGGCGAGGCGTACGAGTTGATTGCCGCGCACAGCGTGTTCTCGATGCTTGCGCCCGAAGGCAACAAGCGCAATGCCGCGAAGCCGGCGGTCGTCGGCGCGAAGGGACTGGAAGTAGTGATCGCGGAGTGTCCGCCGGGACAGGGGCCATCGCTGCATGCACACGGCGAGACGCACGAGATATTCGTCTGCATGAGCGGGCGCTACGAAATCATATGGGGCGATCAAGGTGAACACAGTGTCACCCTCGATCCGTGCGATATGTGCGCGGTGCCGCCGGGGGTATTCAGGCGCTTTCGCAACGTGTCGGACCTGCCAGATGCCAAGCTGCTGGTCATGGTCCATGGCGAGAAGACGTTCGCCGATGTGAAGTTCGACCCGTCGATCGGCGTCGAGGTGCGCAAACGCTTCGGCCAGAACGTGTGGGACAACTTCCAGAATCTCGGGATTACATTCGAGGCGCCGGATCCGAAGTGAGGATTGCGGGAAACGGGAAACGGGAAACGCAGACACACACCCCTCGCACCAGCGCGGGCGGGGGACGGGGGGTGAGACGAGGGATTCGGAGAGCA
>JANMUI010000198.1:0-2526 GCA_031391405.1 Betaproteobacteria bacterium
GTGGCCAGTTTCATGTTGTAGCCGTAGCGCATCATCGCGGGTAACGCGATCATACCCATCGCAATGACCGATGCGGCAACCGTTCCGGTGATCGCACCGAGAATCGCACCCACGACGATCACTGAATAGGCAAGGCCGCCCGGCAGCGCACCGAATGCCTGTCCCATGCTCTCCAGCAAATCTTCGGCGAGCCCGCAACGTTCGAGAATCGCCCCCATGAATGTGAAGAACGGGATCGCGAGCAAGAGATCGTTCGAGAGGATGCCGAATACGCGTAGCGGCAGGCTTGCAAGAAAATCGGGTACGAAGAATCCGAGATGGACACCGATGATGCCGAAAAAAAGGCCTAGCGCAGCGAGCGAAAACGCCACCGGAAATCCGACCAGCAGAAATACGAACATGCCGACAAACATCAACGGCGCCATGATTTCGGCGGTCATGATCGTGGAGTCTCAACGCGCCTCATTGCAGCGGGCGCTCATACTGGGATTCGGCGGGCAAGTGCCCGGTCAGCATCGCGATGCGCTTCACGATCTCGGAGATGCCTTGCAATGCCACCAACGCAAAGCCGATCGGCAGGGCCATGCGGGCCGGCCAGCGCACGAGTCCACCCGCGTTTGGCGACGTTTCCCCGGAGTGGAACGCATCGGCTGCCGGCCCCACGCAAAGGTACAGAAGGTACAGCGTGGCCGGCATCAGAAAAATCAGCAACCCAAGAAGATCGACCCAGATCTTGCCGCGAGTCGAAAGCGGGCCGTAAAGCAGATCCACTCGGACATGCTCGTTGGCCTTCAGCACGAATGCGGCACCAAGCATCACCATGTAGGCGAACAGATACCACTGCATCTCGAGCCACGCGTTTGAACCCAGGCTGAAGGCGTAGCGCAACCCGGCGTTGCCCGCGCTTACCAGGCACGCGACCAGCACGCAACCCGATGCGATCCAGGCAATCCATCGATTAAGGACGTCGATGCCGGTGGAAAACTGCAACAGCGATTGCATTGAGGAAGACTTCGCTCGGGATTTGGGCGTATCGGCGTCGATTCGGAACCCTGCGCATGGGGGGAATGGCCGACGCGCGGTTCAAGGAGGGCGATGTTAGTACACTAGCGCACGTCGCGTAGCGCGGTGGGGAACGGGAGCGCGAAACGCGAAACGCGAAACGCGAAACGCGAAACGGGAAACGGGAAACGGGAAACGGGAAACGGGAAACGGGAAACATGTTGAACAAAATTTCTCCTGCCAATGCGGCAGCGTTGGAACGCATCTGTGCGGTTGAGCCGTGCTGGTCGGCGGTGCGGGAGGCGGCCGACGCCTTGTCACTCCCGGACCGAACGTTGCTCCACGCCGGGCCGCCGCTCACGGATCCGACACGGTTGCCACCGCCGATGTTGAATAGCGCTGTGCTGGCGTGCCTGTATGAAGGGTGGGCGCACGACGATGTCGAAGCGGAACGGCTGATCGCCTCGGGTGGCGTGAAGCTCGAACCCTCCTATACGCGCCGGGCCTCGACGCCGCTGGTCGCGATGATTTCGCCCAGCACAACCGTTGCCGAGATTCGCGATGGTCGAGGCCAGGCAACGTGGTTCGGTTTTCTGGGGACGGGCGCGGGCCCACAACAACGCTTCGGCTCGCGTGATCGCGCGATCCTCGACCGTCTTGCCTTCCGTGAGCGCGATTTGAGGTCTGGCTTCGCCGCAATGTTGGGTGAACCGATCGATCTGCTGTCGATTGCACGATCCGCGCTCACTGAAGGCGATGATCTGCACAATCGGCTGTCAAGCGCGACGGCGGTGCTGCATGCGGTGCTGGGCATTCGCAAGACCGATGTCAAAGAGGTCCAGATTGCGTTGGCAACCGTTCTCGAGGCGCCGCTTTATTTTCTCAACATGTGGATGCCCGCGTGTGCGCTGATGCTCGATGCCGCCAGCGGCGTTCCCGGCTCGACCTTGGTGACGAAGCTTTGTTCGAATGGGCTTGCCGCCGGTATCCAGATCGCGGGAATTCCCGATCGGTGGTTCACCGCGCCGCCCGCGCTCGTGCAAGGGCCCTTCATGAAAGGCGCACCCGAGAATCCGCAGCACCCGCCTGCGACCGGCGACAGTGGCATCATCGACGCATTCGGCCTCGGGGGTCAGGTATTGCGGCGCGCACCCAGTCTGCTTTCCGCATTCGCACAGTGGCTGCCAGCAGATGACGAGGCGCGCGCGATTTCGCAGCTCTCGGGCCGCCACCCGGTGCTCGGCGTCGATGTCGGACTCGACGCGGCGGCCGTCGTGCGCTCGGGCAAGTCTCCTTTACTGTCGACCGGCATGGTGTCGGCCGATGGGCGGGGGTTATTGGGTCGAGGCATTTGCGCAATGCCGGTTGGTCTGTTTGAAGAAGCGCTACACGCAATGGCGGCGGCATCATGAAACTCGCCGGGAAAGTGGCTATCGTCACGGGCGGGGCCATGGGCATCGGACGCGCGATCGCCGAAGGGCTCGCCGAGGATGGCGCGCGGATCGTGATCGCCGATCGCGCGCG
>JANMUI010000207.1:0-13407 GCA_031391405.1 Betaproteobacteria bacterium
GTGATCCTCTTCCTCGCCGGCGCACAGCTCGCGCTCGGTTCGTGCGACTTGAGCAAGGACAAGGGCGAGCGGTTCGTGACGCTCGTGGCCGCCGCCCTCGGGCTCTGGAACGTCGGCCTTGCGTTCGTCGTGGGCGTCGCGGTTTACGCGCTTCAGAAGCGCGAGCTCGTGCGGCTTTGATCCCGGTCGCGCGCCGGGGTTGAGCATGTCAGGGCGGATTCTCTCCAAGCTCCCGGCTAGGAAGACGCCTCTGCCCCCTTGTGGCGGAAGGCCGAATCACCGGCCAAGCGTAAAGCGTCGCTTTACGGGGTCAAGCAGCGGACGCCTGTCGCCAGCGGATGACACTCCGAACGCGGAAACAAAGGATTACATCTGAGGGGGCCGGAGCAATCCCCGTGTTACACGGCCCGCCTAATCTGTGAACCATCCTAACTAACGAGAGGAGCATCAAATGAAACGAGTTCTGACCAGCATCGCCGCCGCCACCTTACTTGCCGGCTTGCCGTTCGCGGCAAGCGCGGACCATGATGACGACGATGATCGTCGTCATGGCGGGAACAAGCACGAGCGTTATCACAACCAAGACCAGCACTGGAAGCGATCGAAGCACGCGCATCACTACTACCAAGAGGATCGCTACTATCGCGCCCCGCCGCGGGTCGTGCACCACCATTACGAGTACGCGCCGCGGGTCATTGAGCGCCCGGTCTACGTGCCGGTGGTCCCGCACAACCGCGTTGATGTCCGCCTGCCGCTGCCGCACGCTGACGTCGGGTTTCGGTTGTTCTTCTAACGCACGCCCCCCGCAGATCCCGCAGGCGGAGAGAGGACGCTTCAACTAGCGTCAATGCCGGTGCCGATGATGCAAGTCCGGTAGATGCGGATGCGTATTCACCAGCGGTTCGTACCGATGCGCATGCGGTTCGGCGCCTGCGCCGCCCGCGTGGGCGTGTCGCTGGTGAATGTCGTGCACGTGCAGGTGGTCGTGTTCCATCGCCGCATGTGAATGCTGATGCTCATGTCGCTCGGTGAGGACGAGCCAAGTGGCGATGACCATGAGCGCGAGCGCGGCCGCGAACGTCGGTGTGAAGGGCTCGCCGAGCAAGACGAACGCAGCCGCGGCGCCGATGAACGGCGCCGTGCTGTAGTGCGCGGCGGTGCGCGCGGCTCCGAGATGACGCAGCGCCACGATGTAGAGCACGAGGCTCACGCCAATGCTCAGGAAACCGAGCGCGAGGGCCGCGCCGGCCACGGCGCTCGCTGGCGCGGCGTCGCCACGCACTGCGCCAGCGCACAGGTTCACCGCGCCAGCGGCGAGCCCTTTGATCATTGCGATGACAACCGGATCACCTCCGCCGCGATTTTCGTTGTCTTCATCCACTGCTGTTCGAACCACGCCGGGGCGACGTTGCCCAGCGCCGAGTGACTCCTCTCTGAACTATCGCTCGCCGGTGCGATTCGAAAAGGAGTACTACCAAGCACTACCCAAGCAGTGGCGCACCGCGCTTACCCCCAGCGCTCAACCGTCTACGAAAGTGGGGTACGTCCATTCTGCCTAGCGAGTCATCGATCGGGGGCCGCTGAACCGTATTTGAGGAATTCAAAGTTTTGCCGGAGGAGTCGTTTTTCGAGGATGGCACGCTACCGGCTGTGCTACGATTCGCTAGATGCCGATGAAACGCTTACGTTCCCTGCTGATCGCTTGGCTCTGCGCATCGCTCGCGCTGATGGGCGCGCTGGCGGCCGTGTTGCCGGTGCTGCAGCTGGAGCACCGGCTCGAGCACACGACACTCGATGATCAAGGGACTACGCTTGCCATTGCGCATGACGCCGATAGCCATTCGCACGACGATCGCTCGGTCGATCTCCTGAGCCAACTGGGCGAGCTGCTCGGTATGGCTGGTGCGCTCGCCTCGGTCTTGCCCTCGACGGCAATGAGCGTGTCGCTGGTTTCTCCTTCCGCATTCGACACCGCGTGGCGCGATGCGGCTTCGCCTTCGGGCACGGTCGATCCCCCCGACCGCCCGCCTCAGCTGCTCGCCTAACTCAATCGCCACCGGCCGCGGTGCGTAACGCGATCGGCCGCGCGAGTGATTCCCATTCGTCCCGTCAACATGCGGGAACGGCGAGGGGTCCGCACAACGAATCGCTGAGCTTGCCGGCTCCCGCGTCGTTCGGCTGACCGAAGTGTCAACGCCGCCTCCCGCGCTCCTACAGCGGAGTAGAGATGAACATGTCAAACCGTTGGCCGCGCTACGCCATTGACGTGCGCACAGCCTCCTCGAGCGCCGGTGTGCATGCGACATCGCGTCGCATCGCGCTTGCCGGGTCACTTGTCCTGGTACTCGCCTGGTCGGCGTTCGTGGTCGCCCAGACCGAAGCGAACGCCGCGCTCACCGAGGAGCGGGCGATCCTTCTGGCGCTCGAGCGCCCCGTCATTCGCGATCTCGTGCAAGGAGGGGTAGGGGTCGCCGAAGGCAATCTGATCGAGGCGCAAACGCTGCCCAATCCGCACTTCGAGCTCGAGCGCGAGCAGGTGACTGGTGCGCCAGCGGGCGTGATCGAGCGTACCGCGCGCTTTGCGCAACGCTTCGACTTCTCGGGACGGCGCGGGCTGCGGATCGAGGCAGCGCGCACCCGCGTGGAGGTTGCGCGCGCCGACGGTGAGGCGCGGCGCAAGGAACTGATCTACGACGTGCGCCGGCGCTTCCACGAAACGCTGGCGTTGCAGGCGACGCACGACGCGCTCACGCGATGGTCGCACCGGCTCGCCGAAGCGGAGCAACGCAGCGCGACCTTACAGAAGGGCGGCGAGGTCGCGGGCTACGACCGGCGCCGCATCGCTCGCGAACGGCTCACAGCAGAAGCGCGGTTGCAGGCGCTACAGGCGGATCGAGCGCGCGCGGGAGAGAGTTTGGCTACGCTCATGGGCAACACGCTTGGACCAGCGATCGCGCTCGAAGGCATGCTGCTGCCCGACGATCCGAGACCATTGGCCGATCTGCTCGCCATGCTGAGTGATC
Organism: Betaproteobacteria bacterium; assembly: GCA_031391405.1. Lineage (GTDB taxonomy): Bacteria > Pseudomonadota > Gammaproteobacteria > Burkholderiales > SG8-39 > SHXR01. The sequence goes on from JANMUI010000207.1 coordinate 3,024, forward strand.
GACCGGAGCTACGTAGCGTCGCGCTGCGCGCCGAATCGTTCCGGCGCGAGGAACAGGCAGCCCAGCGTAGTTGGATTCCCGATGTGACGCTTGGCGCGGGCATTCGGCATATCGATGCCGGTGTGCGCACCGATTCGGGCTTCCTGCTCAGCGTGTCAGTGCCGTTGCCGCTCTTCGATCGCGGCGAAGGTCCACGCCGTCGTGCCGCCGCGCAGGTGGAGCTTACCGTAGCCCAACTCGCGCTCGCGCGCGAGCGGGCCGAAGGCGACGTGCGCGGGCTCTGGATGCAGTCGCGGCAATTGAACGAAGCGGCACGCCGCTTCGGCACCGAAGCGCTCGACGCCTCACGCCGTCTGGTGCAAATCGCTGAGGCGGCCTATCGGGGCGGCGAGACCACGATTCTGGATCTGCTCGACACGTATCGCGGAATGGCCGAAGGCGCCACCCGCGCGATCGAGCTGGCGCTCGCAGCGCGTCTGGCGCGTCTCGAGCTCGATTTCCTCTCCGGGGAGCCCACGCGATGAAACCTCATTTCACTTTCGCATTGGCGACGACATTCACCGCGCTGGCCCTACTCGGTTGCTCGCGTAACGACGATCACGGGCATGCTCATCCGCATCCACCGGGGCAGTCCGGGGACCGTTCGCGCGAAGCCGGCGCACAGGCGCTGGCGCCGGTGTCGATCACGCACTTCAGCGATCGCACCGAGTTGTTCGTCGAGCTCACACCGCTGTACGTGGCCGGCGAATCGACCTTCGCCGCGCATCTCACTCGGCTCGCCGACTTCAAGCCTGTGACCGCAGGCGCGCTCACCGTGATCCTCGCGGGCGGCGACGCACCCGAAGAGCGCTTCGAGGTGTCGGACATTGATTCACCTGGCATCTTCAAGCCGACGGTCATTCCTGCCAATGCCGGCGTGCGAACACTGCACATCGTGCTCGCCTCACCCGAGGTGAACGCGACGCACGATCTAGGCAACGTGACCGTCTTCGCGGATAAGGCGGCCGCGCGCAAGGCGCATCCGCCAGCTCCTGCGGCGAGCAGTGGCATACGCTTTCTGAAGGAACAGCAGTGGCAAAGCGAGTTCGCCACGGCGCGGGTCGGCACGAAAGTGATTCGCCTCACAGTGCCGGCAACCGCCGTATTACGTGCGCCGGCGAACGAAATCACACAGATCACCGCGCCGACCGCCGGACAGCTCGTGGCAACCGGTGCGGTGTTTCCGCATGTCGGCATGAGAGTCGTGCGCGGCCAAGTCCTCGCCACGATTACCCCGCGCCTGGCGGCCGATGTCGATGTGTCCACCCTGCGGTTGGACGCGGACCGAGCGCGACTAAAGCTCGGGCTTGCTGAGCGCGAGCGCACCCGACTCGAAGCTTTGCTCAAAGAGGAAGCTATCCCTGAGCGGCGCGCGATCGGCGCGCGCAACGACGAGCAGGTCGCCCAAGCCGAGCTCTATGCAGCCGAGCGGCGTTTGAGCCCGTTCGCGCGCGGTACAAACGAGGGGGGTGTGGTGATTCGCGCGCCGATCGAGGGTACGATCGCCGAGGTGTCGGTGGTTGCAGGGGCGTTTCTCAACGACGGGCAGTCGCTCTTTGTCATCGCCAACACCGCACGGCTGTGGCTCGAAGCGCGCGTGGCCGAAGCCGATATCGCGCGTATTACCAATCCGAGGGGCGCGTGGATGTACGTGCCCGGGCGCGATGAGCCAATTGCGCTGCAAGTCGGCAAAGGAACGCGACTGGTCGGATTCGGCACCGCACTCGATCCGGCGACCCGCACCGTGCCGTTGATCCTCGAGTTCGCGAATCCGTCGAGCGGGCTGCGCATCGGCATGTCGGTGCGCGCCGACCTCTGGGGCGACGCGGCACGCGAATCGATCGCGGTGCCGGCCGATGCGATCGTGGATGAAGGCGGGCAAAGCGTGGTCTACGTGCAGACCGGCGGCGAGTCGTTCGAGCGGCGGCCGATCCGTTCCGGTACCCGCGAGGGACCATGGGTCGAGCTGCACGAGGGCGTAACGCTCGGCGAGCGCATCGTCACGCGCGGCGCCTACTCGGTCCGGCTGGCCGCGACGGCCCCCGCCGCCGCCGGCCGCGGTCATACTCACTGAGCGAGGTGCGGCATGATCCGGTTCATTCTTCAAGCTTCGCTCGCCAATCGGTTCGTGGTGCTCGCGGCTGCCGCCGTACTCCTCGCCTGGGGCGCATACGAGACAGCACGCATGCCGGTCGATGTGTTTCCCGATCTCACCGCACCATCGGTGACGGTTGTGACCGAGGCGCACGGCATGGCGCCCACTGAGGTCGAAATGCTCATCACCTTTCCGATCGAGACCGCGTTGAACGGCGCATCCGGTGTGCGTCGAGTGCGTTCGGTGAGCGAGGTCGGCATCTCGATCATCATCGTGGAATTCGACTGGGGCACCGACATCTACCGAGCGCGCCAGATCGTGGCCGAGAAGCTGCAACTTGCACGCTCAAGCCTGCCACCGGACGTCGAACCACCGATGCTTGCGCCCGTCGCCTCGATCATGGGCGAGATCATGTTTATCGCGTTGACCTCTAGCAAGCACGATGGGATGGCACTTCGGACCGCAGCGGACTGGCAGGTACGCCGACGCGTGCTGGCAGTTCCTGGCGTGGCCGAGGTGATTGCGATCGGTGGCGACACGCGGCAGTTCCAGGTGGTCGCGCAACCGGATCGGCTCGCCGCCCACGGCGTAACCCTCGAGGAGCTCATCCGTGCGCTGCGCGCCGGCAACACCAATGCGTCGGCCGGGTTCTACGTCGAGTCCGGCCAGGAGTATCTGATTCAAGGACTGGGACGGGTGCGCGAGCTTGCCGACATTGGCGAGACGGTGGTGAAGCTGCGTGCGGGCATACCGGTACTCGTACGCCACGTCGCGGACGTCTCGATCGGCGCCGCGCCAAAGCGCGGTACCGGTGCGCACAGCGGTGCGCCGGCGGTGGTGCTCGGCATCCAGAAGCAGCCTGGTGTCAACACGCTCGCCTTGACCCGGCGTTTAGACGAGGTCTTTCGCGAGATCCAATCCACGCTACCCGCCGGGATGACGGTCCAGACCAAAGTATTCCGTCAGGCCGACTTCATTGGCACCTCGATCGACAACCTGCTCGTCACATTGCGTGATGGCGCAATCCTTGTGGTCCTGATCGTGTTCGCGTTCCTTATCAGCGTGCGCGCGACGCTTGTAACCATGCTCGCATTGCCGCTGTCTTTGGTCACCGCCGTGCTGGTGATGAAAGCACTCGGTGCCACCATCAATACGATGACACTCGGCGGTCTGGCGATCGCGCTCGGCGCGCTGGTCGATGACGCCATCATCGTCGTCGAGAACATCGTGCGCCGATTGCGCGAGCAAATGCGATCGGGCACGGGCGCGGATGTGATCGGGGTGGTTCGCGATGCCACCTACGAGATCCAAGGCTCTATCGTCTATGCGACGCTCATCATCCTGCTGGTTTTCCTGCCGCTCTTCTTCCTGCAAGGCGTCGAGGGGCGCTTGATGGTGCCGCTCGGGCTGTCCTACGTCGTAGCGCTTGCCGCCTCGCTAGTGGTGGCCGTAACCGTGACGCCGGTGCTCGCCTCGCTCGCCCTGCCGAACGCGCGAACGGTGCGTCGCGCCGAGGAGCCGGGCCTCACCCGGTGGCTAAAGGCGACCTACGGTCGCATCCTCGGGGCGACGATCGTATGGTGGAAGACGATCGCTCTCTTCTGCGCGATCCTGCTCGCGCTAGCGTTCATCTCGCTCTACAACGCCGGCCGTGCGTTCCTGCCCGACTTCAACGAGGGCAGCCTCACGGTGAGCGTGGTGACCTTGCCCGGAACATCGCTCGAGGAGTCAGACCGGATCGGCCAATGGGTCGAGCGCATTCTGCTTTCGCATCCGGAGGTGATCGCGTCGGCGCGGCGCACTGGACGCGCCGAGCGCGACCCGCACGCGCAGGCAATCCACGCCTCTGAGATCGACGTAGCGCTCGGGATGAAGAATCGCTCGAAGGAGGCGATGCTCACCGCGATGCGCAGGGATTTCGCGATCGTACCCGGTACCAATGTCGTGATCGGCCAGCCGATTTCCCATCGCATCGATCATCTGCTCTCCGGGACGCGCGCGAATATCGCGGTCAAGGTGTTCGGCCCGGATCTGTACGAGCTGCGCCGCATTGCTACGCAAGTGAAGGTGCTGGCCGAGCGGGTCACAGGTGCGGTGGACGTTGCCATGGAACAGCAGACCGATATTCCCCAGATCTCAGTGCGCTTGCGCCGCGACGCCATCGCACGGCACGGCCTCACCGTGGCCGAAGTGGCCGAGGCGGTCGAGGCGGTGTTCCTCGGCAAGACGGTCTCGCGTGTGCTCGAGCGCGACGCGAGCTTCGATCTGGTGGTGCGGTATCCCGCTTCCGCGAAGGAGAGCGTGGAGGCGATGCGCGCCACCCTGCTCATCACGTCTTCCGGGGCGCGCGTGCCGCTGCATGCGTTGGCTGACGTACAAAAAGATCGAGTGCCCAACCTCGTCTCGCGTGAGAACGTGCTACGCAAGATCGTCGTGATGGCGAACGTCGCGGGGCGTGACCTCGGTGGCGTCGTGGGCGACATCCGCGCGGCGGTCGAGCGCGAAGTGAAGCTGCCCAACGGGTATCACGTCGAATACGGAGGTCAGTTCAAGAGCGCGGAGGAAGCCTCGCGCACATTGCTTGTGATCGGCAGCGCAGTGGTGGCGGGTATCTTCGCGTTGCTCTGGCTCGCGTTCCGCAGCGGGCGGGACGCCACGCTCGTGATGCTGAATCTGCCGCTCGCGCTGATCGGTGGCGTGGTGGGATTGCGGCTGTCTGGAAACGTGCTGTCGGTTGCGTCGATCATCGGCTTTATCACCCTGTTCGGCATCGCTACCCGCAATGGTGTCATGCTGATCGCGCATATTCGACATCTGCTCGAACAGGAAGGGATCCGCGATTTACGCGTCGCGGTGCGCCGGGGTGCCGAGGAACGCCTGGTGCCGATCCTCATGACCGCGCTCGCCGCGGGCCTCGCGCTTGTGCCGCTCGCGCTTTCCGCCGGCCAGCCCGGCAGCGAGATCCAGGCACCGATGGCGATCGTCATCCTGTTCGGTCTCGCCAGCTCGATCGTGCTCAACATGATCGTCGTACCGGCCTTTTATCTGCGTTTCGGTGCGATTCGCGCGGAGATCGCCGACGGGCGCACGCCGCGGCGCCGATCGAGCACGGCATGAGTCCCTGGCTGCTGGCCGGGATTCTTTATCTCGGCTCGGGGATCGGGCTTACGCTGGTGCGCTACAGTCGTGGTGCCGCACCGGTCAGGCTCGAGCCCGGTGACATGCATTGGCTGGCCGGCGCCGTGCTTTCAGGTGGGATCGCCGGTCCGCGGATCCTCAGGCGGGTTGGGCCCGTTTCCGGTATCTTCTCAAGCAGGAGTCCGAACTCAGGATTTGGCGCAATGCACATGGTTCTATAATTGTTCAGGAAGGGGAGCCAAGAGTCCAACGGGTCAGCGCCGCTTGACAGGTAACCCTGTTTTCTGCGCACCGCACAGCTGTTCCTCGGTCAGCGGTTCGATGGTGATTCCCGCGCGCCGGACGAACGCAGCAAACTGCCGGCTTCGAGGCCGCTTGGACCGGGCACTGGGAGCACGTCATGCCGATTGACGAAGGCACCTATCTCCGGCTTGTATCCGGGTACAAGGGGAACGACATCGTTGGCGAGTTACCCGAGTCGCTCTTGCCGCTCTGGTGCGACGACTACGCTGCGAGTAATCCGTTGGCCGAAGTTGTCCAGGTGGATCTGGGCGAGCCAAGTGGTCCGCGTTTCTCCTACCTGTTTGATCTGATACCCCAGCGAAACGTCGTCGCCTGGGGTGTTCCTGCCTACGTGTCCCACAAGCGCGACGCTGCGCGGATGAGTGGACATCCTCGCGGCGGCGATAGTCGCTATCACCGTGGACACCTGATGTCACATGGTACCGGGGGATGTACTGACATCAACCTGGTCCCGCAACTCGGCCGCCTCAATATTGGAGCATTCCGTCAGCTGGAGAGACTCGTCCGCAGCCTTGCCCAACGACATCAGAATTGTCTCTATTTTGTGCGCACGATTTATGGTGATTCCAGTCAACTCCCGCGGCAAATTGAACAATGCGTGATCCAACCGTCGAAAGCGGTGAGCTATGCGATCCACGATAATGTTTGAGATGAGTCCGGTTCTTTCACGATCGTCGCCTATGAGAGCAATGCGCACGCCCGGCGCAAACGCGTCAATCGAAGCGCAAGCGGCGATGTCGTCAAGTCTTGCCTTTTGCATATCGATTCTCAGGCCGTGGCACGCCCAGATTCTCGCGTAGCGTCCGGCCTTCATATTCCGTTCTGAACAAGCCGCGGCGCTGCAGCTCCGGCACCACGAGATCGACGAATTCGTTGATCGACCGTAGAAGGCCTGGGCACTTTCCAACGAAGCCTGCGAGCCAAACACGACGTCGGCGACGCGCGCCGAAAGCTCGCGTGCCGGCTCCGATGCACCGGCCTGGATGATGACAGGCCGGCCCTGCGGCGAACGCGACACCGAAAGCGGCCCCTTCACCGAATAGTACTTGCCCTTGTGATCAAGCGCGTGAAGCTTCGCGACGTCGACATAGCGGCCCGACGCCTTGTCGCGCAAAATCGCATCATCCTCAAAGCTGTCCCATAGGCCGAGGCACACGTCGGCGAATTCCTCCGCCATCTCGTACCGATCGGCGTGGACGACGTGCGTCTGCAGATTGAAGTGCAGCGCATCGTCGCGAACGCCGCCGGTAACCAGGTTCCAGCCGCATCGTCCGCCACTCAAATGATCGATCGACGCGAGAATGCGCGCGATGTTGTACGGCTGGTTGTAGGTCGTGGCGCACGTCGCGACAAGACCAAGGTGCTCCGTCATCGGTGATAGCGCGGCAAGCACGGTGAGCGGCTCGAACTTGTCCACGAGCGAAGCCTGGCCAAGGGTTTCCGGGCTGTCCGTCATTGGCATACCGATCGTGTCGGCGATGAACAGCATGTCCAATCTGCCCCGCTCCATGATCTGCGCGAATTCGATCCATCGCTTGAGATTGAGGCCGCCATCTGCATAGGCCTGCGGGTGACGCCAGCCCGCCGAGTGGTAGTTCGAATCGCCATGCATGAAGACCGCGAGCTTCATTTGACGCGGCTGTCCGCCTGCGCTGTTCACGATTCGCCCTCCTTTTGCGTCGAATAGTCCGTTCTCACGATGTCGCGCCTCAATCACAATCGGCCACGGACATCTTACTATCCGCGACCCGTAATGCACGGTTCCGCGCCGCACGCGCCAACATCGACGATCGTGGTAGGCGCGGTAGCAATCGCAATTTGCAGACTGCTGTAATCTGCGCGGGCGTAGCGGACCGAGGCGACTGCTCCAGGCAACGCACGCGGGTATCGAGGCTAAACTTTCTGGAATATTCGCGATGAAAATGAATGACGCGGTGCAAACGAGCCGGCGTGAGTTTCTGCTGATCGCCGGGACCGCCCTGGCCGGTGTCGCGCTGGCGCGCGGTGCGCGAAGCGCAGAGCCGGGGTTGAAAATCGGCATCGTCGGATCGGGTCGGGTCGGCGGCGCCCTCGGTGCGATTTGGCTAAAGGCGGGCCACGAAGTCATGTTCTCCTCACTCGACCTGGAGCACGACAAAGCATTGGCTGCGCGCCTGGGTGGCAGGGCGCGCGCCGGGACGACCAGAGAGGCGGCGGCATTCGGCGAGGTCCTCCTCATCTCGGTGCCTTATGCTGCGCTTCCGAAGGTCGGCAAGGATCTGGTGGACCTCATCAAAGGCAAAGTGGTGCTCGATACCTGCAATCCCATCCTTGGGCGCGACGGTGAAATCGCAACCTGGGCGCGCGAAAAGGGCGCCGGCCTCGCCTCGGCGGAATTGCTGCCGGGCGCCCGCCTCGTACGCGCTTTCAATGCAGTCGGTGCCGGGAGGCTGCCGGAGATCGCCAATAGCAAAGAACGCATCGGCATGCCCATGGCAGGCGAGGACGCCGCCGCCATTGCACTGGCGTCGCGCCTCGTGCGGGAGGTCGGCTTCGAGCCGGTATTGATCGGGCCGCTCGTCATGGGCAAATATCTGATCCCGGGAACTCCACTCGCAGGCGAACACGCGCCGGAGAAGCTCAGGCAAATCGCCGCCACCCTCAAGTGAGGGATCCGCGATGCGTGCAACGCGCGCTAGGAGTATTCGCGGCGGAGCGTGCAGACTCCTAGCTGAATGGCCGATGAAAAAGATGAACGCCCGGCCCTACTGCGCCTCAATACCCACCTCTTTCACGAACTTTGCCCACCGCCCGACTTCCGCCTTCATCATCGCATCGATTGCCTCAGGCGCCATCGGCGCCTCGACGGTCACGCCACCCGCCTCCGCGCGCTGTACGACGTCGGGCTCGGCGAGCGCCCGCGTCACTTCGCGATGGATGCGCTGCACGTTGTGTCGCGCGGCGTTTTCGCCAGCAGCAAAATCGCGAACCACGCGGTCACCTGTGCATCGGGATAGCCCGCCTCGGCCATGGTCGGTACGTCGGGCAACAAGGTGCTGCGCTTTGCGGCAGCCACCGCGAGCGCGCGGAGCTTCCCTGCCTTGACGTGCGGCAAAGCAAGCGCGGGTGACGTGAACGCAAACGCAATGCGAGCCGTGATGAGATCCGGAATTGCCGGCGCCTGGCCTTTATACGTGATCGCCGGCATGTCGATCCCTGCGCGCATCTTGAACAATTCGGTATTGAGATGCGTCGAGGAGCCGATGCCGGCGTTCGCATACGACAACTTGCCGGGCTCCGACTTTGCGTACGTCACGAATTCAGCGATTGTAGTCGCCGGCAACGTCGCCGGGATCACCGCCACGCCGGGAAAGGTCGCGACCATCGCCGCACCCACGAAGTCCTCGAGCGGGCTATAGGGCAGGCTCTTGGCGAGTGCGGGCATCGTTGTATGCGCGAAGGTGGTAAAGAGCCATGTGTAGCCGTCAGGTGCGCTCTTCGCGACAGCGTCGGTACCAATAATCGTGTTGCCACCCGGACGCCAATCTGCAACCACCGCCACGCCCATATTCGCCGAAAGCTTCTCGATCGTTGGCCGACCCACCACGTCGGTGGGGCCGGCCGGTGGGTACGGCACGATCATGCGGATCGGTTTCGAACGGGATGTCTACCAATGCGCGCACAGCGCCCGCGCCGCCCAAACACGTCAGTCAAAATAGGAAACGTGGGGCAGCTTGAGGCTGGCTAGTCATTCACGTCCGGGCAGATTGATTCCGGCACGGTGAACAGTGCGGCTTGTGGCCTTGTCCCTGCGCTATATGTTCAGGTCGACAAACACAGCAGCATGATCCGAGGCCTGTTGTGAACCGTTGGTCATCTCCGGATAAGTGTCCCAATCGGTCGGTCGAGTCACACGGCCACCCCATAGGCCCTTCCGGAAAACGCCCCCGCCCGCAAACGACGGCAGCAAGCTCCTTGAGATGAGGATGTAGTCGAGCCGATTGCGCAACCCACAGGAATCATACGTTCCGGGTCGATTGCCGAGCTGGAATCCCGCAAGTGAATAACAGTCGAGGAGAGGCCCGGCAAGGTCGAATAGGCTGGCGAGGTTCGGCGCCTGCGTTCCGATCGAAGGCGGACCTTCGTTGAGGTCTCCTAGCACCACGACATGCTGGCCCTGCTGCACGAGATGGTCGACAATGCGGCGAACCGCCTCGGCTTGGCGCCTGCGCTTCGAACCGCCGCCGCCCGACTGCGACTTGAAGTGGTTGACCAACACATGCACGGTTGCCCCACAGGCTGTGCGCACTTCATACTGCGGGCAATCCCGACTGAACACTTGGCCGATCGCGTCCTCGGTATCAACGTTGGATCGAATCGACTCGATGTTGAAGTGACTGCCGCACATGATCGCCACGTCGATTCCACGTTCGTCGTTGCCGTCGACCAGCATGATCTGGCGATAGCGTCTGCTCAGCAAATCGACGTTGAACCTTACGAGCGAGGGTCGGTCTTCGGCTTCCACGATTCCGATTACGTCGGCACCGACATCCTGGATCACCTTGGCGGTCATCCGGGTGCTGAGCTCATCGACCGGTTCTTTCGCCAACTCTACCCAGCCCATCCAATCGTCGCGTCCATTGGCGGTGATTTCAATACTCTTCGTCGCGTCCTGTGGCTCATGGTCGAACGTACCGCGATTCTTGCGTAGCCACGCCCACTTCGGCGAGACGGCCGATTTGCGCCGGATGGCGCCGCTGGCGTTGACGGAATAGATGTCAAGCTTGACGAGCAGATCGCGGATCTCCGTCTTGTCGCTCGCGCTGTAAG
>JANMUI010000270.1:0-1944 GCA_031391405.1 Betaproteobacteria bacterium
GATAGCGCCGTTGTGCGGGTACAACACCTTCCACGTCGAAATCGGCTTGCGCACGTGCGCGCAGATCCTGATCGCTGCGCGCCAACAACACCCCATCGACCGCGGCAGCCGACCGCAGGATCGACGCCGAATAATCGTGCGTGAAATCGGCGGAGGCGATTCCCGTCGCGGAGAACAGTCCAGGGTTGAGCGGTATCAGAATCCGGCGCATGCCGAGCGCCGCGGCGATGGAGAATCCATGGATCGGTCCGCCACCACCAAAGACGCACAGGTCGAAATCCCGCGGGTCCGCACCCCGCTGAACCGAAACAAACCGGATGGCCTCCGCCATCTGATTCGCCGCCACGGTAAAGATACCGGCTGCCGCGTGCAGGACGTCCACGCCAAGCGGCTTGGCAATGTGCTCTTCGATCACCGCATGGGCGAGATCTGCGTGCAGCTTCACTTCGCCCCCCGCGAAGTCGTCCGGATCGATATAGCCGAGGACGACATTGACATCCGTCAACGTCACTTGCTTACCGCCACGCCCGTAACAAGCCGGTCCCGGATCGGCCGCCGCGCTTTGCGGTCCCACCTTCACGCGACCCACTTCATCGAGCCGGCAGATGCTGCCGCCGCCGGCGCCGACAGTGTGGACATCGAGCATCGGTGTCACCACCGGGAAGTAATCGATCTCGCGTGCGGTGGTTGCCTCGGCGATGCCTTCACGGAGCAGGCAGACATCGAGACTCGTGCCGCCCATGTCCATGGTGATGAGTCGCGGATAACCGCACGCAGCGCTCATTTGTGCCGCGCCGATCACAGCGCCAGCCGGGCCCGACAGCAAGGTCGTCGCCGGATTGCGCAATACCAGCTCCGGTCTTGCAACGCCTCCATTCGACTGGAAAATGAACAGCCGGCTGGCAATGTCTGCCGCCTGCATTTCATCCACCAGCGTATCGAGATATTGCCTCAGCACCGGCGCAATGTAGGCGGCGAAGATCGTCGTGCTGGTACGCGGGAATTCACGAAACTCAGGCTGCACGTCTGACGAAATGAGCACTTCAACGCCCGGCATCGCCTCTTTCAATCGATCGCGCACAACGCGTTCATGGGCAGGATCGAGAAATGAAAACAGAAAGCAGATCGCAACGGCTTCAACGCCGCTTGCGCGGACCAGTTCGACGACGCGCTCGATCTCCTCGTTCGAGAGATCTTTCAGCACCGCCCCCGAGGAATCGACCCGGCAGTCGGCCTCGAACCGCAGATACCGCGGTACCAACGGGGCGGGCTTGTCGAGCTGTACGCGGTAGATGAGGTCCGCAGGCCGGGCGAAGCGCCCCATTTCGATCACGTCGCGAAAGCCCTTGTTGGTGACGAGCGCGGTGGGCGCACCTTTGCGTTCGATCACGGCATTGGTCGTGATCGTGGTGCCATGTCCGATGAATTGGATTTCACTCGGACGCGCACGCGCCGCTTGCATCGCGCGCTGGATGCCGCGGACGACAGTCGCGGCACGGCGCCCCGGTTCGTTCAGCACTTTCGCGACATGCGCCGCGCCGGTCGCCTCATTTACCAGAATGACGTCGGTGAATGTCCCACCCACATCGATACCAATGCGATACATGAAGCGGTGGAAGGACTTTGAGCGGACGCGCCGCCTAACGTGCCGGCCCCGGCGACAAGCGCATCGAAGCAATGCGCTTTTGCACCGCCGGCTTCCACCCACCCAATCCGATGATCTCCAGCAACTGCGCATCGAGCGGCTCGAACTGTAACGTTTTCGATCGCGTGTGATTCACGAAGCGCCCGCTCCTGAAATCCACTTCGATGTCATCGCCGGTGTCGACCTGGGACGTCACACCCGCACACTGGGTGAGAAACGGGACCCCCGCATTGATCGCATTGCGAAAGCTGCCGCGAGGAATCGATTCGACGACCAGCCCGAGTCCATTGGCCCTGAGG
>JANMUI010000284.1:0-3023 GCA_031391405.1 Betaproteobacteria bacterium
GCACCGCGTTCCTGGTGGTGACACACGACCCGCGGCTGGCGGCCCGATGTGACCGGAACATCGAGCTGGTCGACGGACGGATCGTCGGGATACGGTGAAGCGAAGGTAGCGTATCGACCTGGAATGCAACGACGACGGCTCTACATTATCCATCCCCGCTCCGATCGCGCTTTGCCGATCCTCGCCACGCACGCACCGCGCGCCGCACGTTGCCAAGCCACCCGATGGCGCAGATCAGCGTCAACACTGCAAGGACGGGTAGCGTTATGGCCAAATCGAACCGGTGCAGCGCTTGTGCGGCGCGCATATGCTCCTCGTTGATCGCAAAAAGCATCCAGCCGGTGGCGGGCACCAGTTGTATCCAGGGTTTGATCCCGATAACGAACCCGGCGAGCCAGCGGTCGATGAGCGCAAAGCCCAAGAAGAGGAGCGCGATCGCCAGGGCGCGCATCGGTTCATTGACGAATAGCTGACCAAGATTGAAGAATGATTCCACTGGCCGCATCTAGAATGACATGACATGCCTGCCGGCTCGACGGTGGGGCCCGCGACCAGCAGGGGGCCAACTATAGTCGCGGCGCAGCGTACTGGTAGAAGCAAGCGGAAGTCGGGGCCGTCCGGACGATTCCCGTGTCCGTGCAGATAGCAGAGGGTGAATCATTCTTCTTGATTTGCGGAGCGAAGCGATGTCGGAGCGGCGCGCAACGTATCGACGGGACTGCGTCTTGGCTCTGGCGGCGTCCGTTGGGTTGCACGCGTTCGCGCTGTTCGGTGTTCCTGAATTGCGGTTGGCGCCGCCCTTGCCACCACCAACCTCATCTCTAATCGCGAGAATCGTCGAGCCGCCGGCGCCAGCGCCTGCTGCAGCGCCAAAGCCCGCGCCGTCAGTGGCACCCAAGCCCCGCCCCGTCGCGGGACCGGCGCCGAAGCCCGTCTCGCCCGCCCCGGTCTCCCTTCCCGATCCGAACCCGCCGCCGCCCGAAGCTATTGAGCCGGCAACGGCGACGGCCGAGGCCGTATCAGGACCGGTTGAGGGCGGTTCGCCGGAAAATGCGGCCGCACCGACGGAGGCGCCCTCTGGGCCAGTGGCAGCGTCCGATCCGGTTGTGATTCCGATCGAAAAGCAAGTGCCTACTCACGCCCCTTCTTCGCGTCCGTCGAAGTATCCACTGAAGGCTGCGACCATCATTTACGACTTGAGCTACGGCGCGAATCCGATGCGCGTCGGCCGGGTTACGCATTCTTGGTCGAATGATGGCGAGCGCTATTTCGCCGAAACGGTGATCGAGGCGACGGGGGTCTTCGCGCTCTTGTACGGTGGACAGTATGTGCAACGTAGTTGGGGCGTCTTCGGTCCACAGGGGCTGATCCCAACCGAGTTTTTCGTGCAGCGCGGGAGACCCGACCGTGCCGAATCCGCGCAGTTCGACTGGGACGAAAACCGGGTCGACTTCGCCTGGCGTGGCGAGCGCCGCAGCGCCAAATTGGTGAGCGGCACGCAGGATCCGATCTCGATGCTGCACCAGATCTATTTCATGCAACCGCTACCCGAAGACAAGGTCTTCAGCGTGGCTTCGAGTCGCAAGATCGCGACCTACGAGTACCTGTTCCTCGGTGAAGAAGACATCCAGACGCCAATGGGAGCAATGCGCGCGATTCATGTCCAGCGTAAGGACGATGACGCGGATTATGTTGACGTGTGGCTCGATCCGGCACGGAGCTTCCTGCCGGTGCGGGTGTATTACGTTGACCGAAAGGGTACGGTTTTCGATCAGCGGGTTCGCGAGATTCGCACCGAAGCGGCGAATGTCGAGGCGCCCTCGGCACAGTCGGACGCCCCGGCCGGTGCGAAGCCCGACTTGCGCTAGCCCGCTTTCAGCACTTCTGCGGCATCTAATGCGAAGTAAGTGAGCACTCCATCCGCGCCGGCGCGCTTGAAAGCGAGCAGCGCTTCCATCATGCATTTCTTTTCATCCAACCAGCCGTTCTGCGCGGCGGCCTTCAGCATGGCGTACTCGCCGCTCACCTGATAGACGAAGGTTGGGGCCTTGAACTCGTCTTTGACCCGGCGGACGATGTCGAGGTACGGCATCCCAGGTTTGATCATCACCATATCGGCGCCTTCCTGCAGATCGAGGCCGACCTCCCAGAGTGCTTCATCCGTGTTGCCCGGATCCATCTGGTAGGTGGACTTGTTGCTTTTGCCGAGATTGGTGGCCGATCCGACTGCATCGCGAAACGGTCCGTAGAAGCCGGACGCATATTTGGCCGAGTACGCCATGATCTTCGTGTAGATGAATCGGCGGGCATCGAGCGCTTCGCGGATGCGGCCGATGCGCCCATCCATCATGTCTGACGGCGCCACAATATCGACCCCTGCCTCAGCCTGGGTGAGCGCTTGCTGTTCAAGGATCTCAAGCGTCTCGTCATTCAGGATGTAGCCGGTTTCGTCGATCACACCGTCCTGACCGTGGGAGGTATATGGATCGAGCGCCACGTCCGTCATGACCCCAAGCTCTGGAAACCGGTCTTTCAGGCCGGCGATCACGCGCGGGATCAGACCCTTTGCATTCATCGCTTCGCGGCCGTCGGGCGTCTTGAGGCTCGGGTCGATCGCCGGAAAAAGCGCCATGACAGGGACACCAAGTGCAAGGCATCGCTCGGCCACCGGAAGCAATCTGTCGAGCGTGTAGCGCAGGACACCTGGCATCGACGGAACCGGCTCCGTTCGCCGCCGCCCTTCAATAACGAACACCGGATAGATGAGATCGTCCGTCGTGAGAACGTTCTCCCGCATCAGGCGGCGCGAAAAATCATCACGTCGCATGCGTCGCATCCGCACCGTTGGAAAACTGCCTAGGACTTTCATGATTGCGTTTCCGATTGTGTTGTTGTTGATGATCGGTTCCGTTGCGCCGTCGTTCGGTCGAGTGGGCAGCGTTCCGGCGGGAACCTTTTATCGTCGATTGGCTCTAATTTACTGGACGATGAAGTTTGTCGTCTCCCGCTTCTCCTCCCTGAGC
>JANMUI010000293.1:0-6563 GCA_031391405.1 Betaproteobacteria bacterium
GCTGGATCGGCGAGTCCCATAGCAATGCCATCGGTCCGGTAGGTGCACCTGATTATACGCGGGTCGCCTGCGGCGACCGCAGCGTGAAGCGTCCATGTTATGTTACCCGTCGACGAATGACAGGAGCCAGCGATGAGCACACGATCCGTTTCACCGCAGACCCAGGATCTGGCCGGCCGCACCGTCTACATCTCACGCGACCACATGCTTGCCGATGTGGTGGACAGCTTGCAGGAGCGACTCGTCGCTCGCGGTGCCGAAGTCATCCGCGGACCCGAATCGCGCCCGGGCGAGAAAGTACAACTACCTCGCGAGCGCTGGGCCGAATGCCTTGGTCGCGCCGAAATCGCGATGTTCAGCAGTCGCAGTGTCTGTACGAAAGAAATGATCGAAGCGGCGCCGCGGCTTCTGGGTCTCGTGAACCCCACGATTGGCCTCGAGACCGTCGATACCGACGCGGCATCGAAGCAGGGGATCATCGTCGGCCACGGCGCGACGCCTGAAAACTTCAACAGCATCGGTGAATCGACCGTGATGTTGATGCTGATGCTGCTGTACAAACCGGAGACGACACGCGAGGTTGCGCGCGGCAATGTCAAGCGACCACGCACCCGGGCCGAAGATGCCTGGGCGCAAATGCTGATGCGAAAAACCGTGGGTCTGGTCGGATTCGGACGAATCGGCCGCTCCACCGCGAAGCGATTGCAGGGCTGGGATGTGCGCATTCTCGCAAGTGACCCGTTCATCGATCCGAAGTCAGTGCCGCCCTATGTCGAGCTGGTTGATCTCGATACCGTGCTCACCCAAAGCGATGTCGTGTCATGCCATATCGCGATCACGCCGCAGAGCAGGCATCTTATGAACGCGGCGGCCTTCGCAAAGATGAAGCCGAGTGCATATTTTATTAACACTGCGCGGGGCGACGCCGTCGATGAACCCGCATTGATCGCTGCGTTGCAGGCGAAGCAGATCGCGGGCGCCGGGATCGATACCACAGCCATCGAGCCGCCGGCGCTCGACAATCCCTTGCAGTCGATGCGCAACGTCTTTCTCACGCCCCATCTGATCGGGCATACGAAAGAGGTCTATGCGTCGTTCCTGCCCGCCGCCGAAGAAAATTTCAGCCGTATCCTGAAGGGCGAGCTCCCGCTCCATTGCAAGAATCCGGAGATCGCCGAAGCCTGGCGGGCGCGATACCGGCGGCTGCGCGGTTAGTCCAGTTTCAGCTTCAACTTCGCGAGCACCGGCTTGTAGTCCTCGATGCTCTTTTGGATGCGCCAGGCGACCGTCTCCGGCGTCGACCCAAGCGGCTCCGCACCGACGGCGGCGAGCTTTTCCTGGATATCCACGCCCTTCAACACGGTGTTGAAATCCGCATTCAGTTTGTCGATGATCGCGCGCGGGGTGCCGCTTGGAGCGATGACGGCGACCCATTGCGAGCCGCCTATGCCCGGCACACCGGCCTCGGCAATCGTCGGCCACTCGGGCCCCAGCACGCTGCGCCGTTCCGAGGTCACGGCCAACGCTTTTACGCGTCCTGATTTCGTGTGAGGCGCGACTGACGACACGGCGAGCATGCCCAATGGCACCTCTCCGCTGGCGAGTGCCGCGCCGGCCGGCCCGCCGCCCTTGTATGGAATGTGCACGAGGTTCGCGCCAGTCGCCAGAGCGAACTGTTCGGCGACGATGTGATTGAGCGATCCGAGCGCCGGCGAGCCATACGAAATACCGCCCGGCGTCGCCTTCGAATACGCGATCAGGTCTCTGAGCGATCCAAATGGCGCATCACGATGGGCCGCCCAGACCAGCGGGGTTTCGGTGGCCATCACAACGCCGGTGAAATCCCGCGCGATGTTGTACGGCAGCTTCGCGTATCCGAAAGGGATGATGCAAAGGTCGGCCACGGTCGCGAAGAGCAAGGTGTAGCCATCGGGTGCCGCCTTGGCACCGGCGTCCATCGCGACGGTACCTCCACCACCGGTTCGGTTATCGACGACGACCGGTTGCTTCCAGATCTCGGCGAGCTTCACACTGGTGAATCGCGCCGCGATATCGGTCACGCCGCCCGGCGGGTAAGGCGAGAGGAAGCGAACGGTCTTGCTCGGATAAGCCTGCGCGATTGCCGCTGCCGGCCCAAGGCACAGGGCAACGATCGTCATCAACTTGGAGATCATGGGAGTCGCATCCTCATCAAACGCGTG
Source organism: Betaproteobacteria bacterium (assembly GCA_031391405.1). Lineage (GTDB taxonomy): Bacteria > Pseudomonadota > Gammaproteobacteria > Burkholderiales > SG8-39 > SHXR01. The sequence continues at coordinate 2,202 of JANMUI010000293.1, forward strand.
TGGGTGACTGTACCGGATATAGGAATCCGTGCGCGGGTGAGCAGCGCATATAGGAATCTGCGCTGCCGCGCGGATTACTCTGTACATTCCATCGTTTGGCCGCCTCGATATCGGTGGCAACACGCCCTGAAGAAGGAGCCGCAATGTCGCCTGCCGTCAAGACCTCCCTGCAATCCACCACCGCGACCGCGCCATTGCGCACAGGTGACGAATACATCCGCTCGATCAAGGCGGACGGTCGCCGCGTATTTCTGAATGGCGAGGAGATCAACGACATCACCACGCATCCGGCATTTCGCGGGGCGGTGCAATCCATCGCGCGCCTCTACGATATCGCCGCGGATCCGATCAATCGCGACACGATGACGTTTCCATCGCCCGTCACCGGCGACCCGGTCCTGCGCTGCTTTCAGATCCCGCGATCCGCCACGGACCTGGCGAAAAAGCGCGTGTTCTATGAGGCTTGGGCAGATGCCACATTCGGATTGATGGGTCGCACGCCGGATCATGTCGCCGGATTCTTTACCGGATATGCAGCCAAACCGAGCGTGATCGCCCGCGGCGGGAAGCAATACGCCGAGAATCTGCTGCGGTTCTTCAGTTACGCGCGCGAGCATCATCAATACCTGAGCTATGTGATCGTGCCCCCACAGATCGATCGGTCAAAGCCCGCGCACAAGCAATCGGATCCGTCGCTTTACGCGGGTGTCGTCAAGGAACGCGACGACGGCATCGTGCTCCGGGGCGCGCAACAACTCGGCACCGGCGCGATTCTTTCCGATTGGCTGCAGATCAGTTGCATCACACCCCTCGTTCCCGGCGACGAGAACCATGCGATCAATGTCGTGGTTCCGATCAACGCCCCCGGCTTGAAGCTTTATTCCCGGCGCGCATATTCATTGCAGGCGGAAAACAGCTTCGACTACCCGTTGACCAGCCGCTTCGATGAAACCGACGCGCTCGTTGTGCTCGAGGACTGCTTCGTGCCGTGGGAGCATGTGTTCGTCTATCGCGACATCGCGGTCTGTCGCGCGCAATGGTGGGAAGCACCGTCGCATGTCTACGGCAATCACCAGGCACAGGCGCGCTATGCGACCAAACTGCGGTTCATGATGGGGATCACGCAACGACTGAACGAAATGACGGGCAACGCAGGAAATCCGGCTGTGTCGGTACAGATGGGCGAGCTCGCCGCCATGGTGCAGACGGTCGAATCGATGTTGCACGCTCACGAAGCGATGGCAACCATCGACGACGAGGGCGTTCTCTGGCCATCGATCGCGACGCTATACGCCGTGATGGCGCTTCAATCGCAGACCAACCCGAGAATCGTCGACATCATCCGCGAGCTCACCGGGGGCGCGATGATCATGCAGCCTTCCTCTTTGCGGGATTTCGATCATCCTGAGATCGCCGCAGACATCGCGCGCTATGTGCGATCGACCGGCTACGATGCGCGCGATCGCGTGGCGTTGATGCGCCTGGCGTGGGACTGCATCGGCACCGAATTCGCGGGCCGACACCAGCAGTACGAGAAGTTCTATGGCGGCGCGTCGTTCCTGGTAAAGCAGAACATGCTGCGCAGCTACGATATGAAGCGGGCAACAAAGCTGGTGGATGATGCGTTGGGGTTGCCTCCTACTTAGTACAGATTGAACCACAGAGGACGCGGAGGACACAGGGGAAAACAGAAAAGAAGTGGAATGGCATTTCCCGTTTCCCGTTTCCCGTTTCCCGTTTCCCGTTTCCCGTTTCCTCTGCGTCCTCTGCGTCCTCTGTGGTTCAAGATCTAGTGGTCGATGTTCTAGTGGTCGATGTCCTAGCGCATATGACTCTTCATCACATCATCGACCACATGCTCAAGGTGACGCAACGTATTGCAGGTCCGCGCGACATGACAGTAGCGCGCATAGCGATGCATTTCCGAGTCGCCTTGTCCCCAGAAAGTTTCCGGCTCAGGGTTGAGCCAGATTACCGAACGCGATCGCTCGCGCATTGTTCGTAACAAATCGACGCGTGGATCGGAGTAGTTCGAGCGCCCGTCACCGAGCACAATGATCGTCGTGTGACGGTCGACATGATTTAGGAACGCACTGCAAAAATCATCCAGGGATTGCCCGTAGTTGGTCGACCGGAAACCGATTCGTTCGAGGATCTCGGGGATCGCGACATCCACCTTGCGATTCTCCAGAATGTCCGTGACCTCGATCAATCGATCGGAAAACGCGAATGCGTTCAGTTTGGCGATGACCTCATTCAGACTGTAGAGAAACAGCAGAAGGAAACGCGCGGCGGCGGCAACCGATCGCGACACGTCGCACAACACCGCGATCTTCGGTCGCTCGATGCGCTCCTCTTTCCACACGGTCTCGAACGGAACGCCATCGTGCGCCATGCTGCGCCGGATGGTTCGACGAATGTCGAGCCGCCCGCGTTTGGCGTGGTGAATGCGCCTGCTGTACCGGACCGCGAGCCGCTTTGCCATGCGTTCGACCAGGCGCTGCATTGACGCGAGATCATGCGGACCGATCGCCCCCATACGCATGTCCGTCAGCGATTCTTCCCGCCAGCGCTGCGCATTCGATCGCGCATAAAGCTCGAATTGCCGGTCGACAAACGCGCGCGCCTCCTCGAGCAGCATACGGCGACCGGTCTCCAGGCGCCGCGACAGGGCGTTCGCGGCTGGCGTATCGTCCCGCGCAAGGCGTTCTGAAAGTTGCTCGAGATCGCGAAGTCCCATTCGATCGAGCACGCGTCGCGCGATGAGACCGCGCTGCAGAAAAATCTGAATATTGGCCGCGCCCACATCGTTCGCGGCGCGTTCCATCGCTTGCGCCAATCCCTCGCGATCGCCCGCGAGCACCATGCGCGCGAGAGGCAATTGGAGGGCCGCCTCGTCCGCGCCGCTATCCTGGGTTGAAGTTTTCGCTTCTTCAACATCGGCGAACTCATCGCGGCGAAAGAACAGGTCGAAGCACGTCTCGTATCGCCCGACCTCTTCCGGCGTCTTGGCTAGCGTTACGCACAGGGCATCTCTCAGCGCGCGGCGATCTGCATAGCCGATCGAGACGACCGCACGGAGCGCATCGATCGCTTCGGACGGCGATACGCGGACCTCCGCAGCGCGCAAGGCGCGAATGAATTCCGAGAGGGTCTGCTGCATTAGGAACGCTTACACAGGAATCGGCGCGGCAGACCGCGCAGACTCCTTATGGCTGGCGCAAGTCATCGTAATCGAATGATCCATAAAATCTACGCGCTGGGCGCGTAGATTCCGGCGATCGCTTTTCTCGCGAGCTCCGGGACTTCCGGATGGATAGCGTCGATGTCCTGCTCGAACTTCAACAAGACATTCAGCGTATCCCGCACGAGCTCGACGTCCAGACTTCCCGCATGCAGGAGCATCAAGGTGCGCGCCCAGTCGATCGTTTCGGCGATTGATGGGAGTTTCTTCAATTCCTTCGTCCGCAACAATTGCACGAAAGCAACTAGCTGACGGTTCAGTCGCTCTTCGATATCGGGCACACGCGAAGCAACGATCCGCCGCTCGAGCTTTGCGTCAGGCAGAGGTATGTAGAGATGCAGGCAGCGCCGCTTGAGCGCATCACCCATTTCACGCACGTTGTTCGATGTGAGGAACACGAGCGGCGGGACACCCGCGCGGATGGTGCCGATTTCCGGGATCGATACCTGATAGGCCGAAAGCAGCTCGAGGAGAAACGCTTCGAATTCCTCGTCGGACTTGTCGATCTCGTCAATTAGAAGAACCGCGCCGTTCGGTTCCTTCAGCGCCTTCAGCAACGGGCGCGGCTCCAGAAACTGCTCGGAAAAAAACAGGTCGTCGAATGCATCGAGGCGCGTCATCGCATCCGCCAATGTCGATTCGGCCGCCAGCACCTCGCCCATCTTGTCCTTGAGGATCTGCGTGTAGAGCAGTTGCTTTCCGTACTTCCACTCGTAGAGCGCCTTTGATTCATCCAATCCCTCGTAGCACTGCATGCGAACGAGGGGCACCTCAAGCCATGCGGCGGTCGCCAGCGCGAGCTCGGTCTTGCCGACGCCGGCGGAGCCTTCAACCAGGATCGGCTTCTGTAGATTCTTCGCCAGGTACAGGGCAGTCGCGATACGCCGTGAGGCGATATAGCCTGCGCCGCCCAGCCCGTCGATGGCGGCGTCGATTGATGCAATGCGGTCTGTGAACACGAGAAGAGCCTGCTTCCGGATGCGAATGGATTGCGATGGACGGAGTGTAGCGCTGTGCCCCCTGCGTCCTCTGTGGTGGATTTCTTAGGCTGACATTCGGATCAATCCACCTTTGCACCGGACTTCTTGATGACCTTGCTCCACTTGTCGATTTCGGCG
>JANMUI010000330.1:0-15361 GCA_031391405.1 Betaproteobacteria bacterium
CACCCGGATCGGCGGCACCGTCTCTGCCGGGGCCGGTCATGCGGAGCATCCGGCAGCCGGTTGCCGCGGGCCGATGTCCTACGGAGTTCTCCGGCTCGTGTTACCCGGTCTGGTTCGGGACCAATCGCAAGCCAGCAGACCCGGCTGATCCGGCGCGGGGATTCACCGGCGAGTTCGACGAGCAGATCCACTACGGCAAGCGCGTGGTGTACATCCCCGCGAGTCATCGACCGGGCGAGCTCGGCTCATCACTATGGAAACGCCTGCTTTCCGGCAAAGACGATCGGCTGAGCCTCGGGCCGGCCACACAGCTCAATGAGGCGTCGTTCGCACGCGAGATCCGCACATTTCTCGCCGGGCTCCAGGCGGACGACCGCAACATACTGGTGTTTGTCCACGGTTTCAACGTCTCGTTCGACGATGCGGCGATACGCGCCGCCCAGCTCGGCTTCGATCTGCAGGTCCCCGGCATCACCGCCTTCTTCAGCTGGCCTTCGCGCGGCAACCTCGCCGGCTACCTCACTGATGTTTCGTCGATCGAGGCAAGCGAGGAGCACCTGGCGGAATTTCTCGTCAAAGTGAGCGCGCTCTCAGAGCAGGGCAAGGTGCACATCATCGCGCACAGCATGGGCAATCGCGGACTGCTGCGTGCGATGCACCGGGCGACGACGCAGGCGGCGCTGCGCGCCGGCGTGCGCTTCGGGCAGATCTTCCTCGCCGCGCCGGACGTCGACGCCAAGCTGTTCCGTCAGCTAGCCAGCGTGTACCCGAATATTTCCGAGCGCACCACGCTCTACGTCGCCGACCAGGACAAGGCCCTCGCCGCGCTGGAATGGCTCAGCCGCGGCGAGAGAGCAGGCGGAGCGCCTCCGGTTATCGTCATGCCGGGCATCGATACGATCCGGGTACGCGGCTCCGGGCTCTTTCGGCTCGGTCACAGCTACATCGCCGAGGAGCTCGACGTGCTGCGGGACATTCGGTCGCTGCTCTATTGGAAAGAACCGCCGGAGCGGCGGCGCGTGCGCAACGGCTGGCCCGTTCCCGATCGGACCCCGCCTGACAGCGGAGCATGGACGATCGGCGAGTGAGCCATGCGCGCTGTGCATGTTCTGCAGGAGGTTAGATTCTTGCGCCGGTTGCGGTTGGTACGTTTCGCCATACCCCGCGAACTGCAACCCTGGACGGTTCTCATGCGTAACCGTGCTCACCGAGGCAAAGGCGGAGATTCCATGTCTTGACCTGTCGACCGCCGTCCCGACCTGATCGGGCAACTCCAGTAACGACCTCGCCCCGTATTGGACAACTAGGGACAATCGGCGTGCGCTACCCGTCAAATGTCGTACTCCACCGCAAAGACCGCGCCGACCGGCCGGAAACCGAAGAATCCGTATGCCTCCTTAATTTTGCGCCCGGTGGACTCGAGCGCGTCGAACAGGTGGTCGGGGGTATCGAGTCCGTCAATGCCGCCCTTCAGGATCCCGGCGCTCTCGAGCGCCTCAGCGGCATAGGTAGCGCAGTTGGCCCCCGCCGCGCGAAAAGTCGCTGCGCGCGTTTTCAGTAACTTCCAGTAATCATCATGTTTGCGAACCTCGGACCGTGTCGCCTCCACAACACGAATCGTCGATCGGCACGGCTTTGCCTTGGCGCTCGCGATACTGACGTATTCGGGCCGATCTGAAGTGAGCAGCGCATAGTCTCGAACGATAGAATCGGCCGAAAAAACTAGCTCCACCACGTTCCCACCCTTTCCGTAGAACCCGATGGGTTCCCCGCTACTGAGCACCGCGTCGCAATGGCCGAATCCTTGCGTCGAGTCAACGCTCGGCGACGCCTTGTAACGGCAAATGATTCCGACTTGGTTTCCCGTCATCGAGAACAACATCGGGAGTGCCGCCATGGCTCAACCTCCGAATTCAATGTTCAGTACATCCACGCTTGCCACTGCCTGACAAACGCACTTATGCCGTCGGCACGGCGCCTTCGGAAACGCTGATCAAGGTATTCCGTGCAATCAGCGTGCCCAACACGTTTCCGGGAGCTACGAGGAAGCGGGCCCCTTTAGTCGTGGAATCATTAACCCTCCGCACTCACGACAACAGCAGTGACGTTGTCGCGGGCACCGGCTTCCAGGGCCGCGGCGATGAGCGCTTCGGCACCGTTGCCGGCGGCGAGCCGGGATTCGATATCGCGTTCTGTTAGCGCCTTGAACAGGCCGTCGCTGCAGAGCAGCAGCCGATCGCCCGGCGCGATGCGACCGGAAACTTTGTCCAGCTCGAGGGCGTCTTCAGCGCCGACCGCACGCGTAATGATGTTCGCTTCAGGATGGCTCTCGGCATCTTCGGGCGCGATCAAGCCTGCTTCGACCAACTCCTGCACGACGCTGTGGTCGCGTGTGACCTGGCACAGGCTGCCTTCTCGCAGCATGTACGCACGTGAATCGCCTGCCCAAAGGCAAGCGAAATGGCTTCCCCGCGCAATCAACACCACCACGGTGCTGGCCATCAGATCACGGTCGATGCTCGCCGCGCCACGGCGTTGCAGGTCGGTATGCACAGCGCCGATACGCAGGCGGACCTGTGCCAGCATCTCGGATGCAGACAGCCCCGGCGGCAGATCGGCCATCGCGCCGATCACCGCGGCCGACGCGACGTCGCCTGCTCCGTGGCCTCCGGCACCATCGGCGACCGCCCAGAGGCCGATATCGCCACGGTCAGCGAACGCGTCTTCGTTGCGCGTACGGACCGTGCCTTGATGGGTCGACGCCGACGATACCAACGCGTAGCCCATGCTGCCGCCCTGCAGCAGAGCCCGAAACTGCGAGGCTGACGGCAACGCCGCGAGCTCCCATCGGTGATTTTCGTCCATCCACCAGCCTTCGCCTGGGACGTCCTCGCCGTCGAAAGGCATGCTGCCCCCGGCCTCTGAAGGCAGCGCGGCGAGCAAGGCATCCACCGAGTCGCCGCGATCGCGTGCGGCGCAACCCGTTGTCTCCAGCGCAGCGTACCAAGCGCCGTTCGGCGCGGCCGCACCGGGTCGCAACAAGGCCGCCAAGGTCAACGGAAACTCGCGGCCGACCAGGTCTTCGCTCGGCAGCAACACGCCCACGACGGACAATTCGCCGCACGCACCCGCGGGCAGGCGGAATCGCCACGGGCGCGCTGCCGCCCAGACGTTTGCGAACTCGTCCGCCAGCGCCCGCCGCGCCTCGGCGATGCTGGCCTGCAGCCAGTTGTCCCAAGGCTGCACGAAGTTCTGAGGAAGCTCGCGCAGGACGAAATCACCATGCGACGGTAGCTTTCCATAGAGGCCGGTCATGCAGCGAATCCGCGTAAGTGCGCAATGTTCGGAGCCATGACACCCGCTACCCGCTCACGGCGCCAACTGCGGACAGCGGAACTCAGCGAGCTCGCGGAGCATGAACGGATGCACGATCGACCCGGTACGCAGCTCGAATTCGGCCGAGCGATCGCCTTGTCGGATGCTGAGGCGGAAGCGGTCTTGCGTTCTCGTCGCGGCAAGGCGACCGCGCGAGACGAAACGCAGCGCCGCCCAGCCGCCGTCGTTCAACAGGGCGGCACCAGGGGCGTCTCCGTCGAAAGTGAGGCTGACGACCCCGCGCGAGGGCCATTGCAACTGAACCGCCCTGGCGCCGGCCCCCCCGGGCGGGATGACAGCCTTAACGCCTTCGGCCTCGAAGGTAGCGCCGGTCGCGACCGGATTCAGCGCGAGCGGCATGAGATCAAACCGCAAACCCGCACTCGGCTGACCGGGCAGGGGCGCGGGGAAGAAGGCATCACGGATGGTGGCCGCGCGCTCGAACTGTGCCACGTCGCCAGGCGCGACCGGCGGCGGGGAGCCGTCGACCGCGACCGCGCGCCAGGGTTTCTGCCGCGTATCGACATAGTTGCGGAGCATCTTGTCGAACAATTGGTCGAAGACACCAGCGGGACCAAAGAGCCGCACGAAGTCGTCCATCGGCATGTCGGGCGCGGCCGCGTCCTGACGGAACGGGAAGCGGAATTCAACGGCCCGGCAGAATGGCGCCAATTGCTGTGCTGCGGCTGCCGCCACCGACGCCTTGGTGCCACCGGATCGCAGCATGCCCGAAGACTGCGCCGCCACATTCAGCCAGCGCGACAACGGTTCCGGCGCGCGTTGGGCTTCGGCCGCGAGCCGTTGCCCTGGGTCGAGCCCGGGCGTGGCAGCCGGGAGGGCCCCACCGGGCGGCGCCGTGGCGAGCTTTGCAACCTGCGCGTAGAGCTCGCTCATGATCGAGAGAATGCCCTCAAGCGGTTTGCCCGAGATTTCGCGCAGCGGGCGGAATCGTTCTTCCACGGTCTGGGCGACCACCGTCGCCGGCGGGGGCTGCCCTGCGGTCACCCCAAGTGCTTCTGCGACACGGCTGGCGGTCGCCGCCTGACCCGCAACCGCCGACGCTGCCGCGCCCGCCGCAGCCTGCACGGCCCCCGCGGCAGCCGAAGCCGGCCCCGGCGGTGGGGCGGGCGGCGTGGCCGGGGACAGTTGCCGTGCGACGCCTTGCAGCAGGTCGCGCATCGGCGAATTCGGCGCCCCCAGCAGGTTCAAAGCCTCGGCCGCCTGCGTCAAGCTGCTGAACGGCACAAGCTCGATCTCGCCAAGCATCTCCTGCCAAGCCTTCACGTAATCGTCGGCGTACAGTCGCAGTACCGACGTTTCGAGTTGCCTCGCGTCGGAAGCAGTGGCCGCAGCCTCCGGTCCGAGCACCCAGCTTTCAGAGGCCGCGTCGCGGATAGCCTGAGGCAGGCGAGGCAGAAACGTGCGGTGCAGCCCTTCCACCGTGAACAGGCCCGGCACGGCAATCTCTGCCAGCGGCCTGCCTTTGGCTGCAAATAGCCGCTGCCCTGAGGGCCCGAGCGCCTCCGACGGACGCCACGGGGCAGCTTCTGTAGCACTGCCACGCAGTCGCGCATAAACCCGCCCTGCCATCGGCAGGCGGGAGAAAACACGCCGTGCCTGATCAACCAAGGCGCCATCAAGGGCGACACTCGCGATACCTTCCGGCTTGGCCGCCTCGGCCAAAGCCGCGTCCAGATGGCCGCCAAGCGCGTCACGGATGGGCGCACCCACCGCACCGGGGTAGGTCTGCGCCCAGTCGAGCGTCATCCACTCTTTGACGAGCGGGCGATCGAGCGGGCCCTGGCGGCCAAGCATCAGGTAGACGCGGGTAGCCACATAGAGATACGCCGGACGCTGCATGTTGTCGCGGAGCTGGGACTCCAGCCGGGACATCAGGCGCGGGAGCAAGACACGCTCGAGGGCCCGCTTGTAGGCGAGCTGCCCCGCGCCCTGGAGCTTTTCTTCCTGGCTGAGACCAAGACCGCCACCTTTACCCTCGGAGGCGGGTGGAACGCTGCGTACGCGATCAAGATAAGGGATAACGCGCACCAGATCGTCGGTCGCGGCTATCCTCTCCAGCGGCAAGCCCTGCGCCGACGTCTTGGCGCCTTCCAACGCCGCAGCGACCTTCTCGCCACGCGCGGTCTCAATGCTCGTTGCGGACCACGCCCACCAGGCACCACCGACCACGCAAATCGCGGCGAGGCTCCAGGCACCGATCTGAATGATGCGGTTGCGACGCTCCAGGCCACGGTCGCGTGCGGCGAGCTTGGCCTCGTTGAAGACCACCTCGCGCAGCAGTCGGCCAAGGAAGTAGCTTCGACCTTTTTGACTGGTCACCGCCGCAGGCCGTCGCGAAGCAAGGCCGAAGGCCCGCGATAGTGCACCCGTCAGCCGGTCGATCGGCGTTCCTTCCTGAGTGCCCGAGGTGAAGTACAAGCCGCGCAGGAACGGCGCGGGGTCGAGCTTGGAACCACCAAAAGCGGCCTGAAGGAACGCTGCCAGCGGGGGCTCGAGCGATGCCAACTGGGCCGGGAAGCCGGCGATGCGCACACGCTGTTCCGGCCCTCGCTCGGTCTGCAGGCGCTCCAGAATGCGATCGTGCAGCCGCTGCACCAGTCCACCGAACTCCTCGCCGAATCGGGCCACTTGGCCTTCCGCCGTGTGCTCTACCGGGAAGGTCATGCCCCAGACTTGGTCCCGTGCCTCGCGATCGAGGTCGTCGAAAAACTCGGTGAAACCGACGATCAGATCGGCCTTACTCACGAGAAAATAGACCGGCAGCTTCTGGCCGAGCTTCTGCTCGAGCTCGCGCACCCGGCGTCGTACGGCCTTGGCGTGCATCTCGCGTCCGGGCTGATCGAGCTTGCTGATCATGTCCGCCCCAAAAGCCACAACCACACCGTTCAAGGGCTGGCGCGGCCTTTCGCGGCGAAGCAGCTCGAGGAAACGCTCCCATCCCGCCTTGTCGGAGGTGGCATCGCTGTCCTGCGTGGTGTAGCGACCCGCGGTGTCGATCAGCACCGCCTGTTCGGAGATCCACCAGTCGCAGTTTCGGGTGCCGCCCACACCGGCCACGCGGCCGGCCTCGAGCGGGAAATTGAGACCGGAATTGCGAATGGCGGTGGTTTTGCCTGAACCGGGTGGGCCGATGATGACGTACCAGGGGCGTTCATACAGGTAGCCGCCCTTGCCGGCGCTGGTCGCCTTCATCGCGTTCAATGCTTCGGCCAGGCGGCTCCCTACCGCGCGCGCTTCCTCGGCCGTCGCGGCGGCAGCAGCGCCAGCCCTGACCGCTTTCTCGTCGACTTTTTCGTCCGCCTGGGACGCGCCCGCAACCAACGCGGTATCGCGCTTCTGGCGGCGTCGCACGAGTAACACCAGCACCACCAGCCCGATAAGCACCGGCAGTGCGGCCAGTAACACCAACAGCGCCAGCGACTTCACCCCGAGCAGGGCCGGGGCGAAAAACCAGATCACCACCGAGAGCAACAGCACGCCCACCAGACCACCCAGCCCGGGCACGGAAATCAATGCAGCCCAAACGGCCTTCATCTAGCGTCCCTCGCCGCGCGACAGCACGATCTCGATGCGCCGATTCTCTTCACGACCCTCCGGCGTGGCATTGGAGCCGAGCGGCTCAGTGTCAGCCCGGCCGGCCGAGGCGAATCGCGCGGGCTGGCCGGCAGCCGTGGAAAGGATGTTCTTTGCTGCTTCCGCGCGAGCAGCCGAAAGCTGGAAGTTGGAAGGAAAGCGCACAGTGCGAATCGGCTGGTTGTCGGAATGGCCCAGCACCACGACTTGACCCCGTTCTGCTTTCAAGGCTTCACCGATGCGCAGAAGCAGTCCTACGGTAGGAGGCTCCAGCTCGGCGCTGCCGGAGGCGAACATTCCCCGACCCTTGATGCGAATCATCAGGCGTTGCGCATCGCCCTGCACCACGACCAAGCCGTCGCGGATTTCAGGCCGCAGAAACTGGCTGACGGTCGCGATCAGATCGGGCCCTGGTGGCGGCGGCGCTACCGCAGGGGGCACCGGCGGGGCGCTGCGATCGATGGACGGAATTGTCGCAGGCGGCAGCTGCGTCAGGCGTTGCTGCAACGCGTCACCGGCGCTGTTCACTGAATTGGCGACGAAGATGTAGCCAAAGGCGAGCACGGCCAATGCGACTGCGGCGGCCACCCAGGCCGGAATGCTGCGGCCAGGGCCGCGGTGCGGCGCGTTCACACCGCGCCAGTGCGGCGACAGCTCTCGCTCCCAGCCGGCCCGCAACTGCGACAGCAACTGGTAAAGCCCTTCGCGGATGCGGTCCAGCTCAGCGGTGCCGCGGCTATGCAGGCGGTAACGACCGCGAAATCCCAGCGCCAGACATAGGTAGCAGATCTCCAGCGCGGCGCGATAGCGGCCCGGGTCCTTTTGCATGCCGGAAAGCAGGTCGAAAAATCGCTCGCCGCTCCGCACGTCCTGGTGGAAGGTGGAACTGAGCGAGCGCGAGGACCAACCACTCGACTGGCCCCAGGGCGTGGCGAGGGCAACATCGTCGAGCGCAGCGCAGAGCGCGTAGTGCGCGGCACGCAGCTGCTCTTCCGGGACGCTGGCCGCCTTGCACTGAGCCTCGAACGCCTGCAATGCACGAACCGCTCGGTCGCGAAGCTCTTCCGCGTCGGTGACCTGTGTGGCCTGCGGTCCGGCGCCGATGCGGCCGAGCAGGTCGAGCAGCGGTGCAGCGGCGGCAGCGATGGGCGAGATACCCACATTGGGCAACGCTTCAGCTTCTCCGGCCAGACGCGGCGCGATCGGGGCGGGCGAGGCCTCGGGCGGCGTTGCCGCGGGAGCGCGTGCCGCCGGTGGCCGCTGGGCCGGCGGGATCGCGCGACTAGGGCCCCGGATGATCGTGCGATCGTTGTCTTCCGGTTCGCTGAAAGGGTTATCGCTCATGCGCGGATCGCCCACAACTCGAGACTCAGATTCGGGAATTCACCCGACACATGAATGGCGAACCCGCCCGAGGTCTGCATCTGCTGCCAGTGGGGGCTGCCCCGGTCGAGCTCAAAGTAGGCTGCCGCGGCGTGGAAGGGAATCTGTCGCGGCGCGACCGGCAACGCGCGGATGCCGATCCCGGGCAACGACACATTGACCAACTCGCGGATGTGCTCCACCGCGCCGATCTTGACTTGACTGGGGAACAGCCGCCGCAACTGCTCGCCGGGCACGTCGGCCGACACGGTCAGCACGAACTGGCTTGCCCGCAATAGCGTACGGTCAGCGAGGGCGCCGACACGAACACCGAACTTGCGGTCCTGGAGCGGGATGGAGACGGCATTGGTCTCCAAAACCGCCGACAACGAGCGGCGCAGGTCCGCCACGACCGGCGCGAAGCTGCGTTGAAGATCGTCATGCCGATAGGCCGGATAGGCGCTGGCCCGCTTGTCCGGTGCGGTGAAGGTGGCCAGCTCGCCCGCCAACTGGACCAGCGCCGAGAACAGCGCCTCGGGATGCAGATTCCCAGAGTCTGCCCAGTGCGCCAGAAGCGGTTGCCAGCGATTCACCGCTTGCAGGAGCAGGAAGTCAGCGATGTCTGCCACGCCCCGGGCGCCAGGCTGGCCGAGCCTGCCGGCCAACACTTCTCCGCGCTGACCGAGCATTCCCACGAGCTCGGCAGTCAGATTGCTGAGCACCGTGGTCGCCGAGATCCGCAAGCAGGGCGGAATGTAGCGGTCATCGAGCAACACCCGCCGGTCAGCCTGGACTTCAACGACCCGGGTCAGACCCAGACACGAGTACCCGGCAAGCTCGTCGGAATCGAGCAGGTAACGCAACCGCAGCCGTCCGACGCCGAGCTCCGCTGAGATCGTGCTGTCGCTGTGGGTGTCGTAGGCCTCGAAGCTCTGCAGACCGTAGCGCGCGCGCACCTCGTCGGGGCCCTGGGCTGCCGCCGTGACTTCCGGGGTGCCATCCTGCCGCAGTGGAAGCGCCAGGTAGATCACGGCGCTGCGCGTCCCCTCCGGAAGGTCGAGCGGCAAAGGGGCGTCCACCGATCCCGGAATGGAGAATGTCGTGCCGTCCTCCAGCACACCCGTCGCGGCTGAGAGCGCAAAGCGGCCGGCCGCGAGCAGGTCACGGTCGATCGACAGCTCCGTGACGCCCCAGGGATGCGCCCGCAGCGGCGCCGTACGCGCCTGCAACTGGTGCGCCACATGTCGATCCTGCTGCTGGAAATGCTGCGCCCGGAGAAACATGCCCTCCTGCCAGACCACCTTATCGTGCCAGACCATTCCACTCCTTAGTCGCTAACCACCGGGCCTTAGCCGCTCGGCGGCCCCTCTTCAATCCTTGGCCCGGACGGCCGCCTGCTCATAGGCCCGGGCGAACGCCTTGCCAAAGGCACTTTCGAAATCGTCCTCGAACTGCTCGATCAGCTTCGTATGCGTGCGCTTGTAGGTCTCCCAAAGCCGCTTCTCACGCGTGCCGGGAATAAATCCCCCGTCCTTGTCCTCCGCCTCGAAGTGCGCGGGCGCCAGCCTATCCAACAATGCGCGCGCTGCAGCCTGCGTGGCAGCGAGCGTCGCGATCTGGTGCATGGTCAGATCATCGATGGAGTCTTGCAGTGCGCGCAGTGCCGGCGTGCGTGGGTCGAGCAGGGCCGCGAGCGCCTGCTCGTCCGTCGGAGCAAACTTCAATGGATTGTTGTTCTTCGCGCGAAGCATCGTCTGCTCGATCCTGAACTCGCGCTTCACTTCATTGCGCCCGATGAGGAGTGCGCGAATGCCGGCCACCGCCAAACGGAGCAAGCCACCGGCAGCGCGAAGCGTGGCGTCAGGGTCGGCGGCAGCGCGCGCAACCAGGCCGGGCGGGAGATCCGCTGCGGCGAGCATCACAACCAAGGCGGCTCGCTTGTCGGACGCCGATGAAGGTGCCTGCCGGGGTGGCGCGGGTGCGCGCGCCGCGGCCGGTGCATGGGGCTGCTCGGCTTCTCCGCCGAACGGGTTCTTGTCGTCTGCGTAATCGGCTGTCCGCGATTCCTGCGGGGGCGCATGGACCTGGTCGCGACGCGGCGCACTCTCAGCCGTCGCCTTGGGGCGCCGTGACGGTGTCGGCGGCGGCACCGCGTCGTGGTTCGAGTCGATTTCCAGGTCCCAATCGTCCGGGATGAGTGGCTTGCCGGGCGGCACCACAGGCCGCGGCAGGAAAGCTTCGGACGTGGCGCCTCGATGGTCGGCCACCGGAGAGTCGGAGGCGCCGCCAGCATCGAAGTCATCGGGCAGCAGTGCCCCTCGACGCGCACTACCGGGCAAGGGCGCATCGTCCTCCAGTCCGGGCAACGGGGCGACATTCCCCCTCGGCGTACGGGCTTCGATCAATCCGCCGGTCGAGCCACCACGACCGGAAGACTCGGCGGGTGCATGCGCGTCTTCGGCAATGCGCACCTCGATCTCGTAGGCGCCGAGGCGCAGTCGGTCGCCATCGTATATCTGCTGCGCCTGGTCGCGCCCGATCGGCTCGGTGCCGAAGTTGACATAGGTGCCGTTGGAGGACAGGTCGCGAACTCGCCAGTTCCCGGAGAACAGCTCCAGCCGGCAATGCTTGCGGGACAAGTCCTTGTCGGGGTCGGCAAGCGGCCATTCGCACTCGGTGCCACGGCCGAGCGTGAGCTCACCGCCCTTGACTTGGCGCTGCTCCGGGGTGACCGCATCGGGACAGCGCAGAACCGTGAGCGTGAGTGTCGGCATGCCGCCTCAGCCCCCGATCAGCACCGTGGGACATCCCATCACGATCACCCCGCCGTGGCCACAGTTGTCCCCGATGCGCGCAGCCGGGAGTTTGCAGATGAGCACCGTGGCGCTGCCCTTTGCGATGATATCGGGTGGCCCGACGCATATGCATTGGTCCGTGGCGCGGGCCTGCGGGAGCTTGCCCGTCAAAACGGTGGGCGCACCTTTGATGATGGGCCCGCCGACATGGGGGATCGGCGGCAAG
Organism: Betaproteobacteria bacterium; assembly: GCA_031391405.1. Classification (GTDB taxonomy): domain Bacteria; phylum Pseudomonadota; class Gammaproteobacteria; order Burkholderiales; family SG8-39; genus SHXR01. The sequence continues at coordinate 11,353 of JANMUI010000330.1, forward strand.
CCCGGCGTGACCATCGGGCAGACATGCATATCGGTGATACGTGCAGCGGGCAACCCGGGCATTTCAGTCTTCCTCGAGAGGAATGCGCCCCGCGCCGCCGGCGGCGATATCGCGCGCGGAAGCAAGAAAGCGCTCCAGGCGCGCTTCGGCCCGCTCCGGGTGCCCGCGCACCGCGGCAAGCACCACGCCGCCACTGACGGCCACGCCGGTGAGATGCTCGGCCGGCGGTACCACCGGCTGACCTTCAGGCGCGAGGCTGCCGCCGCTCCAGAACGCACCGACGGCCACCCACGCTTCGGGACTGCGAAACGCCGTCTTCTGGGCGGCGTCCCAGGCGGCGCGCCGCAACGCGTGGTCGGCCGGTTTGCGGACCCACGCTTCGGCCGCCTTCAACGCCGCGGCATCCGCAGCGGGTAGGGCCGGGTCGGGTACGGACGTGGCGCACATACACGCCCACCAAACGGCCTCGCGCTTCGGCAGCGCATGCGCCGAGAGCCGCACGGCGTCGTTACGAAAGCCTGCGGCTTCCAGGCGCGCCACGCCTTCGGCAGCGGTTTGCGCGCCGTCGAGTACCGCGGCGGCGGCAGCTTCGAGCTCCAGACGCGGCAGCAGCGGGATAAGCGGGACGCCAAGCTTGGGCAGCGGAGTAGTCATCGTCAGTTGATCATCACGATGCCGCCCTGCACTTTCACCATCGCATCGGCGCTCTCTTCCAGCATCACGGCCTTGGTCTTGTGCATGAGTTGGGCCTCTTCCGTGATCGTCATCGCTTTGATGGTGATGCCCATCTGATCGATCACGATCGTACTCTGGCCGACCTTCAGTGTAATTTTCTGCATTGCCTCGAGCGTGATGTTGCCAAGATCGCACTTCAACGTGAAGTCACCCATCTTCACATCGCGAGTCTCGTTGCCCATCTTGATCGTCGTGGCGCGGTTGCCCTTCTCGAGCGTAAGCGCGTCGTCCGAGTCCTTGATCGTGATGGTGCGCGCGTTCTTCACCGTTTCGATCTGGTCGTGGTCGACAGTGCGCGTCTCGTCGTTCTCGACCTCGACCTGGAGGTCCTTCTGGGCGTGGAGGAACACATGCTCGGAACCCTTTTTGTCCTCGAAGCGAAAGATATTGGCGTCGCCCGCGTCGTCGGACTTGTAGCTGCGGGTGCTGATGCCGCTCTGGGACCGGTTGGTGCCGGGCTGAAAAGGCGGCTTGGCATCCTTGCCGTAGACCGAGCCGGTGACGATCGGCCGGTCGGGGTCGCCGTCGAGAAAGGCGACCAGCACCTCGTCGCCAACGCGGGGCAAGAACCATGTGCCGCCCCAGGCTCCCGCCGCCGACTGCGCGACTCGCACCCAGCATGAAGAGGTGTCGTCGTCCTTGCCCAGGCGATCCCAGCGGAACTTCACTTTGATGCGACCGAATTCGTCGACGTGGATCTTCTCGCCCGAGGGCCCGGTGACCTTTGCCGAGTACAGCCCGGCCATCACCGGACGCGGGTGGCGCTGCGTTGGCATCCAGGTTCGAGTGGTCGTAACGAGAGCGACGGATCCTTGGTAGCTCTCGTTTCCCCCCGCGCCTGCGACCAGGCCGGAGGTGTCCTCAGCTTCATGCCGCGCCGCCGTGACCACATACTGCTTTGTCTGTGCGCTGCCGTCTTCGGCCTTTACCGCCACCGACATGCGGGCCCCTGGCATGAAGCGGGGATCCAGGGCCACGGCAGCGAAGTCCTCGGAGGCGGTCTCCTGCTCGCCCATGGCCACGGCGGCACTGTCCAGTACGGGGCGGGTCGCCATCCCGCCGGGCCAGCGGTAAGCCTCGCCCGGCGCCCACATCGCCGGTTCATCGGCGTAGGTGCGCGTATCGCTACTCTTGGTGAGCACCACCGACGGCTGACTGCGCTCTGCATCCATGTCCTCGAACTTCGTGGAAGCGCTGCGCGCACGGTTACCGCGCCGCCAGCCGCCGAGCTGGAATGCGCCGGTCGTGGCGTGGGTGGCCGCGACATCACCACCAGCGAAGGCTGGAAATCCCGGCGCCGTGGCACTGATGGAAAGCGTGTGCGCCGATGCGGTGTGTGTGAAGTAGCAACTCATCCCGTACTCTTCGAGCAGGCGAGAGACGAAGTGCAGGTCGGTCTCGTTGAACTGCGTGCAATAGGGAATCGGCTGCAGGGTCGGCAGGATGCCCCATGTAGGCGCCGGCTGACCGTGCTCGCCAAGCACCGCGGTGATGATGTCCTTGGCCGTCTTGTCCTGGAAGATCCGGCAATTGCGTTTGAGGCCGAGCCGCCACAGGCCAGGGACCGCCACCAGCCGGTAGGTCATCCGGCCGGCCGCGCCCGGGCCCAGGCGTTGAAACTCGGCGACCAGACCGTGAAAGAAGCGCTTCACGGGTTGCCCGTCGATGATCCTCGATACGGTGACGGTGATCTCCTTGGTCAGAAGGTCGGCCGCCTGCAGGTTGGGATTGCTACCCAGGACCTCGACCTCGATCGAATACGGGAGTCCCAACTGTTCCGTGACGCTCAGGCGCGTGGCAATCAACGCACCTGCGCCGAGCGGCGTGGTGATCAAGAGAAGTCGGGAGTCCGCCATGCCGGAGGGGTCCTAGCGGTGCGGCGCTGTCAAGAGCGCCGGTCAATCCGCGAATGAGGTCGTGGTTGTCATCGTCGAGCCGGTTACGTCCCGTGGAAGAAGATGTACCGGCTTGCCAAGCGAACGCCGACCAAACGGCGTTCGCGCGCGCTGCACCAGCTAGGCAGTGGCCTTTGAGATGTCGTACATGACGTGGCCGGTCGTCGTCGCGGCAAACTGGTCATCGATCTTCAAGTACTCGCTGTCGAACTTGGTGAAGTTCAAGCTGAGTGACTCCGAAGGCCGTTCACCACCGCTGCTGATGCTGTAGCCGCTGATCATGGTTTCGGTAAGGATGTATTTTTGAAAAGCTACATGCTTGCCCGAGGCGTCGGTCCGGGTTATATCGATCTTGACCTCCGAGCCCTTGCCGCCGATCGCATCCTTCAGCGCCAACGGGGAGAATGCATCGAAGGTCTTGGAAACGGTGATTTCGGAGACGCTCGGCGCCGATGCCTCACGCTTTGAGCTGCCGCCACTGCCGGACGAGATGCCTCGACCCACGCCCCACTGCAGACTCTGCAGCTCGACCCATTTCTCGTAGCCCTTGGCAGTCACTTCACCATTGAGCGCACCGTACTTCATGAAGATAGCCATTATTCGTTGAACCTTTCACGTGACGTTGATGTCCCCGCTCATCGTATCCTCGGCCGCGGAGACGTTCAACCGAGATCGTACTGAAAGTTGCCGGTGGACTGATCAATGCCCACCTGCACCCGAAGAATGTTCTGCCCCTCCGCCATCCGCGCCAGGAGCATCCCGGAAAGCTCCGGCAGCAACGAGCGGCTGAGAATATTGTCGATGTTGCGCGCACCCGACTCGACTTCCTTGCAGCGCGCCACGATCGCGTCGGGCACCGTGTCATCGAAGGTGAGCGGCGTACCGTAGGTCTCGAGCACCCGCCGGCCGATACTACGCAGCTTCAACAGGCAGATCCGGCGCATGATCTCGTCGCGCAACGGGTAATAGATTACAACGTTGCAGCGGCCAAGGAACGCGGGCTTGAAGACCTTGAGAAGGTCCGGCTGTAGTGCTTCGCGCAATTGTTCGGGATCCGGCGACAGTTCGGGGTCGGCGCAGAGCTTGGCGATGGTGTCGGTGCCCGCATTGCTGGTCATGATGATGACGCAGTTGCGGAAGTCGATGACACGCCCTTCGCCGTCCTTCATCTGGCCCTTGTCGAAGACCTGGTAGAAGACGTCCTGTACCCCTGGGTGGGCCTTCTCCATCTCATCGAGCAGCACCACCGAATAGGGGCGACGGCGCACCGCCTCGGTCAACACCCCCCCTTCACCATAGCCTACGTAACCCGGCGGGGAGCCCATCAGCAGGGACACCTTGTGCTCTTCCTTGAACTCGCCCATGTTGAGGACGGTGAG
>JANMUI010000370.1:0-10612 GCA_031391405.1 Betaproteobacteria bacterium
CCTTGGCGTACCGTTCGATCTGTCGCGCGTGATGTTCATCGGCACCGCGAACATGCTCGATACGATCCATGGACCGTTGCGCGATCGCATGGAGATCATTCAGTTGCCCGGATACACCGCTGAAGAGAAGGCGCAAATCGCCGGCCGCTTCCTGATCCGGCGCCAGTTGGAGGCCAATGGGCTGGCAAGTGAGCAGTGCACGATAACCGATGATGCCGTACGGACGCTGGTTCTCGATTACACGCGCGAGGCGGGCGTGCGCAATCTCGAGCGGGAAATCGGCGCGGTGTTCCGCCACGTTGCGATGCGCATCGCCGAGGGCTCGATGCAAGGCGTCCGCGTCGATGCGTCGGATCTTGAGGCGATCCTTGGGCCGCGCAAATTCGAGAGCGAGCTTGCCATGCGCACCAGCCTACCCGGCGTCTCCACCGGATTGGCATGGACGCCGGTCGGCGGCGACATCCTCTTCATCGAGGCGACCCGCACGCCGGGTACCGGAAAACTGATCCTGACCGGACAGCTCGGCGACGTCATGAAGGAAAGCGCACAGACAGCCCTCACGCTGGTGAAAGCGCGCTGCGTGGAATGCAAGGTCGAGCCTGAATTTTTCGAACGAGGCGACATCCATGTGCATGTTCCGGCCGGCGCCATCCCCAAGGACGGCCCAAGCGCTGGTGTGGCGATGTTCCTCGCCCTCGCATCACTCACGATGAATCGGCCGGTGCGCAACGACCGGGCAATGACAGGTGAAGTCAGTCTGCGTGGCCTGGTGCTGCCGGTGGGCGGCATCAAGGAGAAGGTGCTCGCCGCACTTCGCGCGGGGATCCAAACCGTCCTATTGCCCGCGCGGAACAAGAAGGAGCTTCTGGATATTCCCGAGGATGCCAAGCAGCAGTTGCAATTCATCTGGTTGGAGACCGTCGAGGATGCACTCAAGGCAGCATTGACCGACGAGAAGATTACGGCCTGATCAGCGCTGGCTCCCGCCATGCTCAGTCACGACCGCCTCGATCGGCCGGCGCACCGACCGTGGCGCAATCCCCGCCTTAATCGCTTCAGAACACGCACGCTATGCGATTGGAGAGTGACCCCCATGAATTTCGAGATTCCGGAACCGCTCAAGCGAGAACACGACGAGCTGCAGGACATGCTGGCCGAGCACCAATCGATCGTCGCGGCGCTCGAGACGCTGATCCATGCCGCCCGGCGAGCGGACCGGCCCGAGTATGCCCAATTCGCGATGCGATTGATCGAGCACGCACGCACCGAGGAGCTCGTGTCCTATCCGGCCGCGATCCTGGTGGGCGAGTACGTGAAGGAGAAATTGCAGCTCGTTCAACTCTAGCCCGCTCATGAAGGTCATGAACGATGGGGCGCTGTGAACACTTCTCGCACGAAGCGGACATGGGCATACGCGGGTTCGGCGCCACGAAGGCCGAGGCGGACCGTGATCGGGCAGGGCTGCTGCCCGATGAACAACGCGTTGCGTTGGCGGTACGAGCACGACGCGGGGGATCGTTCAGGCCGGGCCACTGCAAGACCTTGGCATGAAGCTCGTGCCGTATGCCCGAATCTCCCAACAGCGGCTAGCCCTTCTTGCCACCAAAGAACACGAGCAAACCGCCAATCACTATCGCGCCCACGCCAGCCCACATTGGGACGTTGACGGTCTCCTTTTGCTTTACCGACAACTCGATCGGACCCAGCTTGGCCTGATGGGTCTCCTTCGTGTAGCTGAAACTGCCGTACACCAACCCTAGGATGCCGGCAACGATCAGCACGACGCCTACCCGTTCTTAAAATATACCCGGCCTATTCGTCATGTTTATTGCGCGAAGTCAAACCGTGGATTCGCGGGGAGCCATCCAATACGCCCACAAGGATCGAACGCGGACAGGTACCGAGCTACCCGGTCTACTACGCGCCGCAAGTCGACAAGGCGTCCCGCTGGTCGCGGCGTCATATTGCTACGCTTCCCCGCCTGGCCGGACCTGCGCTGGCAGTAACGCGCATCGCCCCTCAAGCTTCTCAAACGAGCAGTCCGTGGAAATGCTTATCGCGGATCGCGCTTCGTTCGCATCGAGGGCATCGGCGTAGGCCAACTGGTGCTCGATAACATGGTTATCTGCTTCGGACGCATCGGTGCCTGATTCGTTCCGCTTCGCAACGCGCGCGCGCAACACCTCGACAGGCGCAACACAATCGAGAATGATGAATCTTGCCCCCGTATCCCCTGCAATGGCATGAAATGCCGTTCGATCAGCGCGGACGAGAAAGGTGGCGTCCACGATCACCGACAAGCCCGCCGCGAGCATCGTGCGCGTGACATCCGCTAGCCGGGCATAGGTCCTTCTCGTTGCATCCGGCCCGTAGAGGCCAACACCCAGCGCGCTCGCGGAGCGCGCCGCAGCGGCAAGATCGAACAGACGTTTGCGTTCGACGTCTGAACGCATCCGGATTGCGCCGATCGATTCGGCCGCCATGCGCGCGACCGTCGACTTTCCCGAACCCGAAAGGCCGTGCATCAGCGCGAGCACCGGCGCGCGCAATTCCGCAAGTTGCAGCGCAAGCGTCCGGTATCGCACAGCGGTTTCCATCGCCTGGGCGCGGTCGGGCGACGCGATTCCCGATTGCCCCGCGCGAATCGCCGCAACCTTGCTTCGCACCAATGCGCGATAGACGGCGTAGAGACGTAGCAGCGCCACGCCTTCATAGTCGCCGGTCTGTTCCAGGTAGCCGTTCAGGAAGCGCCATCCATACTCCGAGCGGCCATGCGCGAGAAAATCCATAAAGGTGAACGCCACCTCGCCCATCACGTCGCCCCAGCGCAAGTCCGCGTTGAACTCGATGCAATCGAATGGGACCGGAACGCCGCCGATCATCGCGATATTCGCAAGATGCAGATCACCATGGCATTCGCGAACGAATCCACTCGCTTTGCGCCGTGCCATGACATCGGCCATCCGCGCCGCTTCACGTTCGACCCATTCGTGGAGCGCATCGATCCGCTCCTGCCATAACGAATCAGTCGAGACCGCCGAATCGAACGCTTCGAGGATGCGCGCCTGGATCGCCATTGGCGTACCGAATGAATAACCGTCTGATGAACGCGCAACCTCCGCGTGAAAGACGGCCAATTGCGCGGACAGTGCATCGACGTCGGCCGGCGTGAGCGCGCCATGCACTAGTCGATCCGCCATCAATGCATCTTCGGGAAACTCTTGCATCTTCACCGCATAGTCGATCGGATCGCCATCGCCTGCAATGACCGGCATGTCCGCGTGCCCGGTAATCGGCACGACCGCAAGATATATCTGCGGGGCAGTGCGCCGGTTGAGTCGCACCTCTTCGTCGCATGCGTTCCGCCGCGCAGCGATGGTGGAGAAATCCAGGAACCCGAGATTGACCGGCTTCTTCAGTTTGTAGGCATATTCACCGGTCAGCAGGACATACGAGATATGCGTCTCGATGAGACGGATGTTCTTGACGGCATGCGGATAACAGCGCGGATCGTGGAGGGCTTGCACGAGCCGCATGCTTTGCGCCGTGGAGTCAATGGCTCGATTGGTCATCATGTCGCTCGTCGACGAGATCCTTTTAGGCGCGAAGCGCAAGACGCACCTCCACCACTGATCTATCCAGCGGATGGGGCTCGCCTTTGAAGCCGAGCACCCGCGCGAGCCGCAGCATCTTCTCGTTGCCTGCGAGAATTTCGCCGACCATTGCGTCGAAACCCGCATCGCGCGCGGCTTCGACGAGGCGGCGCATCAGCAGGGTGCCAAGCCCTCTGCCGTGCAGGGAATCGGCAACCGAAACCGCGAACTCGCAACTCTTGCCGTCCGCGAGAGGCATGTAGCGCGCGACACCGACAATCTCATCACCGTCGGCCTCGTTGCGAAGCGCGATGAGGGCGAGCTCGTGCTCGTAGTCAACCTGCGTCAACCGTGCGAGCATCTTTGGTGAGAGCGTGTTCTGCGCACTGAAGAATCGAAAGTAGCGCGACTGGTCCGAGAGTCCTTCGACGAACGCCAGTTCCATCCGCGCATCCTCCGGTCGAATCGGACGCACGAGGAGTCGGGTGCCATCGGGCAATGCCTCCGCGCGCTCGAGCCGTGCCGGATACGGATGGATCGCCATATGTGAATAACGCGCATCGGCAGTCGCACGCGACGGATCGATCACCACCCGCGCATCGAGCGCGGCGGCCCCATCGCCATCGACCAATAGCGGATTGATGTCGAGCTCCTTCAACCAGGGACAGTGGATCACCATCTCCGATACGGCAAGGAGGACATCGACGATCGCCTGGCGATCCGCAGCAGGGATATGTCGATAGGCGGCCAGCAGTCTTGCGATGCGGGTCCGGTCGATCATCTCCTCGGCGAGCCGGATCGACAGCGGCGGCAATCCGACGGCATAGTCGGCCAGCAACTCCACCGCGACGCCGCCCGCGCCGAAGCTGATCACCGGACCAAACACCGGGTCGGTCGCCACACCGACCGAGACTTCCCTGCCGAAGCGCTTTTGCACCATCGGCTGGACCGCGACACCTGTGACATCCGCGTCGGGTCGAAGCTTCTTCACCTGAGCGACCAGCGCATTGAATTCCGCTTCGACCTGCGCCGCGTCGCGAACGGCGAGCCGCACGCCGCCGACGTCGGACTTGTGCGCGATATCGGGCGATAGAATCTTGAGCGCGACGGGAAATCCAACCAGGCGTGCCGCGTGCGCCGCCTCGGTTGCTGTCACTGCGATGATGGTGCGTGGGGTTGGAATGCCGAAATACGCGAGCAACTGCTTCGATTCAGGTTCGGTCATGAGCGTGCGTCCGGCACGCGCAACCTGCTCGAACAACGCTTGCGCTTCACCATGCTGCGCGGGCACCGTTCGCGTGAAGGGACTAGGCACCTCGAGCAGGAGACGCTGCGCGCGCTGATAATCGGCGAGCACGCCGAACGCCGCCACGCCGCTTTCCGGCGCGGAGAATGCGGGCATGCCGGCTGCTTCGATCAATTCACGGCCTGCGCGGACGTCATGCTCACCCAGCCATGCGGTAAGCACCGGCTTCGTCGCCGTGCGGATTCGTGGGATCAGCGATTCCGCCACGGTTTTCGCGCTGACGAGGGACTGTGGACAAAACAGCGTCAGCACCCCATCCACGCCGGGATCCGCAAGCACCGCTTCAAGCGCGCCATCGAAGCGCTCGCGCGTCGCATCGCCCAGAATGTCCGCTGGATTCGCATGGGACCAATGCGCCGGCAGGAGCGCGTTCAATGATTCAAGCGTACTGCTGTTGAAGGCGGCCAGCGCTACCCCGCGATCGACACACGCATCCGCGGCCATGACGCCGGGTCCGCCGCCATTTGTGACGATCGCCAAACGATCACCGGCAGGCAATCGATCGCTCGCGAGTACGCGGGCCGCGGCGAACAGCTCGGGATACGTTCGCACCCGCACCACGCCCGAGCGGCGCAGCACCGCATCGAACACCGCATCGTTACCCACCATCGCGCCCGTGTGCGACACGGCAGCACGCTGGCCGGAAAGATGCCGGCCCACCTTCATCGCCACGATCGGCTTGACACGGGCCGCAGCGCGCAGGGCAGAAACGAATCGGCGCGGTTCGCGCACGCCTTCGAGATAGAAAAGAATGCTGTGGGTATCCGGATCGAAAAGCAGGTAGTCGAGAATCTCGCCGACATCGAGATCAATCGCGGCGCCCATCGATACCACGCTCGAAAATCCGAATCCCGCCGCCCACGCCCAGTCGATCAAGGCCGTGCATACCGCTCCGGATTGCGACACCAGAGCGATCGGGCCGGGTCGCGCACCGGTACGGGCGAAGGTGGCATTCAACCCGATCTTCGGACGCATGATGCCCAGGCAATTCGGCCCGAGCAGCCGAATGCCAAGACGCCGCGCTTGCGCGCCCAGCGCCGCCTCGCGCGCCTTTCCCTCGGCGCCGGTCTCGCCGAACCCGGCCGCCAGAATGACCGCATGATGCGTGCCCGCCTTCGCCGCATCCTCGAGCACCGCCGGCACGGTCGCGGCCGGTGTCGCGACGACGGCCAAATCTACTTTCTTGTCGAGGGCGACCAGCGACCGATAGCAGCGCTCGCCCAATACCTGATCATGTTTTGGGTTGATCGGAATCGCTTCGCCGTGCAACGCGCCCGCCAGCAGATTCTTGAATACATCGTGGCCGAGCGACCCGGGGCGATCGCTTGCGCCGACCAACGCGACGGTTCGCGGTGAAAACAATGGTTCGAGATAGTGTGGATGCATGACGCCTTTATCCTTGGACCGGAAGGACTCGCGTTTGATCTGGCGCAAATGCCGCGCCGGATCCGTGCGTAGGATCAAACAGTAACCTGATCAGCAACGAAACTCCGCTATGGATCACGAACTGTAATCAACGCCCGTGCCGGGCAATGGGACGCCCGGCGCGACTCTGAAGGAGGCAAGCATGGCCTACAAAAGCATCCTCGTGCATGTGGACGCCGACAAGCGTTCCGCCACGCGCATTGATTTCGCCGCACTGCTCGCGCTCGGTTGGGGCGCTCACCTTACGGGACTGCATATCGCCGTTCCAACGCGACTGCCGGGCTTTGTCCAGGCCGAGCTCGGACCAGAGTTTATCGAGATCTCGCGCAAGGCGGATTTGGCGACGATCGACAAGCTCGCCACCGGGTTCAACAGTGCCATGCGCCGGCATGGGCTCGTCGGCAGCGAATGGCGTTCAGCCGCAGGCGATCCGCAGGAGGTGTTCGCACTGCATGCACGCTACGCTGATCTCGTCGTGCTTGGACAGCACGACCCCGATGATGAAAGCGGCTTCATGGCACCGGCGTTCCCGGAGCTGATTGCGCTGTCGGTGGGGCGTCCGATATTGGTGCTGCCGTATGCGGGCAACTTCCAGCCTATCCCGAAGCGCCCGCTGGTGTGCTGGAAGCCGAGCCGCGAAGCGACGCGTGCGGTTACCGATGCACTGCCGTTTCTGCAGCGCGCCGAAAAGGTGACGATCTTGGCTGTAAATCCGCACCCCGGCACGGACGGCCATGGTGAGCACCCCGGCGCCGATCTCGCGCTCTTTCTTGCGCGCCATGGCGTCAAGGCGGAAGTTGCGACGCAGGCGGGTGTCAAATTGGATGTGGGCGAGTTCATTCTGTCCCGTGCCGCCGATCTGAGCGCGGATCTGCTTGTCATGGGTGCGTATGCGCATCCGCGCCTGCGTGAGGTCGTCTTCGGTGGCGTCACGCAAACGATGATGCGGCATATGACGGTCCCGGTGTTGATGTCCCACTAAAACCACTACGTGATTGGCAATGATCCTCCGTTGCACTACGAATCAGGAACCAATAAGGACTCCCCATGTACCAGAACATTCTCGTCGCCACCGATGGTTCGAAGCTCTCCAAGAAGGCAATCAATACCGCGATCAGCATTGCCGCGCCGCTCGGCGCAAAACTCGTCGGCTTCTACGCCATGCCCGAGTATCCGGCGCAGGTGTACGCGGAGGGCGCATCGTTCACGGGCGTCGTAACACCAGGCCAGTTTCTCGTCGAGCAGAAAGCATTTGCCAACCGGATCCTTGGCGAGCTGGTCCGCGCGGCGAAGAAGGCAGGCATCACCGCGGACACAGTCACCGTGCAGAAGCGCTCACCTTATGACGCGATCATCGCGACTGCGAACAAGAAGAAGTGCGATCTCATCGTCATGGCGTCGCACGGCCGGCGCGGCCTGTCGAGCCTGCTCCTCGGCAGCGAGACGCAGAAGGTCCTCACCCACTCGAAGATTCCCGTGCTGGTGGTGCGCTAGGCGTCCGCAGGAGAACAAGAATGGTCAATCGCATTCTGATTGCGACCGACGGGTCACGGCTGTCTCGCAAGGCGATCGCGCATGGCATTGCATTGGCCAAGGCGCTTGGCGCAACCGTGGTCGGCTTTCATGCCCGCCAGCCCTTCCCCACCATCTATTTCGCCGAGGCGGTGATGATTCCCCCCTCGACGGAGAAACAGTTCGAGGAGGACTCGGCGAAGCTCGCCCGCGAGCGCCTCGCCGAAATCGAAGCTGCGGCAACCAAGGCGCGTGTCGACTTCAAAGCCGTTGAGACCACCGACCTATCGCCCGCAGACGCAATCATTCGCACCGCAAAGAAAGAGAAGTGCGATCTCATCGTGATGGCTTCGCATGGGAGAAAGGGGCTCGCTCGCGTGCTTGTCGGTAGCGAGACGAATCTGGTCCTCACTCATTCCAAAATTCCGGTGCTGGTCACGCGTTAGGGATCCGCGCGACCGGCGGTCTGGATTCCTGATGCCCGGCGCTGTTAGAAACGAAGCAGCGAAGAACGCACGGCAGGACCATATCGAGTGCGGAGATATACTTCATCCATCATCCTCGATCACTAGTCTCCACTGCGCAGCCCATGGCTCTCATTCGGCCGCCCGCAAGCAGCCCCTCGGGCGCCGTTGGAAAATGGGCGATCGTGCTCGGACTTGTCGCTGTCGGCGCGGTTGCCGTCGGCACGTTCTGGGCCCTCGCACAGATGCGTCACGATCATCTGCTCGAGGCGGAATCCCGCCTGCGCGACTTGAGCCTCTTGCTCGGCGAGCAGACCCGCCGCACGGTGGAGGAAATCGATCAGATCCTGCTTCGTGCGGAGAACGACGTGCAGAGGCATATCGGCCGGGGCCTGCCTCTCGCCGACATTACGCTTCATCAGCAATTCCAGGAGCGCATTGAGCGCGCGCGGCACTTGAGCGCGATCGAACTCGTCGGCGCGAACGGTGATGCGATCGTCCACACCTCCCGGCAGCTCGCGCCCAAGATCCAATACGGCGATTGGGAAGCCCTGATCGTGCATCGGGCCGGCATCGTCAAGGGCCTTTACATCGCCCTGCCGGTCGGTCTGGGCATAGGGAGCGACGAGGCGATTCCATTCACTAGAGCCATTCGCGACGAGCGAGGCGGGCTCATCGGAATACTGAGCGCGTCGGTTCGGATCGACCATCTTGCGCGCATCTATCGCGCGCTCGATCTTGGCGCGGGCGGCGGCGTGCGCCTGATGCGCCAGGACGGCAACCTGCTCGCCGGCAGCAGGGCGTTCGTCGGCAAGCCTGGTGAAAACTATGGGGACACGGAAGCCTTCAAACGCGGCGTGGAGTCGCGCGAAGCGGTCGTGCTACGCCATCGCGGCGGCCCGGATAACACCGAGCGCGTGACTTCCATGCTCGCGCTTGGCGATCCACCGCTGGTGATCGGCATCTCGATGACCCAAGCGCACATTCTGCGCAATTGGGCGCGACACGCGTGGCTCGTCACGCCACTCGCCTTGCTCACCGCGATTTTTCTTGGCGCCATGTCGATGCTGCTGGCGCGGCAGATCAAGGTAGACACGAACCTGCGCCGGCAGGCCATCGAGGAGCAGACGCGCCTCGCCGCAATCATGGATTCGGCGATGGACGCGATCATCACGGTCGATAGCCTGCAACGAATCGTGCTTTTCAACGATGCCGCCGAAAGCATCTTCGGGCTATCGCGTGATCAAGCGCTTGGTGCGCCGCTCGAACGGCTGATTCCGGATCGCTTCAAAGCCGCGCACCGCAAGCACGTGCAGCGGTTCGGCGACACCGGCGACACGACCCGCCGCATGGGGGCGAAGCTGGTGCTGTTCGGGCTGCGGGCGTCGGGCGAGGAATTCCCGATCGACGCCTCGATCTCGCAGGTGAGCGTCGAGGGCCACACGTTATTTACGGTGATTCTCCGCGACGTCACCGAACGCGTGCAAGCGGAAGCGGCCATCGCGCGCAGCCACCAGGAGCTTCGCGTGCTCTCCAATGCGGCGAACGCGGCACTGGAAGTCGAGCGCCGGCGCGTGGCGCGTGAGCTGCACGACGAGCTCGGTCAGCAACTGACGGCAATGAAGATCGACATAAGCGATCTTGAACGATCGCTTGCCTCCGATCGGCCCGACTTGCAAACGCGTTGCATGCATCTGCGCGGCCTTATCGATCAAACGGTCGCCTCGACCCGGCGCATCGCGGCCGACCTGCGGCCACTCATGCTGGACGATCTTGGCCTTGGCGCGGCGCTCGAATGGCTGGCCCAGAACACCGCGCAGCGCACGGGCATCAGTGTGCGCGTTGCGATCGACGAGGCCCTTACCGAGGTGCCCGAGCCACACGCCTCGGCGATTTTTCGGATCGTGCAGGAATCGCTCACCAACGTTGCCCGACACGCGAACGCCTCGCGGGTGGAGGTCGAGGTGCGCAACGATAACCAGCATGCGTTGGTGAGCGTGCGAGACAACGGGCGCGGCATTGCCGCCGGCGACGAGGACAAGCGCGGCTCGTTCGGTTTGCTCGGCATCAAGGAGCGGGCGCGCCTCCTGGGTGGTCACGCGAGCATCGAGAACCATCCGGGGGGCGGTGCGGTCGTGAAGGCCCATCTACCCCTTGCGCCGGTTACGATGGAAGAGAGCTAGGGACTCATTGAACAAGGAGGCGAGCCCCGAATTGCACTTACTTAGGGTCCGCGCAAGAATAAATTAGCAGTTCTTGGCTCAATTCAGACAGATGGAGCCTGACCACACCAAGCCCGGATGTGCCTGAGA
>JANMUI010000525.1:0-4052 GCA_031391405.1 Betaproteobacteria bacterium
GGCCTTTCATGCGCAGATCGAGCATCACCCGCCCGTGTTCGCATCGCTCCTTTGGGCATTGCAGGAATTGATCGAGCCGACGCGCATGGTCGTGCTGGCGGGCCCACGAATACCGACACGGGCGTGGCTTGCCGCGTTCAATGTCAGGCATCGACCCGAGGCGATGGCCTTTGCGATTGATCCTGGCATATCGGGCATCCCCGAGCCGTTGGCGCGGCCCGCGCCCCAGGAGGGCGTCAACGGCTATGTCTGCCAGGGCGTTACGTGTTCGGCCCCGGTCGGCAGCATGGTCGAGCTCGAGGCGCTGCTCGATGCGCACACCGGCAGCGAATCGAAGAGTCGATCGCAGTCTTGATCGATACGCCTCGTCAACGATCACGTCCATTTCTCCGCGGAGACGAATTCGGTAGACTCCGCGCGCCGGTTTTTCCATTCCATCGAAGGAGCATTGATGATTCGAACGATTGTACTGGGCATCGCGGCAACCGCATCGCTGGTCGCCGCGCCGGTGCTGGCCAATGAAGATCTGTTGAAGAAGCACGCGTGCACCGCCTGCCATTCGATCGACAAGAAACTGGTCGGCCCGGGCTACAAGGAGGTCTCAGCGAAGTACAAGGGGCAGAAGGATGCGGCCGCGAAAATCGCGGACAAAGTGAAGAAAGGTGGCCAGGGTGTGTGGGGCCCGATCCCGATGCCACCGAATCCGAATGTCAGTGATGCCGACGTGAATGCGATGGTGAAGTTCATTCTCGCTCTTTGATGCGTCTATCGGGTCTGCGCGGGCGGCCGCGCCGACCCTTGAACCAACGAAGCTAATTGGTCGCCTGCAATCGTTCGATTGACAGTCACAGTGCGGGTTTCCATAATCGCGGACGATAATCCGCTCGCCGCGTGACGCGCGGGAGCCCACGTTCCACTCCAAGAAAGAGGAGCACCTCCATGACCATCAATGGGCGATTGTTCATCGTCGGCGCATCCGCAATCGCGTTGCTCGGCGCGTGCGGCAAGACAGAAGATCCTAAACCTGCCGCCAAGGCGGCGGCAGCAGCACCTGCTGCGCCAGAGTCCATCACAATCAGGATCGGTCATGCGGGTCCGCTTACCGGCGGCATCGCGCACCTGGGGAAAGACAACGAGAACGGGGCGCGCTTGGCCATCGACGAAGCCAATGCGGCCGGCATCAAGATCGATGGCAAGATGGCGAAGTTCGAGCTGATCGCCGAAGACGATCAAGCGGATCCGAAGGTCGGCACCACCGTTGCACAGAAACTCGTCGACGCGAAGGTCGCCGGTATCGTCGGCCATCTGAATTCGGGGGTGACGATTCCCGCCTCGGAAATCTACAACCAGAACGGGATCCCGATGATCTCCGGTTCAGCCACCAATCCCCAAGTGACCGAACGCGGCCTCAAAGTGGCATTCCGGGTGGTCGGTCGCGATGACCAGCAGGGCCCGGCCGTTGCCCAGTACCTGAACACGGAGGCGAAGCCGAAGATCGTAGCGTTGATCGACGATGCAACGGCGTACGGTGAAGGCATCGCCAACGAGGTCGAGAAGACGCTCAAGGCCTCTGGTGTCAATGTGCTTCCTCGCGAGAAAGGCACTGACAAGACGACCGACTGGAAAGCCGTTCTCACGAAGATCAAGGGTGGCAACCCGGATGCGGTGTTCTTCGGCGGCATGGACGCCACCGGCGGTCCGCTGCTCAAACAAGGTCGCGAGCTCGGCATCAAGGCTGTCTTTTCGTTTGGTGACGGAGCGTGCACCGACAAGATGAAGGAGCTCGCAGGCGACGCCTCGGAAGGGCTGATCTGTTCGCAGGCCGGATTGCCGCCGCAGGCAGCGAGTCAGAAATTTCTCGATGCGTACAAGAAGAAATTCAATGTCGACCCGATTCTCTACGCCCCATTCACCTACGACGCCGCCAATCTCTTGATCGAGGCGATGAAGCAGGCGAACTCCGCTGATCCGGCGAAGTACCTGTCGGCGCTTGCGGGCATCAGCCATGCGGGCGCGACCGGCAAAATTTCGTTCGACGCGAAGGGTGATCGCAAGGATGCCGAGATCACGATTTTCACGATGAAGGGCGGCAAGATCGAACCGCTCGCCGTGCTGCAGGGCGGCAAGTCGATGAAGTTCGATGAATTCGTGAAGATGTCGATGGGCGGTGCGGCGCCCGCGGCCGCACCAGCCAAGGACGCAGAGAAGAAATAGAGGAGCATTCGCTCCAGTTGAAAAAACGGCGCTGGCGGGCGCCGTTTTTCGCATGGAGATCTTTCTCCAGCAGCTCATCAACGGCCTCACCTTGGGGGCCGTGTACGCGGTCGTGGCCCTCGGCTACACGATGGTGTACGGGATTATCCAGCTCATCAATTTCGCTCACGGCGAAGTCGTGATGATCGGCGCAATGGTGGCCTTCACCGTCATCACATTGCTCGCCAAATCCGGATTGCCACCGGCGGTAATCATCGTGATCGGCGCCGCCTGCGCGATTCCCGTCTGTATCGCGGTCGGTTATGCATTGGAGCGCATCGCATATCGCCCATTGCGCAACGCACCCCGTCTCGCGCCACTCATCACCGCGATCGGGATGTCGATCGTTTTGCAGCACGTCGCCATGATGGTCTGGAGCCGCAATAACCTTGCGTTCCCGCAGATCATCAAGATACAGACCTTCGAATTCGGCGGCGCATCGGTCACCAATGTGCAACTCGTGATTCTCGTCCTGTGTTTCGCGCTGATGGCGGGCCTCCTATGGCTCGTGCATCGAACGCGGCTCGGTATTGCAATGCGCGCCACGGCCCAGAACCCTCAAGTCGCCGGACTGATGGGTGTCAATATCAATCGCGAAATCGCAATCACCTTCGCGATCGGCGCCGGGCTGGGTGCCGTGGCGGGCGTGATGGTCGGCTCGTACTACGGCATCGCGCACTATCAGATGGGTGCGCTGCTTGGCTTGAAGGCATTCTGCGCGGCGGTGCTTGGAGGCATTGGGAATGTACCGGGCGCAATGGTCGGCGGGCTGCTGCTCGGTGTCATCGAGGCGCTCGGTGCCGGCTATATCGGGGATCTGTCCAATCTGTGCGCGGTCACGTGGCTTTTCACAGGACTTGCGGCGCGCTGCGCGGCGGGGGAACACATCAGCCTGTTCGGCAGCAACTATCAGGACGTATTCGCGTTTCTGGTGTTGATTGGCGTATTGGTGTTTCGGCCATCAGGGCTGTTGGGAGAGCGGGTGGGGGATCGGGCTTAGAGGCCGGGAAACGGGAAACGGGAAACGGGAAATGCGAAATGGGAAACGCCAAGCGTGAAGCGTGAAGCGCTCGTTGCCGCGCGATCGCCAGCGCTCGCATGGCTTGGCATGGCCCTCATCGCTATTGCGCTCATCGCATTGCCGTTCGCGCTGGCGCAGGTTGGTACCGCTTGGGTGCGCATCGCCAATCTCGCGATTCTCTTCGCACTGCTCGCCCTCGGCCTCAATATTGTCGTGGGCTTCGCGGGCCTGCTCGACCTCGGCTATGTCGCGTTCTTCGCGGTGGGCGCCTACTGCTATGCGTTGCTGGCATCGCCGCACTTCGGCTTGCACCTGCCTTTCTGGGTGATTCTGCCGATCGGTGCGCTGGTCGCCTGCCTCTTCGGTGTCCTGCTGGGTGCGCCGACCTTGAAATTGCGCGGTGACTATCTTGCGATCGTGACCTTAGGGTTCGGCGAGATCATCCGCATCTTTCTCAACAATCTGTCGCGACCGATCAATATCACCAACGGGCCGCAGGGCATTTCGCGGATCGATCCGTTCTCGATCGGCGGCATCAAATTCAATACGACCGATAAGCTGTTCGAGCTCTCGATTTCCGGGCCGATGAAGTATTACTACATTCTGCTGGTCATCCTGCTGCTGGCGATCGTGATCAACATTCGCCTGCAGAACTCGCGGATCGGTCGCGCCTGGGAGGCCATCCGCGAAGACGAGATCGCGGCGCGCTCCATGGGCATCAACACGCGCAACATGAAGCTGCTCGCCTTCTCCATGGGGGCGAGCTTCGGCGGCGTCG
>JANMUI010000547.1:0-1798 GCA_031391405.1 Betaproteobacteria bacterium
CAGGCCTCACTCGCGACTCCACGCGAACGCGAAGTCTACGAACGTGCGCGTTCATCCTTCGACAAGCCTGTCCTGAGCCTGTCGAAGGGCTCAGGACGAACGGGCAACTATGTCCCTCGCCCACGATTGATCCCCGTGGCAAGACCACGGGGAATCTCAAGTTCAATCCACCCGCACCCCATCCTCGAATCGCTCTTCCGCCGCGTCTCCGCCGTACGTGCTAGCCGGATAAAACGCGCGAAAGTCGCCGACGACCCGCTCGAACGGAAAATCCGACCACACGCCGTGGTCCCGCACATACTCCATATGGCGGCGGTTCTGCGCATCGTAGGGCTGAAATATCGCGTTTGATCGGCCATCGAAATCGGTCGGCAATACGCCGAAGCGCTGGCAAAGCTCGATATTGAACGCGGGTGCGGCCTTCACCCACTTGCCCTCGAGATACATGACCGCGTACCCATGGTGAATGAACAGCGTCTTCCCGCCCATACGCGCCTTCAGCTTTTCGGTCGTCAAATGATTCTCCACATCCGACAACCCGATTCCGGCATGGATACCGACCGCACGCAAGCCCGCTGTCAACAACACGGCCTTCGGTATGCAGAAGGCGCCTTTGGCCTTGAGAACATTGCTCGCGGTATAAAGACCCTGCTCCAGGTTGATCTCGAACGGGTCATAACGCACCCCATCGCGGACCGCATAGAAAAGCTTGATCGCCTTGCCGACCGTCGTCGTTTCGCCGCGCGTCACACGCTCAGCGAATTCCCGAACACCCGCCTCATCGCAATCGAGGAACGGCGTCGGTTCGAGATATTCGGGACGCGGCTCTGGTGAAGTGCCCGCCGGGGTAAAGATCATGCCTTGCTCCAAACGATGGTCAACCCGCGATTCTATCGAAGGCGCCCGACTCTGTGAGCCACCGATCGATTTCCGAATGCCATTCACTCCGCATGATTAGAATACGGCACCCGCTCGACAGGAGTCGCAAGGATGGAGCAGATTTTCCGCAATGCCCCGATCATGGCCAAGAACGACGAAGTACGCCGTGGTCTGTGGGATCTCGCGCGCGCGCATCGCATGCTCGACCTAGAAGGACACGCCGATTTCGCTTGGGGTCATGGCGCAATGCGTGACCCGTGGGATCGCGGGCTTTGGTTGAAGCGCGCCAATCTCGGGTTGGAAGAAGTGTTCGAGGACGATTTCATCCTCATCGATTTCGATGGCAATGTGCTCGGCGGAGACGGTGTCCGCCACCTCGAATGGCCGATTCACACCGAGGTCTTGCGAGCGCGCGCCGACTTCAATTTCGTCTTGCACACCCACGCCCCCTGGTCGGTATTGTTTTCAGCATGTCCCGGCGAAATTCTTCGACCGTATTCGAACGAGGGCTGTTGGTTCACCGTCCCGCCGCCCCACTATATGGGTACGAGCGATCTGATCGATACGCCGGAACTTGGCCGGGCATGCGCCGAGGTCATGGGAAAATCCGAGGGCGTGTTCATTCGTAATCACGGCGTCATCATTGGCGGCCGAACGGTGAAGGACATACTTCTTGGCGCGATTTTTTTGGAGAAGGCCTGTCGCGTTCAATTGCAACTAGCGATGAGCGGCATCAAGCATACCTACCCCGATGCCGCGGAAATCGACAAGAAGCGCAAGACGATCTTTCCGCAACGTGCGCGCGACAACTGCTGGGACTACATGAACCGAAAGCTCGACCGGTTCGAGGGCAAAGCGGGTGCAAACAAAGGCGAGAATTGTTAGGAACTGACTGAACAAGGGGGCTCGCCCCCTCGTA
>JANMUI010000551.1:0-2561 GCA_031391405.1 Betaproteobacteria bacterium
CGAAGCCGGGATCCTCAACACCTGCGATTGGGTGATCGACGATATACCCGCGAGGATCAAAACCAAACACGGGCCGATGGTCGCAGTGCCCTATACCCTCGATCTGAACGATAGCGTTATCTTCGCCGTCGAGAAACATTCGTCCGACGAGCAGCACCGCAGAGTCTGCTACGCCCTCGAGGCGATCGAGGAAGAGCTCGAGCATTCACCGCGTGTGCTCTCCATTTCGCTCCATCACCACTTGAGCGGCGTCCTGCATCGGGTCAAGTTCGTCGAGCGCACGTTGGATCTGTTGATGAAGCGCTCCGACACCGTGTTCATGACCGGTGGCGAGATCGCGGACTGGTTCATCGAGACGGACAAGGCGAACGACGGCAAGGTCAACCAGGGCAAATTCTGAAAGGAGCACCCATGCCAACACGCATTCCATTGCCAACCATCATTCAAGCGGCGGGAAACAAACCGAAACGCATCGAAGAGTTCGTCGGTCGCGGGAACTCGAAAACCGAGGGTGTCAGCATTGCGAGGATGACCAGCCCATCGGGTTGGGTCGAGCCTGGGCAGACGCCCGCGTTCGATGAATACACACTCGTGCTCAACGGCATGCTGCGCGTCGAATCACGCAGCGGAACGATCGATGTCGCCGCCGGTCAGGCCATCATCGCGCACAAGGGCGAGTGGATTCGCTACAGCACGCCCGGGCCCGATGGTGCGCAGTACATCGCTGTTTGTCTGCCGGCGTTCTCGCCTGATACGGTGCACCGGGATGCGTAGGCCGGCAGGTCCAATTGAGACCGCGTCCTGCAGATCCGCCTACGCGGCACCGCTGTTTTTTTCGAGAAAGCGTGCCACGACGGGTGCGACCTGGTCCGCGTTCGAGGCGGCCACATGATACGAATCCCCCTCGATTACGAGCAACTCGGAACGGGGAATCTGCTTCTGCCAGGATTTCGTGTCTTCGACCGAGCCCAGCCCGCTGCCGGTTGTCGTGATCACAAGGGTCGGGCATTGAATGCGCCCGAGCTCCGGCGTGACGTCTAGCGTCGGCACCATCCGCATGAAGCCGAGCTGGGTGGAAAGACTCGTGCGTCCCATCAAGACGGACCAATAATCAAGCATGCCGTCCGGTACCCCGCTGCCAAGACGTCCGCGCATCGACTCGCGAGCCCATCTCTCCAAGCCGTGTTCCCGAAGCTGCACGACCCACTGGCTCACGGTCGCGGCCAGGGTGTGCTTCGGCGCCGGCGGAACCCCCAGCACGGTGAGGCTCCTCAGGAGCTTTGGATGCACGGCGGCGAACTTCAGCGCAATCGTGCCGCCGATCTTCGCAGCAACCAGATGGAACGACGCGAGGCCCAGATGTGCGGCAAGACGCGCCAGATCGTCGACGAGAACGTCGATTGTCCACGGGAAGTCCTCCGGCATCGGCGTCGATTTCCCGAAGCCGCGGAGGTCCGGCCGCACGATACGGTAGCGGCGGCCGATGTGGGGTATCCAGGCGCGCCACGCCTCGCCGCTTTCCGCATTGCCATGGAGCAGAATGACTGTTTCGGACGCGAGCCACGGATCGGTGAAGTCATTGATCTGGTAGAACAGTTCCCGGCCGGGTGACAGGCTCATAGTCGGCATGCATGCAATCCTTTCGGTCGCGTTTGTGCGCTTCGCTAAAACAGGAGCGGCAGCCGCATCAGTTGGTCTTCATGCCGGTCTCGGCGACGATCTTCCCCCACTTTGCAATGTCTGCTTCAATGATCGCGCCGAATTCCTCGGGAGAGCTGCCCACAACATCGATCGCCCGCGCGGCGAACCATTCCTTCGCGTCGGCACGCCGCAGGATGCGCACCACCTCGTCATTCAGCTTGCGAATGATTTCCCTTGGCGTTCCGGCGGGCGCAAGAATTCCGTTCCAGCCGGTGACCTCATAACCGGGTATGCCGGCCTCGGCCATCGTCGGTACGTCGGGGAGCGTTGCAATACGGCGGGAGCTGGTCGCAGCCAGCGCGCGAACCTTGCCGGCCTTGACCTGCGGTGCGGCCGTGACCGGGACATCGAAGAAGATCTGCACATCGTTGGCGAGCAGCGCGGCCTCGACTTGGGGCGCTCCGCGATAGGGTACATGGACAAATCGCGTGCCCGCCATGCGATTGAATACGACGGCGGCAAGGTGCCCCAAACTGCCCTCGCCGACCGCGCCAAAGTTCATGCTGCCCGGATTCGCCTTTTCCAGAGCGACCAGCTCGCCGACGGTATGCGCGCGCACCGATGCATTCACCACCAGCACCAGGTCGACATTGGGCACTTTTGCGATCGGAGCAAAATCCCGGAGGGTGTCGTAGGGAAGCTTCGGGTACAGGGCCGGATTGACAGGATGGCTCGGAAACACCCATAGCAGCGTGTAACCGTCAGGCGGCGACTTCGCGACCAATTGCGTCCCGATCGTGCCGCCGGCGCCGGGCCGATTCTCGATCAGGACCGGCTGTCCAACACTTTCCGCGAGCTTCTGGCCGGTCCATCGCGCTACGATATCCGTGATACCGCCTGCTCCGGTCGGCACGACGATC
>JANMUI010000559.1:0-4636 GCA_031391405.1 Betaproteobacteria bacterium
ATCGGTGGCTGCCCAGCACATCAGGCTGGATGACGTATGCGTGGCGGCGCGCGTGCGCAATTCCCACATGCCCGCATCGGGCCGGTCGTGCAGCGCAACCGCCTGTTCGCCCACCCATTCGAGCCGCTGAAAATCGCCGGCGTCCGCTTGTCGCGTCAGACGACGATCGAAGAACGCCTGGGTCGCAGCGAGCACGACGTTGCCATACACGTCATGCTGGTGGTGCTCGTACGCTTGGTTGCCCACCCGCACCGGGCTGTTGCCACGATAGCCGGCCAGTGACTGGATGATCCGCTCCGGCAGCTCGCGTTCCAGCCCGATACCGTAGACCGGCTGCAGGTGCTGGTCACGTGCGGCCGAGCGTTCCATGTTCGCAAGGTAGCCGAGATAATTTTCCATCGTGGAAATCTCGGACAGGCTGTTGAGTGCGCGAACGACGAAGAAGGCATCACGCAGCCAGCAATAGCGGTAATCCCAGGTGCGTCCGGTTCCCGGCGCTTCCGGAATGCTGGTCGTGACCGCCGCAATAATCGCACCGGTCTCCTCGAAGGTGGAGAGCTTCAGCGTGATGGCAGCGCGGATTACCGCATCCTGCCATTCGAGCGGTACAGCGAGCGGACGGACCCAGTCACGCCAATAGGCGATCGTCCGCTCCTCGAAGTCGCGCGCGGTGGTGGCGATCCCCGATCCGAGTGTTTCGTCGACACCGAAGAAGAAATGGCCCGGCCGGTCGAGCACGAAGCTCGTCTCATCGGCGATAAAGGTAATCGGCATGTCGGTCGTGAGCCGGAGCGCGATTCCGCCGTCGCCGTACCGCAGGTGGTTCGAGCCGCGCGTTACAACGGGGACCACGGTTCCGTATTCGAAGCCGGGTCGAACCTGAATGCGAACCCTGGGTCGCCCCGCCGGAATGAGCCTGCGGATGATCATCGGGGGACGAAACACGCGCTCCCGATCGATGAAGCGCGGCGCGAAATCGACGATCGTGATGGCGTTACCGTGACGATCGGAGAGCGTCGTCTCGATCACCGCGGAATTCCCGACATAGCGCTGCGTGGTTTCCGCATGATCCTCGATTTCCACGCCGAACCAGCCGCGTTCGGCGGCGCCGGACGGATTGCCGGTGTTGATCAGGGCGTGGAAAACCGGATCGCCATCCGGACGCGGGTAACAACTCCAGACAATCCGAGCGTTGGTGTCGATAAGCGCACTGATCGAGCAGTTGCCGATCAAGCCGAGTTCGAGCGAGTGCGCCCGAGTAATCATCGCGCCCGCCTCGCGTCCGCGGCCCATGGCGAATCGCGCTTCGGCGAAGTGGTCAGCGTCTGCAACCGCAGCCGTTGGCGAATACGCGCGGCGTCCATCAGGATGCGCCCGGCCCATCGGAACACGTTTCTCTCCTTCACGGTCATGCGCATCAGGCGCATTCGCTCGCGCCGCTCCTCGACCGGCATGCTCAAGGCTTGCGAGATCGCGCTCGCCGTCTCTTCCAGGTCGAATGGATTGACGATCAGCGCCTCCGGGAGCTCGCGCGATGCGCCGGCAAATGTCGACAGAATGAGCACACCATCTTCGTCCACGCGGGCCGCCACAAATTCTTTGGCGACCAGAATCAAGCCGTAATGGAGGCTGTTCACCAGGCAGAAGTCGCAGGCCCGATACAGCTCATAGACCTTTTCCGGGTCCTGGTGCTCGGTCACCAGCAACACCGGCCGGTAGTCAGCATTGCCGAATCGGGTGTTGATGCGTTCGGCTTCGACGAGTGTTTGTTTCTGCAGTTCCTGATAGGCGGGAAGCTGGCCTCGTGACGGCGCTGCGATCTGCAGGAAGACGAGCTTGCCCTGCCATTTCGGCTCCGCTTCGAGAAGCCGTTCGAGCGCGAGCAGTCGATCGACGATGCCCTTGGTGAAGTCCCAGCGTTCGACCCCCAGACCGAGGCGCATGGTGGGAGCCAAGCCGTGTTCGGCGAACACGTCCTTCCGGCACTGGGGAATCGGTGCCACTTTCTCCAGCCATCGCGGGGGCCATTCGATCGAGATCGGGTAAGCGGACACGCGACAGACGTGATCCCCGATCGTTACGGTCGAGTGCTCATAGTCGATGTGTGATTCGACAAAACGATCCACTGTCGCGAGGAAATTCTGGCAGTGAAAGCGGGTATGGAATCCGACGATGTCGGCCTGCAGCAGTCCGAGCAGCACCTCGCGTCGCCACGGGCAAATGCCGAAGGTTTCAGGATTCGGCCACGGAATGTGCCAGAACAAGGCGATCGTCGCCCCGGGCAGCTGTTCGCGAATCAGGCGCGGCACCAAGGTGAAGTGATAGTCCTGTACGAACACCACCGGATTGTCGCTACGCGCCTCGCTCGCAACGGCTTTCGCGAATCGTGTGTTGACGGTGACGTACTGTGCCCAGTCCTCCTTGCGAAACGCCGGACGCACGAACGCGAGATGGCAAAGCGGCCACATCCCCTCGTTCGCGAAACCGTAGTAGTAGCCCTGCTCTTCTTCCGGGGTGAGCCAGACGCGGCGCAGCGCGTAGCTCGGATCGCGCGGCGGTACGCGGACCCGATCGTGGAGGTCAACGACATCGCGGTCAGCGCTTCCGCTGCCGTGCGCGATCCAAACCCCGGAGCACGCGCGGATGACCGGCTCGAGGGCGGTCACCATGCCGCTCGCCGGATGCTGCACCACGATGCGGTCGCGGTCCTTGACATGGACGTACGGCTCGCGGTTGGAGACGACGATCATCTGCGCGTTGTCCAGATGATCCTTGACGATGTGCCGCAGCGCATCCGCTGTCCAGTTCTCGCGAAAATCGATTTCCATGCGCTGCGCCTGCTCGATCTCGCGAAGCGCCTGGCGCACATTGCCGAAGATGTCGTTGGCGAACCGGTCATACTTGCGATCGCCGTCGAGAAACTGTTTGCCGCGGATATCGCGCACCAGCGAGCGTGCCCACCCGCGCATGACGAACCAGGCCATCGTCACACACAAGAGCAGGATCAGCGTGGCCGAGAGGCCGGCGAAGACGATCAGGTAGTCCCGCGCGCTGCTCTGCCGGCGATCGATGAACGAGAGGTCATGTACGATCGCCACGCCCCAAGCATTACCGACGAGCTGCTCGAGGGGAAAGATCGCGACATGCAATAGGCCTTCGGCGCCCTTGATGATGTCGAAAGCCGGGGCGAGCGGCCGCGCCGCCGGACAGGTAATTTCGCGGGGCGTTGCATCCGTTCGGTACAGGACCGTGCCATCGCGGCCGCACACCACGATCGCGAGCAGGCGCTGGTCGGAGGTGACCTTCGCGAGGTATGTGCGCATTCGCGGCGGTGATGGTTTTTCGAGCAGCGGGACGAGGCCCAATTCGAGGAGGTTCATCACGAGTCGCGAGCGCATTTCGATGTCGGCCCGGAACCACTGCGTGAGAAATCGCTCCGCGAGCGGCACCGCGAGAAATGCGCCCGCGGCGAGCGCCAGCATGAGTGGAATGCCAAAGCGGATTGCGATCGTTCGAATCATTGGTCAACGACGCTTTGCAGGAAAGGTTGCGCCAGACTCCCTTTTACACCCAGGTGAAGTCAGCCGCGATGGATAGCGATCAATCTTGCATGCCACCATACGCCTGCAATGACCGTTCGTCTGCTCGGTCGCATTGATTGCAGGCGTCGGATTTTAGGGCGGATCCGGATGGCATTTTCTTAAGCGGACCGCATCGATCGGCCGATTTGTCCCCACTTTGAAGAAGAGCGTCCTGTGGAAAGTCTCCGTTCGCGCTGAGCCCTTCGAAGGATAACGCAGACTTGTGTGTCCGTTCGCGCTGAGTTCGTCGAAGGGTAACGCAGACTTGTGTGTCCGTTCGCGCTGAGCCCTTCGACGCGCGCAGGACAAGCCTGTCGAAGGGTAACGCAGGCTTGAGTCTCCGTTCGCCCTGAGTTCGTCGAAGGGTAACGCAGACTTCGTCAAGATGATGTCGACGCACAACACCGGTGCGCCGGTCTCTCGACGCCCGACTCGCGGGGAAGACGTACTGCCGTCCCCATTCCCTCTCGGCGTTCGGGTACTTCCGTGCGAGCGCATAGGGCAAATGTACCGCCCACATCGCCCTCGACACCGAGCGCGGTAAGAAACGCTTCGAGATGGACTTCGCCAAGCTCGGTGGGATGATGCATGTTGTGGACTACCACGAAGCGCTTGATCCATTGCACGTACTGCTCTTCAGTACGAATGCTGTAATGCAGCGCGCGAATGCGCGCGCGCACCTGATCGAGTAAGCGTGGCGCCGGTTGCCGCGCTTCGTGCGAATCCATTCTCCTCCCCCTCAATTCAGTAGTGCTGCCGACCCCAATCTTCACCCGCGTTTCTGTGCGCGGAACGCCGAAATCCGGTCAGATCGCGAGCGCTCGGACGCCGAACGAAAGAGGGACGGGGACTAGTCAAATCGGCACCAAGGCTGATACAGTCTTATCGCCCAACGCCTCTCACACGGGCGAGGAAATGCGCGAGTTCAATCGTATATATATTTATATGGGCTATCCTATTAGCTCCACTAACCACGATATGTTGTGGTCGCACCCCGCAGGTCGCGCGATTCACCACAATGGATGGACAGTGGTGGAGGTAATAGGATAGGCCTT
>JANMUI010000653.1:0-5099 GCA_031391405.1 Betaproteobacteria bacterium
CGGCGACACGATCCAAATCGCAACCGCGAGCAACAGGACGCCAAAGATCTTCTTGACGGTTTCCATCCAGGCGCCCGCCTTCGGGAGTAGCGCGCTTTCGAACGTGCCCACGGCGATCAATGGCACGCCCATCCCCAAGGCCATCGCGAACAACGCGGATCCACCAAGGACAACATCGCCCGATTGACTGATGTAGAGCAGCGCACCGGCCAGCGGCGCCGCAACGCACGGACTGACAATTGCCGCCGACAGCGCGCCCATCGCAGCCACCGCGCCGATGCGACCACCCTCGAGCCGATTGGCGGCCTGGTTCATGCGGCTGCTAACGAACTGCGGCAATTGCATTTCGTAGAGCCCGAACATGGAGAGCGACAGCACGACGAAGATCAGCGCGAATGTGCCGAGCACCCAGGCGTTCTGGAGCGCCGCGGAAAGAAGCGAACCGGACAGAGAAGCCGCCACGCCGATGAGGGTGTAGGTCACGGCAACACCGGTTACATACGCGACCGACAGGATGAAGCCGCGCATGCGGGTCGGCGCATGCCCGCCGCCGGCGATGATGCCCGACAGAATCGGGATCATCGGCAGCACACACGGGGTGAATGTCAACGCGAGCCCGGCCGCGAAGAAGATCGCGATGATCGTCCAGAGCTTGCCCTCGGAAAGCACGCCCTGGAAGCGCGCTTCATCGCTCACGGGGATCGTGCTGCCGGCGGTGGCCTGCGCCGGTTTGATACTTTGCGCGATGTTGGATTCAGAACGGTTGCCGAACAACGCACTCGTTGCCCCGGACGACGCACCCGCCGCCGCGACCTTGATCATCATCTCGTGCGTGTAGGGCGGATAACACACGCCCGCATCGGCGCAACCCTGCGACGTCGCGTGGAGCTTCAGCCGATCGCCGTCTGCCGCAGCGATCGGAATCGTCAGTCGCAATCCGTCGCGATAGGTCTCGACCATGCCGAAGAACTCGTCCTTCTTGCGCTTCCCCGGTGGAATATCGGCTGCGCCCAACGTTGCGCCGTCGGCCTTGAACTCGAAGCGCTCGCGGTAGAGGTAGTAGCCCTTCGCGATCTTGTAGTTGAGCTCGAGGGTCCGGTCGTCAAGCGCGCGCGCGGTGAGCGCGAAGGCCTTCTCGACGTCGAGAAGATCGTCGGCGGCTTGAGCGATCGGGGCGGTCGCGAAGGCAAGCAGAAGGGCGAGGATGCGTAACATCATGATCGAAACGGGGTTCCAGAATCGGCAATTAGGGTAGACCGGGAACGGCGCGGGAGGTTCATCCGCCGCTCGATCGGATTAGTTCAGGCAGGGCGCGTTTCTTCATCCACCCATCCGAGATAAGCCGGCAACCCGGTGGCAATTGGGATCGCGATGATCTCCGGAACATCATACGGATGCATCGACTTGATTGCGCGCTCCAGGTCAGGGTACCGGTCGGCGGTGGTTTTGATCAATAGCGGGATCTCGACCGCCTCTTCGACGGCCCCCTGCCACCGATAGACGGACCGGCAGGGCGCCAGGATATTGACGCATGCGGCCACGCGCGCCTCGACGACATGACGCGCCATCCGCTCGGCGATCGCCTGGTCGGGAAGATTCGTGAGTACCAGAAGGGTCGTCATTTGCACTCCAAACGATGGATTCTCACTCGATGCGAAGCGGCAACCCGGCGCGAACGGTCGGGTACTGGAGCACGATACCAAGCCGCTCCTTCATCTTCGCGTTGCTGATGCGGCGTGATTCGCCCATGAACGAAAGTAAGCCGGGTGGAATAACCGTTGCAGCTGCCGACCGCGCGATCCGTGGGAGCGGTGGCAGATTGGCCCGCTCAGCGATGAGATCAAACCAGTCGCCCATCTTCATTGCACTATCGTCGGAGGCGTTGTAGATCTCGCCCGCGCCACCGTGCTCCAGGGCTCTGCACACGATCCGTGCAAGATCGTCGGCGTGGATATGGTTGGTATACACGTCGTCGTCAACGGCCAAGACCGGCGTTCCCTTGCGCACACGATCGATCGGTAACCGGTCGGCTGCGTAGATGCCCGGCACGCGCAGAATCGATACAGCCACACCCTGATCGCGGCCCCAGTTGAGCAACTGCTCTTCGGCATCGACGCGCCTGCTGGCCCGCTCGGTGCGTGGATTCAACGGGCGGGTTTCATCGACGAGCGCACCGGCGCAATCGCCATATACGCCGGTGGTACTAACATAGACCAATCGGCCGGGCAGTCGCGCATCGCGTGCTACCATCGGGCCGCCCGACAGCGCCCCGATCAGATTGCGTGTTCGCGTATCGATACGGCCTTGATTCGGTGGCGGCGCAAGATGAACGACACCCGTGGCCAGCCCCGCGAGCGGCGCTAAACTTGCAGGATCATCAAGATCACCTTGAATCTCGTGTATCCGCTTCGCAATGCCGTTCGCCTCGGTGCGCCTTTTACGGACGAGCGCGACGACGCGATACCTGGCAAGAAGTGCCGGCAATGCGCGCCGCGCGATATCGCCCAGGCCAACGATGAGCAGGGTGTCCATCGGGCGATCCTAACTTAGACCACACCGAGAAAGCCATGCCGTTTCAAGTCACGATCCAGCCGTCCGGTACGACGCTCGCTGTCCCGGACGGAGAAACCGTTCTTAAAGCCGCGCTGACCGAAGGCATAAACATCCCGTATGGATGCCGCAATGGCGCATGCGGTTCGTGCAAGGGCAAGCTGCTCCAGGGCCAGATCGACTACGGCGCCTACAGCGAGGCGGCACTCTCGAAGATCGAACGCGACGCGGGATTTGCGTTGTTCTGCTGTGCGAAGCCGTTGTCGGATCTCGTGATCGAAGCGCGTGTCCGGCAGGCGGGCGATGTCATCGTGAAGAAACTGCCTTGTCGTGTGCACAAGATCGAAAGGGTCGCCGATGACGTCGTCATCCTCAGCGTCAAGCTCCCGGCCAACGAGCGATTGCAGTTTCAGGCCGGGCAATACATCGACTTTCTGCTGAAGGACAGCGAGCGGCGCAGTTTCTCGATCGGGAACGCGCCGCATGATGACGAATTCACCCAGCTCCATGTGCGGCAGGTGGCGGGCGGCAAATTCACCGCCCACGTCTTCAATACGATGAAGGAACGCGAGATTCTGCGATTCGAAGGCCCGCTTGGAAATTTTTATCTGCGCGAGGAATCACCAAAGCCCATCATTTTCCTTGCGAGCGGCACCGGGTTTGCACCGATCAAGTCGATTCTCGAATACGCATTCCGTAAAGGGCTCAACCGCGATCGGACCATGACGCTCTACTGGGGCGGACGCCGGCCGAAGGATCTCTACCTGAACGATCTCGCTCGGTCATGGGCCACAGAGCAGGCGAATTTCAAGTATGTCCCGGTCACGTCCGACGCACTGCCGGAAGATCAATGGACCGGTCGCACCGGATTTGTCCATCGCGCTGTGATGGAGGATTTTCCCGACCTGTCGGGGCACCAGGTCTATGCATGCGGGGTGCCGATCATGGTCGATTCCGCGCGCGCCGATTTCACCCAGAAGTGCGGGCTCGCGTTGGATGATTTCTTCGCGGATTCATTTACCACCACGGCGGACGTGCTCGCGGCGCAGCACAAGGAATGATGTGATTGGCGTTGATTGCCTGCAAAGCCTGGACTCTTAGCTCATCAACAGTTCGGCGCCCCGCTCCGCAATCATGATCGTGGTCGCGTAGGTGTTGCCCGAAATGATCGCGGGCATCACCGATGCATCGATCACGCGCAGGGCAGCGACCCCACGTACGCGTAGCGCGGTGTCCACCGGCAGCGACTCGTTGGTACCCATGCGGCAGGTGCCGACCGGGTGATACACGGTCGAACCGGTGCGCCGCGCGAAATCGAGCATTTCATCGTCGCCCACGATGCCCGGGCCCGGCCAGGATTCTGCCTGGACAAACGATGCAAGGGGTTGCGCCGCGAAGAGCTTGCGCACGAACTGCAGTCCGGCGAGCAACGTATCGCAATCCCGCGGATCGGCGAGATAGTTCGGCTGAATTTCCGGTGCCGTGAGCGGATTGCGATCAACGATCCGCACATGGCCCCGGCTGTATGGCCGCAATTGGAGAACACCGCAAGTCATCCCGGGCTCTTGCTCCAGCTTGGATTGCCCCACGACTTGCCCGACCGCGGAGCTTGCCGGGGTAAATAGGAGTTGCGTGTCCGGACGCTTGGCGCCCTCGATTGCGCGCACGAATCCAAAAGCGTTCGATGGCGCCATGCTCAGCAGTCCACGTCGCAATCCCAGATACTTGAGCGCCTCGACAAATAGCCGCGACCCGTGCGAACGTTCGTTGAGCGTGCGTGCGCCCTGCACCCGCACGGCGATGCGCGCGGCGTAGTGATCGACAAGATTGCGGCCAACGCCCGCGGCGGGCGCAAGGACGGGAATCTGCATCTTCTCCAGTAGTTGCGCGTCGCCGATCCCCGACAATTGGAGCAGTTGCGGCGAGTTGATTGCGCCCGCCGCGAGAATGACTTCGCGTGATGCGCGCGCCAGTTGGGTTTGGATCCCGACCTTGTAACGGACGCCGACAGCGCGGCGTCCTTCGAATTCGACGCCGGTTGCCTGCGCATACGTGCGTACCGACAGATTCGGACGCTTCATTGCCGGGCGAAGATACGCATCGGCCGCGCTCCACCGCCGCCCGCGCTTCATCAGGTGCTGGTAATAGCCGCAGCCTTCCTGATCGCCGCTGTTGTAATCCGGATTCAATTGCTCGCCGAGACCCTGCATCGTCTGCAGATACGATTCGGAAAGCGGATGCAGCATCCTCGGATTGTTGACGATGAGCGGGCCGTTCGTGCCACGCACCGTCGGATCGCATTCACCGATCCGCGTCTCGGCACGCTTGAAGTAGGGTAGTACATCCGACCAACCCCATCCCTTCGCGCCAAGGGCGACCCAGTCTTCGTAGTCTTGCGCCTGTCCGCGCACGTACGCATGACCGTTGATCGAGCTGGATCCGCCCAACACCTTGCCGCGCGGACAGGGGATCGTGCGATTTCCGATCGCCGGACCCGGCGCGTTGGTGTAACCCCACGAGATGCGCGGGTCGAACATCGTGCGCGTAAA
>JANMUI010000721.1:0-8017 GCA_031391405.1 Betaproteobacteria bacterium
CACGATGGCGCCGGCCTCGATCAACTCGTCCACCTTCGGATCGAGTCCCGTTGCTTCGAAGTCCAGGAAGCAGAGCGGCCCGCTCGCCACCATCGGCTCGACCAGTTCGCGGTCGATGCCTGGTTTCGCGCCGGTCTGCACGGATGGTGCGAGGCCGCGCGAGAATTAGGCGTCGGCGGCGTCCTGTCGATTCCGTTCACACGTGAGGAGCTGCTCTGCGCCGTCGGTGAGGCGCTAGGAATTGGCGCGGCGGATCGCTCAGTTTCCTGATGGCAGACGCATAGTGTTCAATAACGTGAATGCGGCGAATACGTGAATGCAGCCAACAATAGGGGAGGGGGAACCGGGGGGGCCGAACGGCGGGCCAAAACTCCCGCCGACCACGCCCCAGCGACCATTGGTTCTCACCGGCGCATGGTCGGGCTGGCGTCCGTGCTGGTCCTCGCGCTCTCGGCGACGACGGCGTTGGACCTCACCTGGAGCCATCGCACCGCGCTCGAGTCGATCGACCACGACATGATTAGCGTGGCGCGCGGCGTGACCGAGTACACCAGCGCGACGGCTGAAGGGATCGATCGACTTCTTCGTCACGTCGCCGAGCGCGCTGCGGCAATTGATCTGACCAGCAGCGGCTCGATCACGTCGAGTGGATTTCTCGCCGAGCTGATCGGGGCGCCCGCCCATGTGCGCGGCGTGAGCGTCGAGAATGCTCAAGGGAGGACGGTATTCGCGTCGCGGATCGGTCTGCTGCCCGAGCAAGAGCTTGCTAGTGGCGGAGG
The DNA here is from genome assembly GCA_031391405.1 of Betaproteobacteria bacterium. Classification (GTDB taxonomy): domain Bacteria; phylum Pseudomonadota; class Gammaproteobacteria; order Burkholderiales; family SG8-39; genus SHXR01. The sequence continues at coordinate 780 of JANMUI010000721.1, forward strand.
ACTCGGGGCGCTGCGAAGTCAACCTGATATGCAGCTCTATATCGGCGAGCCGCGCACGAGCCCGGAGGACGGTCGTACGCTGGTCGGCTTTAGCCGGCCCATCAAGGACTCAACCGGGACATTACTTGGGGTGGCGACGGTGGTCGCAGACACCGGAAATTTCCAGCGCTTTCTCGAGTCGGTCACCGTTGCGCATGGCGCTTCCGCCGGGATCATCCGCGCGGATGGAACACCGATCGCTCGCCATCCACCGGTGACGAATCCGTCTGCCCAAGCGCTCGAAGCGCTCCGCGCCCGCATTGACCGGTTCCTCCGGGGCGACTATCCGCAGCAACTGGGCACTCCCATTCGCGAGCCGGGCGTATTCAAGGATGGCGACGTGCTGATCCGGATGCAGACTATTGCAGGCTATCCGCTCATTGCGGTCGTATCGCGTGACGTTGGCGAGGCCCTGGCACCGTGGAAGCAGCAATCGTTGTTCGTCATTGCACGAACGATAGCGCTCATGATCGCGGCACTCGCCGTGCTTTGGTTGCTGGCGCGGGCATTGCGCCGCCAGGACACCGCACGCGCGATGCTGCGGGCCTCCGAACAACGCTTCGAGCTCGCAGTGGCCGGGTCGAACGATGGCATCTGGGATTGGGAAATCGCCTCGGACAGGCTTTTCATCTCGGCGCGCGCACAGGCGCTGCTCGGCATGACACCGGGTGAGGAACTGCGCTCGCGTGAGGAGTGGATCTCGACGATCCAACGGCATCCGGAAGACCGTGCGGCGTTTCGCGACGCGCTCGCGGCGCATCGCGAGGGCAGGACGGAACACATCGACATCGAATTTCGCGCCAGGTCTCGGGGTGGAGAATGGCGCTGGTTTCGCCAGCGCGGCATCGCTCTTCGCGACAAGCACGGGATCGCCTTTCGCATGGCCGGCTCGCTCGAGGAAATTTCTGATCGCAAGCGCACCGAGCGCGAGCGCGAGCAGCTGGAAGCACAGCTCCGGCAAGCGCAGAAGCTCGAGGCGATGGGGACGCTTGCCGGTGGCATCGCGCACGATTTCAACAATATCCTCGGGGCGGTGCTCGGCTACAGTGAGATGGCGATGCGATCAGCCGCGGAGGGTACCCGCCTCAAGCGCGATCTGGACAGCATCGTCGTGGCCGCCAACCGCGGCAAGGCCCTGGTCGACCGGATTCTCGCCTTCAGCCGTAGTGGCATGGGTGACCGCATTCCGGTCCACGTCGAGCGGGTGATCGCAGAAGGGCTCAACTTGCTGGGCGCCTCGCTCCCCACCGGTGTGCGCATCGAACGGCGCCTCGATGCGCCCAATGCCGCCGTGCTGGGAGACCCGACGCAGGTGCACCAGGTCCTGATGAATCTTGCCACCAACGCCATCCAGGCGATGGAATCAGGCGGCGTGGTCCATGTGTCGCTCGATCTGGTTCAGATCGACGAATCGATTTCGATGACGACGGGATCGCTTATCGCTGGGCATTATCTTCGCCTGGTCGTCACGGACACGGGACGCGGAATCGCGCCGGAAGTCGTCGATAGAATCTTCGACCCGTTCTTCACAACGAAAGAAGTCGGCGTCGGTACCGGACTCGGGTTGTCGCTCGTGCACGGCATCGTCTCCGAGCTGGGAGGGGGTATCGAGGTGACGACATCCCACGGCCAGGGAAGCACGTTTTCGGTGTATCTACCGCACTCGGGCAGTATCGCGCAACCCAAGGCCGATCGGCGCGACGCGGCACCGCCTGGCCAGGGCGAGATGATTCTCGTCGTCGACGACGAGAAACCGTTGGTGGAGCTCGCCACCGACATGCTGGAGGAGCTGGGTTACCGCGTCGTCGGTTGTACGTCCGCCGCAGAGGCTCTAGCTGCATTCACCGCGGACCCTGATCGGTTTCAAGCGGTCCTATCGGATGAGATGATGCCGGGGATGACGGGGTCGCAGCTCGCCCATCTAATGCGGTCGCTGCGCCCGCGCATGCCGATCCTCATCATGACCGGTTATGCCGGCTCAACCGTCGTCGGGCGCGCGCGCGCGGCGGGGGTCGAGGTTGTTCTCAAGAAACCGGTGTCCATGCGTGACCTGGCCGACGCCGTTGCGCGTGCGCTGATGCTCGATCAAAGATCGCCATCAACAGGTTTTGTCGAACCGTGACAAACGACATAGAGGTGCTGACAGCGGACATTGTCTTGGCACTGTACTGAACGAATGTTGTCGCCTCTCCAAGCAGGAGTGGACCGATGTACTCTTCTTTCGTTGCTGTCGTTTGCACGCTCATGCTTTGCCTGCCGAGCGCCTTCTCCCAAGAAATACCACCGGATGGCTTGGTGAGGGGCGTCACCGCGGAAGTCATCGCGAGCATCAAGCAGTCCGGAAGCGAGCCGATCACGATCGACTACAGCATGCAAAGAGCGGGACCTGACTGGAAGGTCTACGACATCACCGTAGTCGGTGTGAGTCTCGTGTTGACTTATCGCGATACGTTTGCGACCGAGGTGCGCAATGGTGGCGTCGACGGCTTGGTCAAAACGCTCGCGCGGAAGAATCGCGAGCTAAGTGTCGCGAGCGGGTGACTCGCGCGAGACACTAATGCGTCGCTGTGATCACGAGAGCAAATCACCCGTTCGCCCCGAGCCCACCGAAGAACCTTCACGTGCAGTCCTTCGATGCGCTCGGTACGGGCAGATATATGCTGCGTTGATTAATTGCCGTACTGAGGAAAGCCCGCGCGGTCGAGATCGTAACGTCGCTCTTGCTCCTGGACCCACCAGTCCGGGGCTTTCACCCAATTATTGGACGGATTGAACAACGCATTGCTCGACGGCGCGTCACGATCCGAATTGGCCGCAAAGGCTGAGGCCGATCCGACCGCGATCGCGAGAGCAACTACAAGTTTCGCTACTTTCATTTGCATCTCCTGTTTATCAAGGCTTCACCGATTGAAGCAGTGCCATGATCCCAAGCTTCGGGCGCGGGGCGATGTCAGATCAAGGCTTCGAGATTTCAACTGACATCGCGCTTGGATTTGTCGCTTCGGGCCCCCCCCCGCTTTAATGGGCAAGCGCAATGTCGATCTTGGGGCGCGTCGTTCGACTATCGGTGTAGGCTGATTTCAGCTGGTCGAGTCCCGCTGGACTGCGCAGTTCGCAATTTGAAAGGAGAGATCGCGATGACCACACCGAAAGTAAAGTCGATTCCAGAGGGAATGCGTTCTGTGACCGACGCCTTCGTCGCGCGTGCCGTTGAGGCTGGAGCCAAGATTGCGGTGCCACTCGGGGACATGTTCTGGGGCGATCGCTATTGCAAACTCGAGGACCCGTTTGGTCATCATTGGTCGGTCGCCACGCATGTCCGCGAAGTGAGCCCGGACGAGATGCAAGAGGCCATGCAGAAAATGGGCGGGTAATCGCAATACGGCAGTGAACCCACACGGGAGATCCAAATGATCAAGGCAATTGCTTTTGTCGTTGTTGTTCTGCTCGCAGCGATTCTCATCTATGCCGCGACCAAGCCGGATACTTTCCGCATCGAGCGCTCCACCAGCATCAAAGCGCCGCCGGAGAAGATCTTCGTACTCATCAACGACTTCCATCAATGGGAGTCCTGGTCGCCCTGGGAAAAAATAGACCCGGCGCTCAAACGTACCTACGGAGGGGCCAGCGGCGGCAAAGGCGCGATATATGAGTGGAACGGCAACAAGGACATCGGCCACGGTCGCATGGAGATCATCGAATCACTACCGCCGACCAAGGTCGCACTCAAACTTGATTTCATCAAACCCTTCGAAGCCCACAACACGGTGGAATTCAAGCTGCAAACGCAAGGCGACGCCACGACGGTTACGCAAGCCATGTACGGCCCGAGTCCCTATATCGCCAAGTTGATGGGCGTTTTCTTCAGCATGGAAAAAATGGTCGGCGAAAAGTATGAAGAAGGGTTGTCAAACCTGAAGGCCATCGCGGAAAAGTAGATGGACGAAATCGGGTCGAACGCGCTCACAGTGATCAAGCTCTTTCGCCAGGGCGCCTCGGAGTTTTGGCCTGAGCACCGCACTTGGATGTTGAAGTGGTCGATTTCGGCAGTCCCCGTTCGACCATTCGTTGCGATGCTCTGATCGTTGTCGATTTTTGCGCATCCCGATCGACTAGCCCGTACCGGCGCACTGTGGCGCCACGTTGCAACCCAGTTCGCCGGAACGCCGGCCAAGGAGCATGACCTATGTCCTCCAAGCAAAAGATCACTACGTTCCTTTGGTTCGACAGCAATGCCGAGGAGGCGATGAATCACTACGTCGCGATCTTCAAAAACTCGAAGATCGTGCACGTGCAGCGGAATGGCGCGGGAGGGCCCGGACCCGCCGGAACGGTCATGCTGGGCACCTTCGAGCTCGACGGCCAGCAGTTCATCGCGCTGAACGGAGGCCCGACATTCAAGTTCACCGAAGCCATCTCGTTGCTCGTGACGTGTGAAACGCAGCAGGAAGTCGACGAGCTTTGGGACAAGCTCTCTGCGGGCGGCTCGACCTCGCAGTGCGGCTGGCTGAAGGACCAGTTCGGGTTGTCGTGGCAGATTGTCCCGCGGGTGTTCATCGAGATGGTTCAGGATCCCGACCCCGCGAAATCCGGTCGTGTCATGCAAGCGATGATGCAAATGGCAAAATTCGATATTGCTCGGCTGAAACAAGCGTACGCAGGCGTAGACGGTCGGTGATCGTTGCCGATTTCACCGAGGGCAAGGTGACGTCCTTTCCGATGGCCGTGAAACGCAAGGAGGATGAGACCGTGGTGTTCTCATGGATCATTTGGCCCTCGCGTCAAGCACGAGACGAGGGAATGAAGAAGGCGATGTCGGATCCCCGATTGCAGCCCGGCACGAAGCCGATGCCGTTCGATGCCACGCGCATGATCTTCGGCGGTTTCGAGATGATCGTGGATAAGTGAGCCTAACTCGCGATCGGAATGAACATGGCAACGACTAATCAGGTTTCGATCGAGAACGTCAACATCCCTGGGCAGTCCGAGCGCGTCGATGGCGACATGTACGAAGCCGCTTCGCTGGCACAAGGTATGACGTTGATCGGCGGCTTCACAGGAGGCACCGAAAATAAAGCACGTGTCCCGTTATCTTCCGCTGCTGGATGGCTGGACTTCGCCGATCAACTACCGCGATATCCAGAATTCCCGCCCGCGTCGTAGAGGTCATGGAATGCGGAAGAATCATCGGCTACGGGTAACGCAGCCCGCCCGCCAAAGACACGCAGGAGCGCCGCAACGTGACGATGCACATACGTACCGCAACGTCGGCGGACGCTGCGCTGCTGCGACGCTCGGACGAACAACCGCATGTGCTTGCCGCGGATCCGCACGATGACGGGGGCTGGGAGATCGAAGTGGGCCGGTCCCCGGATTGGCGCGAGCAATGGATTGCCGAGGTCGATGGCCGTCCGATCGGCTTCATCCAAATAATTGATCCGGCACGCGAGGAATCCCACTATTGGGGTGACGTTGCGGCGGATCTGCGTGCCATCGACACCTGGATCGGCGATGAGGCCGATTTGGGAAGAGGGCACGGCACGGAGATGATGCAACGAGCACTCGCGCGTTGTTTCGCCGAACCGGCAGTGACGGCCGTGCTGATCGACCCCCTAGCCGATAACACACGCGCGCACCGCTTTTACGAGCCGCTGGGGTTTCGGCCGGTCGAGCGGCGCCGGTTCGGTGACGACGAATGCCTCGTTCATCGCCTAGTCCGGGCCGAATACGCGCGGATCGCCCGACTAGGCGCTGCGTGATCGATTGTCTAAGTGGCCCGCAGCGGTCAACGCATTCAAACACTCCCCGAGCAGTCGCGTCGCTGCATGCAGTTGTTTCGGTGATAGTGCCGCGAATCCCAATAGCAGTCCCGAACGCGCGGGAGGTGTCGCGTAATAGGGGTCGATCGGATGCAAGCCGAGCCCTTTCCGGCGCGCCAATTCAACGAGCGAAATCGTTTGACTGGGCGACCAGCCCGGAAGCCATCCCACCAGGTGCATGCCGGCACTCGAGTCGATCCATTGCATGTGCGCGCCGCAATGCCGCTGCAGGCCGGCGAGCAGGGCGACTCGCCGGCGCCGTAGCTCGATCGCTGCTTTGCGCAGGTGACGATCGAAACCCCCGCCGCGCATAAACGCGGCCATCGCCGCCTGCTCGATGGCAGGCGACCCCAGATCGTCGAACCGCTTCGCATTGATGATGTCGTCGCGCAGACTTTGCGGACAGATCAGGTAGCCCAGACGCAATGCCGGAAAGACGACCTTCGAGAAGCTGCCGACGTAGAGGACGCGGTCGTGAATGTCAAGTGACCGGAGTGCTGGCGTTGATCGCGGTTCGTAGCGAAACTCGCCGTCGTAGTCGTCTTCCATGACCCAGCATTGCTTTGCGGCCGCGTAGTGCAGCAAGGCCACGCGGCGCGCGAGCGACATTTGCACGCCCGACGGGAACTGGTGCGACGGTGTCACGAACACCAGTTGCACACCGCTACGCGGGAGCGCCTGGCAGTCGATGCCTTCCGCGTCGGTTCGCACCGAAATTAATTGCGCGCCATGTGCGCGCAGGCCGTGCACCGCGAACTGATAGTGAGGGTCTTCGATGGCGACCGCATCCCCTTCATCCAACAGTACCCGTGCCACCAGCGTAATCGCCTGCTGTGTACCGTTGACGATGACGACGTCGGCCGGGGAGCAGACCACGCCTCGCCGGCGTGCGACGTATTCGCAAATCGCCTCCTGAAGCTCGCGCAATCCGTTGACCGGTGGATAGTGGAGCTCGCATTGCATCGCCGCCCGGGACAATTCCCGACGCCACGCACTGACCAACGCCAGGTCGAGCAGCGGCTCGCCATAGCGCAGATCGTAGCGCACCGGCGGCTTGAAGCGGCGAATTGCGATCGGCGGCAATTTGCGCAAGCGCGCTGCGTAGCGCGACTGCGCCGGCACTCGCTCGACCGGCTCAAGCGGCCGGCCCGCGACGTTCACGACGCCCACATTGGCCACGTAGGTGCCGGACCCGCGTCTGGGTACCGCCATTCGCCATAGACTCATCAGCTCACCGGACACAGGAAGAGATTCGACGATGCGATTCATGAATGTGGACAGCAACGACACCGCCGCTGGCACCTTGGCAGATGACGGCCTTCTCGCGGTAACGGCGGAGTACAGAGCGGTGCGCGGAACAGTGGGCGTGCCGCCTGGTAC
>JANMUI010000728.1:0-8443 GCA_031391405.1 Betaproteobacteria bacterium
TGTCGGTTGCAGCTCGGGTTGGGCTTCATTCGCGAAGCTGCTCGATGCAAAGCCGAATACGACAACGGATGCAAGTGCGCCAAGGATGTTGCGTTTCATGATGGTTTCCTTCAGAGAGTTGAGGGTTTGCGGCCTGCCCGGTGAGCTATGTTCACCGTTCACGCGCAGGGTCAGGATAGGCGCGGCGCCACCTCAACTCTGTGAATGGGGATGCATCGGCGATGTGCGCTATGCACATCTCGAGCTAACTAGATCCGCTGCAACGTCTTTGCCGGCGAGCAACTGCTCGCGCTGCTCAGCTTTGGCGCCAGCGCCTGGAAACTCAAGCCCCGGGAGCGCTCCATCGGGTGGAGCGAACCCCAGCGATAAAGAAACATCCAACTGGTCGTCAACAACGCGCGCCTCGTGATCCTGCCATGGGTCCAATCCAAACGGCTTGCATCGAAGATCCTCTCGATGGCCGCATGGCAACTGCCCCACCACTGGCATCAGCGCTACGGCTACCGTCCGGTGTTGCTGGAGACCTTCGTAGAAGTCCCGCGCCATCGCGGCACTTGCTACAACACCGCCAACTGGATTTACATTGGTCAGACCGTCGGACGCGGCAAGAAGTGTCCCGTTCACACTCAGATCCTGCCCATCAAGGACATTTGGATGTACCCGTTGCGCACCGACTTTCGCTCTGTACTGTGCCGGTAAGGCGCGTCTACGCGTTCACCGAATATTCACGCTGGACCCGGTGTACAAGTTCGCACCACTGGCCAAGGCGCGTGCCGCCTTGGATGCCGTACCGCCCGATCCGGTGGCGATGGAATCGGCGCGCGACTTCATGACGCGAGTGGCAAGGATCGACATCTTCCGCTGTCCGGCCTGCCGGCAAGGCATCTTATAGGTGGTGCTGATCGTATTACCAACCGCTGCGCGCAGGGCCGATGCGATCGCCCCGCCGCGGGGATATGAGCAGGAAGACAACAATGCGCCTATCGCGCGCAACCACGCCCGCACTTTCCACACCGCCGCGCCTACTCGTGGACAAGCAGGGACTCGCGGCCGAGTTCCAGAAATCGGCATCCGACAAAGGACGCTTCGATGGCGGGAAGGTTGGCGCGGACGAGCGCCTCCAACATCGGCATTCGAGATGTTTCCTGTCGCGACAAGATGCAAACGGGAAGGCTGCCCCGCAACCAGTAGCGACTCAACGAAATCGCTGTCCTTGGAGATGACGATTCGCTGCTCGCGCAAAGCGACGTCGCACAGTTCCGCGTCAGACGAGCGATTGCCTCGCGGGAGGTCGAGCGTGTGTACCGCTTCGTTCAGCGATACCGCAAGGCGTTTCGGAAGCTGGGCATCGACCAAAAATCTCATGCCGACAGCGATTCGACCCGTTTGATCTCTGCAAGGGCGCGGCGTACGCCAGGACCGCAAGGATGTCCTCGCGCTCGAGATCCGAATAATCGCGCAGGATGTCTTCGATGCTCATACCGCTCGCAAGCCACTGCAGCACTGTTTCGACCGGATACCGCAACCCGCGGATACACGGCTTGCCGTGGCAGATCGACGGATCCATCGTGATGCGGTCGTGCATGGTCATGCCTCCTCTCGAAGCGCTGCGGACGGCCATCGCCGGTGTATACCCGCGGAGCGCCAGGTCTTTACCCGACGCGCCGCATCGAATGAATGCAACAGGAAAGCCTTCGACCGGCGACGTGGAAGCCCGCCTGACTGCTGCTTGAAGGACAGGCATTCCAACCCCACCAAGCGCCCGCGGGTCAGGTTATCACCGCTTGACGCGAGCCGGCCGACGGGGAAATAGGGTCGTTGGGTGTCGCCGTGGGGCCGGTTTTTGCCCCGTGGATAGGCAAATCAAGTCGATCTCGAAGACGCACTTGAGCAGGCGCGCCCAACTCATTCGCGTTGGCCCCAAAGGCGAGCGCAGAGTTAGCGTGATTCAATCGCAAGCGTTAGTATCCCCGGGAACCGTTCAATGAGGGGGTACCTCGCGATGGTCACACTACGTCAGTTTGCTGCATCAGCCGCGTCCGTCGCGTTGCTGCTTGTGTCGGCCGGCGAGGCGCTCGCCCAAGCGAAGTACCCCGTGAGGATGGTCGAGGTGGTGGTGCCCTATGCGCCGGGCGGCGGTACCGACAATCTTATGCGCATGATCACCGGGATCATCGATGCGAACAAATGGTCGCCCGTGCCGATCAACGTGAACAATCGCGCAGGGGGTGGCGGCGCCGTCGGCTTCAACTACCTGATCAACAAAAAGGGCGATTCCCACGTGGTGTCCGGCGCCACCCCGATGATCGTTTCGGGCAAGATCGAAGGGCGGCTGCCGGGGAATCATCGCGACGCGATGACCATCCTGATGATCGTCGCCATCGATGAGCTCATGCTCTCGGTGCGCAACGAATCGCCGTTCAAGACGATCGACGAATTCGTCAATGCCGCGCGCGCCAGGCCCAGCCAACTTACCGTGGGCGGCACCGCCACCAACAGCGAGGACCACATCTTTACCCACCTGTTCGAGCAGACGGCAAAGATCAAGGTGAAGTACGTGCCGTTCAACTCGGGCGGTGAGGTGACGGCGGCCTTGATGGGCGGCCACATCGATGCTGGTGTCATGAACCCGAATGAGATCGTGGCGCAGATCGAGGCGGGCAAGGCGAAGAACCTGGCGGTGGCCGCGCGCAAGCGCATGCCCGACGCCCAGGACGTGCCGACGTTCGTCGAGATGGGCTACGAGTTCTACTGGGAGCAGATGCGGGGGGTCGTGGGGCCGGCGAACATGGCGCCCGAGGCGATTGCCTGGTGGCAGGACGCGCTCAAGAAGGTGACGGGGACGAAGAAGTGGCAGGAGGAGTACATCAAGAGGAATCTCCTGACGCCGACCGCCTGGGTGGGCGAGGAAGCGAACAAGTACCTCGACGGCCTCACCGGCAAATACGAAAGCGCCCTCGGCGCGCTCGGCGCCATCAAGAAGTAAGGCGCAGAGCCCGCCCGCCGTGCGCGCGGCTGACCGGATCGCCGGCGCGCTGCTGCTCGCGTTTGCCGTGGCATTCTCCGCGGGCGCGCTCAAGTATTACACCTACTCGGGACCGGGCGGCCCTGGATCGGCGTTCCTGCCGTTCTGGCTGGGCGTGGGCATGTCCGTGCTCGCCGGGCTGTTGCTGGTTGGCGCGCTTCGGTCCCGTGATCCCGGGGCTGAGTGGTTGCCCCGGGGCGAGGGGCTCAGGCGGCTCGTGGTGGTGTTGGGCGTCACGACTGCATTTGTGGCACTCCTTAATATCGTGGGCATGATCCTCGGCACGGTGCTGTTCTTGATCGTGCTGATGCGCGCGCTCGATCGCAACCCGTGGCCGCTCACCATGACGGTGGCAGTAGCGGCCGCCGGGTTCAACTATCTGGTCTTCACCTACTGGCTGCGGGTGCCTTTCCCCGTCAGCGTGTTCGGCTTCTGAGAAATCTGCGCGGCGCCCGCGCAGATTTCTAATGGAGAAAATTTTGTTTGCAAATAGTCGTTGGTCTAAAGAATCGCATTTTCCGGGAGGAATCTGCGCGCTCAACCGCGCAGATTCCTAGGCTGATGGACTCTCTCGCCAACCTTGCGATGGGCTTCTCGGTCGCCCTGACGCCGTTCAATCTGCTCATGGCGATCGCCGGCGTGACCGTGGGCATCCTGATCGGCGCGCTGCCGGGCATCGGACCGCCGTCTGGTGTCGCCCTGTTGCTGCCGCTCACCTTCGGCATGGAGCCCACCTCCGGGATCATCATGCTCGCGGCCCTTTACGCGGGCACGATGTACGGCGGCACCATCACCTCTGTTCTCATCAACACTCCGGGAGAATCCGCATCGGTCGTCACCTGCCTCGATGGCCACCAGATGGCGCTGCAGGGGCGGGCGGGACCGGCCCTCGGCATTGCCGCGATCGGCTCGTTCATCGCCGGCACCGTCGGTGTGGTCCTCCTGATGCTGGTGTCGCCGGCGCTGGCGCGCTGGTCGCTTGCCTTCGGCCCGCCCGAGACGTTCGCCTTGATGCTGCTCGGCCTCACGACGGTCACCCTGCTCACCGGCGATAACGCGCTCAAGGGCTACATCAGCATGATGCTGGGGCTGATGCTCGCCATGGTCGGCTTCGACATTATCTCGGGGGATGCGCGCTACGCCTTCGGCATTCCCGAGATGATGGACGGAATGGACTTCCTGCCGGTCGCCATCGGCTTGTTCGGGCTTGGCGAAGTGCTGGCCGGCGCCGAGATGGCGGCGGGCAACACCATTCTCCAGGGGCGCTACGGACTGCGGGATGTGATGCCGAGCGCCAAAGACTGGGTCCGCAGCCGCTGGGCCATCGTGCGCGGCACGGTGCTCGGCTTCCTGGTCGGTCTGCTGCCGGGCGCCGGCCCGACCGTCGCGTCTTTCCTCTCCTACACGGTGGAGAAGAAAGCCTCGAAGCACCCAGAGGAGTTCGGCAAGGGCGCGATCGAGGGCGTGGCCGGACCCGAGTCGGCCAACAACGCCGCCGCGACGGGGGCCATGGTGCCGATGCTGACGTTGGGCATCCCAGGCTCGGCGACTACGGCGATCATGCTAGGCGGCCTGATGATGTGGGGCTTGCGGCCAGGGCCGTTGCTGTTCGAGAAGAATCCCGAGTTCGTGTGGGGGCTGATCGCCTCGCAGTACATCGCCAACGTCATGCTGCTCGTCCTCAGCACCGCGTTCATCCCGCTGTTCGTGCGCGCGCTGCGGGTGCCCTACACGGTCCTCATGCCGCTCATCATCATCTTTTGCATTACCGGCGCTTATTCGCTGAAGAACAGTGCCTGGGACGTCGGCCAGATGCTGGTCTTCGGGATGCTCGGCTACGCGATGAAGAAGCTCGGCTATTCGCCTGCCGCGCTGGTGCTCGCGCTGGTGCTGGGGCCGCTGGCGGAGCGCGCGCTGCGCCAGTCCCTGATCATCTCGGATGCAGGGCTGGGAATCTTTTTTCTGCGGCCAATCGCCGCCGTACTCACCGTGGCGGCGCTTATCGCGGTGGTGGTGCCGGTGGTGCGCGCCATCGTGGCGGCGTCGCGGCGCCGCCACGGCGCAGCCGCTTCGGTCGGGGGCTGAGACGGGATACAGCAGAGGCGCGCGGGGCGCCGCGGTATCGGAGCGCGCCGGCGATCGCGTGCGTTCAGTAATCTAAGGCACCTTCCAGAGCAGTATCGGATATCCGTCGGCCTCGATGGTCCGCTCGGGCAGCCAGTTGCCGATGCCGAATCGGAGCGACACGATGCGCGTCCCCGGACGCAGCTCCGATAATAGCTTCGGTCCCAACCGCTGGTTCATTTCGGGAAAGAGAAACAAGGTCACCACGGTGGCCTCGCGCAAATCGGCGCGAAACAGATCCTCGTGGCGAAATTCGACCATGCGTTCCATTCCCGCCGCGCGGGCGTAGCAGCGCGCGCGCTCGATCATGCGCGAATCGAGCTCGATCCCGACACCGCGCGCGCCGAAGTCCCGCGCGGCAGCAATCGGGATGCGGCCATCGCCCGCGCCAAGGTCGAAGACAACGTCGGTGCTGGACACGCCGGCAAGTCGGAGCATCGCCTCGACCACGTGATGCGGAGTCGGGAGGTACATCACCTCCGCTTCGTGCATCTCGGCGGCATTCGACGGCGCCGCGTGGGGTGCGTTCCCCAGGGCGCATTCCGCATTCGCGTCGTGCAAATCCACTGCGCCAGCGAATAGCAACGCGACTACGACCCATAACACTGCGCCGGCCAGGCGGCACACACCGCGCGCCACCTCACGATGAAAGCGCATGCGGTTCTCCTGGCTCCCGCCATTTCGTGAGGCGGACAATATAGCGGTTTCTCGGATACCGACAGGCTGGTCGAGTCGGGTCACGATGGGCAAGCGCAACTTGCCGCCTCATCACAAAGCGGCTACCCTGCGTCGTCAGGTTGCCCGGCGCCGAGTCGAACCTCCACAACGCCCGGCGAATCGTCCCGACCATCAAGGAGGAGACCGCATCATCCATTCGGCGCCGCTCGCTGCAGCGCCGAATGTTCGCGAACTCCCGCGCATGAACCGACTTCTCGCTACTGCGAACGGCATCGTTCGCCTGCTCGAACGCATCGCCGACTGGTCGGGATGGCTACTGATCGTCTTGATGTGCGTCACTTGCGTCGACGTCGTCGTGCGGAAATTCGGCGTGCCACATTTCCCGTACACCAAGCTGCAGGAGCTCGAGTGGCATCTGCACACCGCGATCTTCTCGTTGTGGCTGGGTTTCAACTACACGATCAATGCCCATCCAAGGGTCGACTCATACACCGAGACGCTGTCGTTTCGCACCAAGGCCTGGGTCGAATTCACCGGTTGCCTCCTCTTCGCATTGCCGTACACCCTTGTCATCGTCTACTTCGGCTGGGATTTCGTGAAAGCGTCGTACGTATTCAACGAAGGATCGGACGCGGCATCGGGACTCGGCCTGCGATGGATCATCAAAGGAATCTTCTATTTCGGCCTCTGGTTGCTCCTCTTCGGCATCGTGAGCGTTCTGCTGCGCTTGATCGTGTTTCTCTTCGGCCGTCGACCCGCCGAAGAAGTCGATCTCAGGATCGGCCACTCGGCCCCGGCGGTGTGACGCGATGACCTGGTTCGTCGACAACCTCGCGCTCGTCATGTTCATCATGATGTTCGTCGTGATCTTCACCGGCTATCCAGTCGCATTCGTGCTCGGCGGCACATCGCTCCTGTTCGCCGCGATCGCCTGGTCGTTGGATTTGTTCAATTGGATCGGCCTGTCGAACATTCTGCTCCGCATGTGGGGCGGGGTCGCCGCGGATCCGGTGCTCGTGTCGATCCCGATGTTCATTTTCATGGGCGCGATCCTGGAACGCAGCGGCTCGGCGAAGGACATGCTCGGGGCGACTGAGATCCTGCTGCGTCGGGTACCGGGCGGCCTGGCCGTCGCGGTGATGGTGATGGGCACCATTCTCGCCGCGCCGATCGGTGTGGTCGGCGCGGCGGTCGTGCTGCTGTCGATCATTGCGCTGCCGCAGATGCTGGACGCCGGCTACAACAAGCAGCTCGCGATCGGCACCGTGGCCTCGGCGGGCACACTCGGTATTCTGATTCCCCCGGCGATCATGCTGGTCGTGATGGCCGAGATGCTCGCCACATCGGCTGGTGCACTCTTCGCCGCGGCCACGATACCGGGCCTCCTGCTATCGGGACTCTATCTCGTCTACATCATCATCGTCGCCATCATCAAGCCCGCCTGGGCGCCGAAGATCCCCAAGGAATACGGCCCGCAGACACGACAGGAATTTTGGCGCGAGATGTGGCACGGCCTCGCCCCCATGACCTTCCTCATGGTCATCGTGCTCGGCTCGATCTTTGCAGGCTGGGCAACCGCCACGGAAAGCGCCGGCGTCGGCGTACTCGGGTCGCTGATCATCGCCTGGCTCAACAAGCGCATGAACGTGGGCATGATCAAAGAGGCGATCCGCGATGCATGCCGGGCGAACGGCATGGTGTTCATGCTCTTTCTCGGCGCGACCGGATTCTCCTACGTGTTTCGCGCGCTGGGCGGCGACGATCTCATGATCGCCACGCTCGCCAAATTCGGGATCGACACGAAATGGGAGATCCTCGGTTTCGTGATGGTGCTCATCTTCCTGCTCGGGTTTCCGTTCGAGTGGATCGAGATCTGCCTGATCGTACTCCCGGTGTTCACGCCGATATTGGCCAAGCTCGACTTCGCCGACCACATCGGCAACACAACGTATTTCATGGCGTGGTTCGGAACCTTGGTGGCAGTCAATCTGCAGACCTCGTTCATGACACCGCCATTCGGTGCGACCTTGTTCTATCTTCGCGGCACCGTGCCACCGGGGGTCACCATGCAGGACGTCTATCGGGGGATGTACCCGTTCGTGGCGATCCAGATCGTCGGACTTATCCTTTGCATCGCGTATCCCGACATCGTGCTCTGGTTGCCCCGCATCGCCGGCATGCTCGAATAGCCGCCGCGGTGTAGTGTCGTGATTCGTCCAGACCGGCGCCTGTTTCACTTCAAGGAGGAACACAATGAATCATCGAATGCTTTTAGCCGCGCTCGCCACCGCCATCATGGCGTCTTCCGCTGTCGCGCAGGAGAAGAAAGTGCGCATCGATCTGGCGAGCGCGTTTGCCAGCAGCTTGCCGATCGTGGGTACGGGCGGCGCGAATTTCGTGAAGCGCGTCAACCGGATTTCATCGAGCGGCCTCGACATCAAGTTCAACGAGCCCGGTGCCCTGGTTCCCGCGCTACAGGTATTCGACGCGGTGGCGAGCGGATCGATCCAGATGGCATGGTCGGCGCCCGCATTCTGGTCCGGCAAGGACACGGCCTTCAACTTGATCGGTACCGTGCCGTTCGGCCCTGGCACCGGAGAATTCCTCGCCTGGTAT
>JANMUI010000730.1:0-1617 GCA_031391405.1 Betaproteobacteria bacterium
AGCGCGCCGAGCCCCACCCGAGCCATTCGGGGACTGGTGAGGCATCGTGACACCAGCGGCAACAAATCCGCACCAGTCGAACGGCCGGGGTCGCGCGACGTACCGAGTTGTCCGTAAGTTAGCAGCCAGTGGCCACCGTCGCCAATCTGCGTCCATCACAAGCGGCCGCGCCGCTCGCCTCGGGTGACGCCCTCGTATTGGAGGGCGTCACCCGGCGCTTCGGCGCGCTGACCGCGATCGACAATGTGTCGTTGTCGGTCGCTGCCGGTGAACGCCGCGCGGTCATCGGCGCGAACGGCGCGGGCAAAACGACGCTCTTCAATGCGATCACCGGCGATTTCCCGCCCTCTTCCGGACGGGTGCGATTCTTCAATGATGATGTGACCGATCTGCCGCCGTACCATCGCATCCGCGCAGGCTTGCGGCGCACCTACCAGTCGTCGCTTCTGTTCCGCGACCTATCAGTCCGGGACAACCTTTTTCTCGCCGTGCGCGGCGTCGCGCGCGGTCGTTTCAGCTTCCTGCAACCGCGCCGATCCAGCGTGACACGCGCCGCTGCGAATGATCTCCTCGATCGGGTGCGCCTCAGTCACATCGCCGACCAGCCGGTCGCATCCCTGGCACATGGGCAACAGCGCCAGCTCGAGATCGGCATGGCGCTTGCCGGCGCGCCCCGATTGATCTTATTCGACGAGCCAGCAGCAGGACTGTCGCCGGCCGAGCGCCGCGAGTTGGTCGCGCTCCTCCGCGCGTTGCCTCGGCATATGGGTTTCATTCTGATCGAACACGACCTCGAAATTGCGCTGCGCGTGGTCGAGCGCGTGACGGTGCTGCACAACGGCCGGGTGCTGAAGGAAGGGACGCCGGCGGAGATCGAAGGCGACGCCGAGGTGCAGGCGATCTATATGGGAGTGACACATTGATCGACCGATGCCAAAGGCAGCGTCGAACTTTCGGGAGCACGAGCGGGTTTGGTCCGTCGTGCCATACGGTGCGCCGTGGCGGCATCGATGCCGCAAGTGCCCGTCGCCCCAGTGCAGGGCTTTAGCATGGCTTGGCTAACGCGCGACCGCCCGCAAACCCGCCCCGGACCGATCCTCACGATCGCGAATCTGGACGTGTTCTACGGCGCCGCCCATGCGGTGCAGGGGGTGTCGCTCACACTCGAATCCGGCGTACTCGCGGTTGTTGGCCGGAACGGCATGGGCAAGTCGACGCTGTGTGGTGCGGTTACGGGCCTCGTGCCAGCGGGTTGCCGGGTGATGGGCAGCGTGCGGCTTGCTGGCGAAGAGATCCTCGGCCTCGCGCCGCATTCGATCAACGCGCGCGGCGTCGCGTACGTTCCGCAAGGCCGGCGCGTGTGGCCGTCGTTGTCGGTCGATGAACACTTGCGCCTGGCGGCACGGCGCAGCCCACGGGGTAGCGCATGGACCGTCGAGCGCGCCTATGACACGTTCCCGCGACTGGCCGAGCGCAAACGTAACGGCGGTGCCGAGCTTTCCGGGGGCGAGCAGCAGATGCTCGCGATCGCGCGCGCATTGCTCTTCAACCCGCGCCTCCTCGTGATGGACGAGCCCACGGAAGGTCTCGCGCCAGTCATCGTGAAGCAAGTCGCTG
>JANMUI010000739.1:0-10735 GCA_031391405.1 Betaproteobacteria bacterium
CGACGCCCGCGAGACTGATTCGTCTGACGTGGCGTAATTTCTATCTTCCTCACCGGAACGATCCCTTCGTGGGATTCCGTACCTGCGCGAATTCGTGAGTGACCCGAGCGGCTAGATATATCTCCTCGGTGACCAACCCACTGGTCCAGGAGATTGCGCGTATCGGCTGCTCAGCCAAAGAACGGCGAATCCACCAGCGGACGTTGATCGATGGCCCACATCTCGTGCAGATGTTCTCGGCGCGCGGCGGGTCCGCCGACGTACTCGTCGCAAGCGAGTCAGGGATGCGAAATCCTGAAGTGGCATCGCTCTTCGAGCAGTGCCGCGCCGACCGGCGGGTCATATTTTCCGATCGCGTGTTCGAGCGTGTGTCGCCCGTCGAGAGCCCGGTGGGGCTGCTCGCAATCATCGCGATCCCGGCACCGGCGTCGCCCAAGGAACCGTGGACCGACGGCGTGCTGCTTGATGCAATCCAGGATGCGGGCAATGTCGGTGCGATTCTTCGCATCACGGCGGCGGCGGGCATCCGGCGTGTCGCCATCGCGAAAGGATCGGCTGATGCATGGTCACCAAAAGTATTGCGGGCCGGCATGGGTGCCCATTTCGGTCTTAGCATTCATTCCCATGGCGATTTGTCCGAGATCGCGACCATGGTCGCGGGCGCTGTCATCGTCGGCAGCAGCGATGCCACCCGGTCCCTCTATGACGTCGATTTGCGCGGACCGGTGGTCTGGACATTCGGTGCGGAAGGGCAGGGGGTATCGACGGCGATGCGGGCGCTGGCGACCATGGAAGTTCGCATTCCGATGGCGCCCGGCTCGGAGTCCCTCAATGTCGCCGCGGCGGCGGCAATCTGCCTCTTTGAACAGGCACGCCAGCGGCGGGGCTAGCAATCTGCAGCGCGGATTTCTGGAAGATGCAACGCGGATCTCAAGAAGATGCCGCCGGATTTCTAGAAAACGCGCCGCTCGATGCGCGCTTCCTGCAGGATCTTGGCCGCAATCTCTTCGATCGATCGCGTGGTCGAGTTGAGCGATGGGATCCCGTATCGTCCCATCAGTCGTTCGGCATCGGACACTTCCCGGCGGCAGTTATCGAGACTCGCGTATTGGCTGCCCGGACGGCGTTCATTGCGAATGTCGCTCAGGCGGTCGGGCCCGATCGTGAGTCCAAACAGCTTGCTCCGAAACGGCAGCACGGGCCTGGGCAATGCGTCGCGCTCGAAATCTTCCGGGATCAGTGGGTAGTTCGCTGCCCGTACGCCGAATTGCAGTGCAAGGTAAAGGCAGGTCGGTGTCTTGCCGCTGCGGGACACGCCGATCAGGATCACATCGGCTTTGTCAAGATCGCGGTTCGACACGCCATCGTCATGGGCCAGCGCGAAATTGATCGCTTCCATCCGGTCGTGATATTCCTTGCGGTCCGCGGCGGCGTGGGAGCGCCCTATCGTGTGACTGGAATGGACCCCGAGCTCGGCCTCGAGCGGATCGAGAAAACTCTCGAAGAAGTCAAGGACGAGACATCCGGACCGACGGATGACGGTGCGCACCTCCGCATTGACCAGGGTAGTGAAGAGGATTGGGCGGCTGCCATCGCGTCGAGCCGCGTCCTCGATCTCACGGAGGCAGGCCTCTGCCTTCTCGATCGAATCGACGAAGGGCATCACCTTCTGCGTGAATGCGATCCCTTCGAATTGCGAAAGCAGGCTGTGGCCGAGGATCTCGGCGGTGATGCCGGTACTATCAGAGATGAAGAATGCGATGCGCCGCGTCGGTGACATTGAGCACACTCATGAAGGACGGTCGAAATCAAGTGCCTGTACCATAACGACTTACTCTCCCCGCATCAACCACTCTGCGGCCCCTCCCGAACGCTATGAGCGCTCCCAGCTACGTACTGCCCTTGCATGCCGTTCGCATGACCCATGTGGATCAGGTCGGTGGCAAGAACGCATCCCTCGGAGAAATGATCAGTCAGCTCGCGCAGGCGGGAATCCGCGTGCCGGGCGGCTTTGCGACCACCGCGAACGCCTATCGCGCTTTTCTCGATGAAGCGGGCTTGACCAAGCGAATTGCCGCGCGGCTTGCAACGCTTGATGTCAACGACGTCCAAGCCCTTGCGGTCTGCGGCGCCGAGATCCGGCGATGGATCTCGGATGCATCCCTTCCCACGGCATTGCTCGACGCGGTCAAGGTGGCATATCGCGAGATGTCGAAAGAGGGGGAGCTCCCGGTCGCCGTGCGATCGAGCGCAACCGCTGAAGACCTTCCGGACGCCTCGTTCGCCGGGCAGCAGGAGTCGTTCCTCAATATCCGCGGCGTCGACAACATTATCGATGCGATCAAACACGTCTTCGCATCGCTCTACAACGATCGTGCGATCTCGTATCGGGTGCACAAAGGATTCACGCATGCGGACGTTGCGCTGTCCGCCGGTGTCCAGCGGATGGTGCGAAGCGATCTTGCATCGAGTGGCGTCATGTTCACCCTCGATACCGAGTCCGGCTTCCAGGATGTCGTCCTGATCACGACCTCGTACGGTCTTGGCGAGGCTGTCGTGCAAGGAGCGGTTAATCCCGACGAGTTCTATGTCCACAAGCCGATGCTCGCAGCGGGAAAGCAACCGATCATCCGCCGGCGCCTGGGGTCGAAGATGCACAAGATCATCTTCACCGAGGACGCCCAGGCGCACCGCTCCGTCGTCATGCTCGATGTTCCAATCGAGGACCAGTAC
The DNA here is from genome assembly GCA_031391405.1 of Betaproteobacteria bacterium. Taxonomy (GTDB): domain Bacteria; phylum Pseudomonadota; class Gammaproteobacteria; order Burkholderiales; family SG8-39; genus SHXR01. The sequence continues at coordinate 2,734 of JANMUI010000739.1, forward strand.
CGCTTCTCCCTGACCGACGACGACGTGATCGAGCTCGCCCGCCTGGCGGTAATGATCGAGCGGCACTACCAGCGGCCGATGGACATCGAGTGGGGCAAAGATGGCGTGGACGGGCGACTCTACATTTTGCAGGCGCGTCCGGAAACGGTGAAGTCGCAGCGAAAATCAGAAAGGCAGGAGCGCTTCAAGCTCAAGCAGCGCGGTGAGGTGTTGGTCTCCGGCCGAGCGATCGGCAGCAAGATCGGTGTCGGGTCGGTGCGCGTCGTGAAGGACTCATCGGCAATGAGCACGGTCAAAGCGGGGGACATCCTCGTGACCGATATGACCGACCCGAATTGGGAGCCGGTGATGAAGCGCGCCGCCGCAATCGTCACGAATCGGGGCGGGCGCACGTGTCATGCAGCGATCATCGCCCGGGAGCTCGGCATTCCAGCGGTGGTGGGCGCAGGCGATGCGACGACGAAACTCAAGGACGGTATGACCGTGACCGTGTCCTGCGCGGAGGGCGATACGGGGTTTATCTACGCAGGCGCGCTCGCGTTCGAGATCAACGCCGAGCATGTTGCGGAAATGCCGGAAATCCCAGTCAAGATCACGATGAATGTGGGCAATCCGCAGCTCGCGTTCGACTTCCAGAGACTACCGAACGCGGGTGTTGGTCTGGCACGGCTCGAGTTCGTGATCAACAATGACATCGGCATTCATCCGCGTGCCGTTCTCGACTATCCGCGCGTGCCGCCCGATGTAAAAACCGGAATCGAAGTGGCGATGCGGGGCTATGCGAACCCGCGCGCGTTTTTCGTCGATAAGCTCGCCGAGGGCGTGGCGACGATCGCGGCCGCGTTCTGGCCGAAGCCGGTCATCGTCCGTCTGTCGGACTTCAAATCCAACGAATACAAGAAGCTGCTGGGGGGCGAACGGTACGAACCCGACGAGGAAAATCCGATGCTCGGATTTCGCGGTGCATCCCGCTATGTTGCGCCCTCGTACCAGGAGTGCTTCGCGATGGAATGCGAAGCGATGAAACGCGTGCGTGAAACCATGGGACTCACGAATGTCGAGATCATGGTGCCGTTCGTTCGCACCGTAAGTGAAGCAAAACGCGTCGTCGAGTTGCTCGCCACCCGTGGCCTGCGTCGCGGCAGCGAAGGCTTGAAATTGATCATGATGTGCGAGCTCCCGTCGAACGCAGTGCTCGCGGACCGCTTTCTCGAGCATTTCGATGGATTCTCGATCGGCTCGAACGACTTGACGCAACTGACCCTTGGGCTGGATCGCGATTCAGGGCTCGTGGCCGATTCGTTCGACGAGCGGGACGAGGCGGTCAAGGCGATGCTGCGTATGGCGATCCAGGCCTGCCGCAAGGCGAACAAATATGTTGGCATATGCGGTCAAGGACCGTCGGACCATCCCGATTTTGCGCAATGGCTTGTAGACGAAGGGATCGAAAGTCTGTCGCTGAATCCGGATACCGTGGTTGATACCTGGATGGCTTTGGCAAGCCACGCGCGAAGCGCTGATTAAGCCATTTTGAGCAATCAGCGCAACCTTCTCTTCAAGGGATGACGGAAGGGCGAGTCCCCTTGGTTACTGAATCTCGAGAACCCAGTGCGGTCGATCGCCCAAATGCCTAGCGCGTCTGATGCCGTAGCAGCCGCTGCTTTTCCCGATCCCATTCGCGTTCCTTCTCGACCTGGCGCTTGTCATACTGCCGCTTTCCTTTTGCCAGTCCGATCTGAAGCTTGATGCGCCCATTGGTGTAGTGCAGATCGATCGGCACCAACGCATATCCGGCGCGCTCGACCTTTCCGATCAAGCGTTGGATCTCTAGCGCATGGAGAAGGAGCTTGCGCGTGCGGGTCGGATCCGGATTGATATGCGTCGAGGCGGTCGGCAGCGGAGCGATATGGGCGCCGATCAGGAACATCTCGTCTTTGCCGACGATGACATAGGCTTCCTTCAACTGCGCGCGGCCGCCACGAATCGCCTTCACCTCCCAGCCTTCGAGAACGAGACCCGCTTCGAAGCGCTCCTCGATAAAATAGTCGTGTGACGCCTTGCGATTCTCGACAATACTCATTTTGCTCGGCCGCGGATTGGTGAGGCAATTGTAGCCGTCGCCGGGTCCGAGCAGCCTATCTTCCACGAATGGTCCACATCGAACGCTCCGCGCTGGTATTGCACTCGGCACTCATGATGCACGGGCTTGTTTCCGACATTGCCGCCTATCCGCAATTTCTGCCCTGGTGTCAGGCGAGCGAGAGTCGGCTGCTTGCACCAGACCTGGTGGAAGCGACGCTTCACATCGAATTTCGAGGTGTTCGCCAGCGCTTTACGACCCGCAACCGAACGCATCCGGACCAATCGATCGCGCTCGAGTTGGTCGATGGGCCCTTCAAGCAACTCGACGGCAGATGGTCGTTCGTGCCCTTGCGAAGCGATGCGTCGAAGGTGAATCTGGTTCTCGACTATCAGCTTGCGAGTGGGCTCCTCGAACACGTCGTTGGCCCGATGTTCAGTTTTATCGCGAGCACCTTGGTCGATGCGTTCGTGCGCCGGGCCGACAGCTTCGGCAAAGGCGAGCTCGATGCGCGTTGAAGTCATCTACGCGATGAGCGATCGCACCTGGATCCTGCGGCTATTGGATCTTGAAGACGCTGCGACGGTCCGGACCGCGCTCTCTGTGAGCGGAATACTTGGGGACTGTCCGGAGGTCGATTTTTCGGATGGCTACGGTCTTGCCATCCACGGCAGCCCCGCCGACATCGATCAACCATTGGCATGCGGGGATCGGGTTGAGATCGTGCGGCCGCTACGCGTTGATCCGAAGGAGGCGCGGCGTACGCGGGCGCGAAAACGTCGGGCCGATTCTGCGCGGAACAACGAGAGAAACGCTGATTAAGCCATTTCGCGCAATCAGGACAACCCCATTTTTCGGGGCGTTACGACGGGCGAGCCGTGCGTTTAATCCCTAGGCCGAGATTCGAGCGGCGCGCCGGTTAGCGCTCCTACTTGCAGGTGTTTGCGACAATCTTTCGGGTGCGTTCCTTCTCGGCGGCAATTTCCGCGTCGTTCAGGAATTCGCGCTCACCGGCATCGTTGGTGCGTGTAACGCGTCCCGTCGCCTCCATGCCGGCCAAATTTCGTTGAGCGCTCTGACAGACATCACGTTTCTCTTTGGCGGTTTCTTCATCCTTGGCGAGCTTCTGCGCTTTTTCCTGCGCCTCGACCTTGCGTTTGCGAAACCCCTGCTCTTGTTCAGCGGGGGTCAAAGGGGCGCTTTTTCCGGATGCGGATTCGCTCGTTCCGGGTGTTCCGGTCACCGTGCTGATCTTCGATTTCACCGTCTGCGCATTCGTCGTGCCGGCTGGGGGATAGTCCGAATACTGGACCCGGCCGTTTGTATCAACCCAACGATACGGCTGGGCGATCGCACTGGCGCTCAAGAGGGCGATGGCGGCAAGAAGCGAGTAACGCATGATGACGACTCCGGGGCCCGAAGCGGGCGCGATGTAGACCGACTGGATGCACGATTGGCCCAGGTAATCCGGGCGGCTTCGTTCACATCGGCAGGTCCGCCTCGAATCCGACGATCGCCAGGATCGGGAAGTGTATAATTTCGCTTTGCGGCCCGACCCAACCCGCTTCACTGCCCGTATCCCGGTCCATGCGCATTGCCGCCAAAGCCTACACGTTCGACGACGTTCTACTGCTCCCTGCGCACTCGAACGTCCTGCCGCGCGAAGTCGACCTCAAGACCCGGTTGACCCGCAACATCCACCTGAACGTTCCCCTGATTTCGGCCGCCATGGACACGGTGACCGATGCCCGGCTTGCGATCGCCATTGCGCAGGAAGGCGGTATCGGCATCGTGCACAAGAACTTCACGCCCAAACAGCAGGCGATGGAGGTCCAGAAAGTCAAGCGGTACGAGTCAGGCGTTCTGCGTGACCCGATCACGATTCCGCCCTCGATGACCGTTCGCGAGGTCAAGGCCCTCACTGCGCTCCATCGCATTTCCGGGCCGCCGGTGATCGAGGGATCGCGCGTCGTCGGTATCGTTACCAACCGCGATCTGCGCTTCGAAACCGAGCTCGATCAGCCGGTGCGCAATATCATGACCCCGCGTGACCGCCTGGTAACCGTCCGGGAGAGCGCGACCCTGGAGGAAGCCCAGGCGCTGCTGCACAAGTCAAGGCTCGAGCGCGTCCTCGTCGTGAACGACAAATTCGAGTTGCGCGGCCTGATTACCGTCAAAGACATTTTGAAGTCGAGCGAGTACCCGCATGCCTGCAAGGATGAGCATGGCAAGCTGCGGGTGGGGGCGGCAGTCGGTGTGGGCGAAGGTACCGAGGAAAGAGTTGGCGCCCTCGTCGACGCGGGCGCGGACGTGATCGTCGTCGATACCGCGCACGGCCATGCGCAAGGAGTTCTCGACCGGGTGCGCTGGGTGAAGCGTAATTTTCCCCGTGTTGAAGTGATCGGCGGAAATATTGCTACCGCAAGCGGTGCCAAGGCACTGCTCGATCAGGGCGCGGACGCGGTAAAGGTCGGCATCGGCCCAGGCTCGATCTGCACGACCCGCGTGGTCGCAGGCGTCGGCGTCCCGCAAATCACGGCAATCAGCAGCGTCGCAAAAGCGTTGGCCGGGACCGGTGTTCCGCTCATTGCGGACGGAGGTATTCGCTATTCGGGCGACGTCGCGAAAGCCATCGCCGCCGGCGCCTATTCGGTCATGTTGGGAAGCCTGTTCGCCGGAACGGAAGAGGCGCCCGGTGAAATCGAGCTCTTCCAGGGACGCTCCTACAAATCCTATCGCGGCATGGGGTCGATCGGTGCCATGCAACGGGGCGCAGCGGACCGGTACTTTCAGGATCCCGAGTCGAATGCCGACAAGCTGGTTCCAGAAGGTGTCGAGGGTCGCGTTCCTTACAAAGGCTCGGTGGTGGCTGTCATCAATCAATTGCTGGGCGGGTTGCGCGCAAGCATGGGCTATGTCGGCTGCCCCACGATCGAAGATATTCGAACCCGTGCCGAGTTCGTGGAGATCACGTCCGCCGGGATGCGTGAATCGCATGTGCACGACGTGCAGATCGTGAAAGAGGCGCCGAACTACCGTGTCGAATAGCAGGGCGCACGACCGGATACTCATTCTCGATTTCGGGGCCCAGTACACGCAGTTGATCGCGCGGCGTGTTCGCGAGCATCGCGTCTACTGCGAGTTGCATCCGTTCGATGTGTCCGCCGACTTCATTCGCGAATTCGCCCCGACCGGCATCATCTTGTCCGGTGGGCCGGCGTCCGTGACCGAGCGGACAACGCCTCGCGCACCCGATATTGTTTTTTCCCTCGGTGTCCCCGTGCTGGGCATTTGCTACGGCATGCAGACCATGGCCGCGCAGCTTGGCGGTGTGGTCGAGAGTTCGAACGTGCGCGAGTTCGGCTATGCAGAAGTCCGTGCGCGTGGCCACTCCCGGCTGTTTCGCGGCATTGAGGATCGCTCCAATGCGGATGGACATGGGTTGCTCGATGTATGGATGAGCCACGGCGACAAGGTCGACATGTTGCCACCCGGATTCAAGGTGATCGCGAGTACCCCGACCACGCCGATCGCGGGCATGGCCGATGAGGATCGGCGCTTCTATGCCGTGCAGTTTCATCCCGAAGTCACGCATACGAAGCAGGGCGGGGCGATCCTGCAGCGGTTTGTCCGCGAAATCTGTGGCTGTCGTGGCGACTGGTCGATGGCCGGCTATGTAGCGGAAGCCGTCGCCCACATTCAGGCGCAAGTCGGTCGCGACGCGGTGATTCTTGGACTTTCCGGGGGCGTCGATTCATCCGTGGCCGCGGCGCTTATTCATCGTGCGATCGGAGACCAGTTGACGTGCGTGTTCGTCGATACCGGCTTGCTGCGGCTGAACGAGGCACTGCAGGTCATGGACACCTTCGCGAAGAACCTGGGCGTAAAGGTGATCCATGTCGATGCATCCGCCGACTTCATGCGCCACCTCGCCGGGGTTGTCGATCCGGAACAAAAGCGCAAGATCATCGGGCGCGAATTCGTCGAAGTTTTTCAGCGCGAGGCCTCCAGGCGCAAAGACGCCCGTTGGCTCGCACAAGGCACGATCTATCCGGACGTCATCGAATCCGCAGGCGCGAAGACAAAGAAGGCGGCGAGCATCAAATCGCATCACAACGTTGGCGGGTTGCCCGACACGCTGAAACTTGCCCTGCTCGAACCCCTCCGTGAGCTCTTCAAAGACGAGGTGCGCGAGCTTGGCCTCGCGTTGGGTCTGCCGCGCGAGATGGTGTTTCGCCATCCGTTTCCCGGGCCCGGACTGGGGGTGCGGATTCTCGGGGAAGTGAAGCCCGAATACGCTGAGCTCCTGCGGCGCGCCGATGCAATCTTCATCGATGAGTTGCGCGCGGCCGGTTGGTACGACAAGACAGCACAGGCATTCGCCGTATTCCTGCCGGTGCGATCCGTGGGCGTGATGGGCGATGGGCGCACCTACGAGCACGTCGTCGCACTGCGTGCGGTGCAGACCACCGATTTCATGACGGCCGACTGGGCGCCATTACCGTACGATCTGTTGGCGCGTGTATCGACGCGAATCATCAACGAGGTGCGGGGCATCAACCGCGTGGTCCTCGACATATCGAGCAAACCGCCCGCCACGATCGAGTGGGAGTGAGGGTCTGCTAGGCGTTGGGATTTTGTTCAGTTCTGTGAGAGCTTTAAATATCGCCGCTTCTCGAGAAATCCGTGCGGACATCGGGCCGGGATTTCTCGCCGCCCCTTGGGTAAGTTACGTTCTCGAATTCGCCTTCAGCTGAATAGCGCGACAGCGATTGAGCAACGCTTCAAACGACTCAATGTCGTCAAGAAACAAACCGTCATCGACCATGTGTTGATAGTCGGCCGCCAATTTGGCCAACAGGCCGCCATCCGGTACAAGCTGGAGCGCACCGGCGACGGCAGCGTGATAGTCGATGACTTCGCCATCAGTGTTCTTTTCTGTAAAGAACGCGGTCTTGTGATCGGCAACTGCGCGGGCGAGGGTTTTGTCCGCAATGGCGGTATCGGCGAAGCCGGCGGCGTCCAGTCTCGCCACGTCGTGCCAGTGACGCGCAAAGCGGTCACCGCCGCGAAACTCGCCTTGCGCGCAGAAAACGTGAATCGCCGTGGCTTTCTCCCAGAAGGTGCGTTCGGCGCACATGACCTTCGGTGTCGCGGTTGGAAACTCCACGCCTTGCAGATGGATGGCCGCGTCGCAATGGATGGCGCGTGGCTCGCTGGGTTCCCCAGTGGAACGGGCGCCGAATTCCAACATGACGGCGGGTGCGATATAGCCGGTGCCGATGGAGAGCGGTGCGTAGTCGATGAACACTTTGTCGCTCTCGGTCCGCACGGTTGCCGGTAGGCCATGCTGTTCAAGATCGAGCTCGAGACGTGGCGCGATCTCAGCGCCGATCCAAGCCGACAGGCGCACCCGAATCTCCTTGGTCCATTTCTTCTCCTGGCCCTTGCTGGCGGGCAGCGGCGCAACCGCATCGCCCACCAGATCACCGGCGATAGCGCGGATGTCATAGGTCAGGTCCACGTCTTCGGAGAAACGGCGGATGACACCGTAGGCTTTCGACAAGGACGTGCCGCCCTTGAATACCAAGTGCTCCGCGTAAGGGCCGGCAAAGAGGTGTCGCAGCGCCCAGACCACCCAGATGTCTTTTTCCAGTAGATGGGGCAGCAGACCCGATGTGTTTGCTGCAGCGTTGAGCGCGTCCAGGCGTTCGCTGGTGGAGAGCTGGAAGAACTCAGTCATCGGCCACCAGGGCGCTGACCTCTTGAGCCATCCACGTCGGCAGGCGCGATCGCGCCGACGCGACTTCCTTCAGCTCGGATGCGGGCAGTTTGGCGCGTAGTTTCTGGATTGCTTCACCGGCTTTTTCCGGACCCAGCCAAGCCAGTGCACGCACCACCTCGCCGGCTGCCCGCCCGGGA
>JANMUI010000758.1:0-11523 GCA_031391405.1 Betaproteobacteria bacterium
ATGCGCTGCCGCGCAGCGGCTTACTTGAACAACCGGTTGCAGCGGATGGCGCTGCTGCGCCGCCGCTGAACCGGAACGTTAGCCGTCGCAAAAAGACCGCGCTATTGAGAGAGCTAAAGCGGACGATTTCGTCATGTGGCATCCTCTTGGCGCGTTATCGATGTCAGGAATTGCCATGTCGACACCCATCGAAGAGCTGCAGTCGCAAGTCCTTGATTTGCCGGCGGAAGAACGGGCTCGGCTGCTCGAGCTGTTGATCGCCAGCTTCGAGCCAAAGTCGGAGGCCCAAGAAGCGTGGGTTCAGGAGGCGGTGCGTCGTCGAGACGAAGTCAGGGCTGGAATAGTGAAGATGGTGCCGGGCGATGAAGCACTTGCGCGGGTGCGAGCTAGGCTTGCGTGAACTACTGGCTTCATCCGGAAGCAGAGGCCGAGCTGGGCGACGCCGCAGGCTATTACGCCACTCATGCGAGTCACTTGATCGCGGAGGCCTTCCTCGTCGAATTTGAACGCGTCCGCGACCTGTTGATCAAGCATCAACAAATCGGGCGCCCAACCGAGCATGGACTACGTCTCTATCATTTTGATCGCTTTCCCTACACGATCATCTACGAGGAGAACGAATCGCTTGGCCCGCAAATCTACGCCGTGGCGCACCAAAGGCTGAAGCCAGGTTACTGGGCGTCGCGTATGTAATCTACTGGATGCCGCGAAAGCGCCGGCTAACCCTGGATGCAGCGCAAGACCGATCCGGCCTGGGTGTACGGATACGATGCGTGGACCGCGTCACTCGATTCCTGATTCGCGCCAACACCATTCACTCTGGAGCATGCGATGCCTGCATCCACGCCTCGAACGACCCCACCCTTTCGCGCGGACCACGTTGGCAGCCTGCTACGCCCGGCTCGGTTGCTTGCCGCGCGCGAACAGTTTCTTGGACCGCAGACGCCGCAGTCGCATCTCGGCCCGCATGACAATGCGGATCTTCGCGCGGTCGAGAATGACGCGATCCGGGAATGCATCGCCATGCAGGAGCGAGTAGGCCTGCGGGCGGCCACCGATGGAGAGTTCCGCCGTCGCAGTTGGTGGCTCGAATTGATACTGGGTTGGGAAGGCTTCGAGGCGGATCGCACCGGGTCGACTCGCATCGGCTGGCGGAATGAAACCGGTGTCGTCCAGGCGTTCTCGGCGCTCAACGTGACGGGCCGCATTCGATGGCGACCGTCGAGCACGGTGCGTGCATTGGAGTTTCTGAAAGCGAACACGCGCCTCGTTCCCAAAGTCACGCTGCCCGCGCCGAACACGGTGCAGTATTTTGTTGGCGACGGGAAGAACATCAATCGATCCGTCTATCCGGATATGGACAGCCTCTGGACCGATCTTGTTGCGGCATACCAGCAGGAACTACTCGCGCTGGTCGCCGCCGGCGCCCGGTACATCCAGTATGACGACACGACCTTCGCGTTCCTGTGCGATCTGATGCATCGCGACCATGTCCGCTCGTGGGGCGAGGATCCCGACCGGCTCATCCGCACCTATGCATCCAGGATCAATGAGACGCTTTCGGTATTACCGCCCGACGTCACGGTCACCTTCCACCAGTGCCGCGGCAACCGTGAAGGGTTATGGGCCGCGCAAGGCGGCTACGATCCGGTCGCCGAGATGCTGTTCAACGCGGTGAATGTGCATGGGTATTTCCTCGAGTACGACTCGGCACGCGCCGGCGGATTTGAGCCACTACGATTTCTGCCCAAGGGCAAGTCGCTCGTACTTGGCGTGATGTCGAGCAAGACCGGAGAGCTCGAGTCCGCGGATACCCTGATGCGCCGGATCGACGCTGCCGGAAAATTCGCACCGCTCGATCAACTTGCGATCAGCCCGCAATGTGGATTTGCAAGCTCGATCAAAGGCAATCCACTCACGCCGGCCGAGCAGGAAGCAAAGCTCGCAAGGCTGGTAGAGGTGGCCACGAAAGTGTGGGGTGGCGTGTGAACGTCCGGGCGCATCGGTTAGGCGGACGTCGGCACGCCTGCGTTACCCTTCGACAGGCTCAGGGCGAACGGAGGCTTGAGCACGAACGAACCAAATGCCGCAAGGTTCAACGAAGTCTTTAGATTCAACAAGATTGCGGCCGAATAAGCGTCCGCCCGACAAAGTATCAATATGAGCTCACGCCACGACAACGCCGCACTCCGGGCTGAATTGCTCGACCGCGCCCGCGCGATGGTGCCAATGCTCCGCGCGCGCGCTTTGCAAGCCGATCGCGATCGTGGGATTCCGCTTGCGACGCATCTCGCATACAAGGATGCCGGCTTCTACAAGATCTTTCAGCCCGCGCGCTACGGCGGCTATGAGATGCCGGTGGGCTTCATGGTCGAGATGTGTGCGGAGCTCGGTCGCGGCTGCGGATCAAGTGCGTGGGTCTTCTCGAATCTGGCCGGGCAAAGCACGATCGTCGGCACGCATAGCCCGCGCGCGCAAGACGAAGTATGGGCTGCGGATCCCGACACCTTGGTCGCATCGTCCTTCCCGACACAGGGGGGCACCGCTCGACGCGTCGAGAATGGCATCGTCGTCAACGGCATCTATAGCTTTGCAAGTGGTGTCGACTTCGCACAATGGGAGAATCTGCAGGTATTCATCCTCAACGAAGGCGGGCCACCGGATCATCGATTCGCGTTGGTGCCCAAGGCCGACTACACGATCAAGGACGATTGGTATTCGACCGGACTGTCGGGAACCGGTAGCCGCTCGGTGGTGCTCGACAGTGTCTTCATCCCGGAATACCGCCTGCTAGATGTTCAGAAGGTGGGCAGTCCGGAGGATCCGGTTGTCGAATTTCATCCCGCTCCGCTCTATCGACTGCATCCGATGTCAGGCGCGGCAAAATTCTTTCCAGGGCCTGCAATCGGCATTGCGCGCGGTGCACTCGAGTTGATCGAGGAAGAGCTCCGGAGCCGCCGTAACGTGGGCGGAATGTTGATGGCCGAGTTACCGACGGCCCAGGCACGCGTCGCCGAAGCAGGCGCTGAAATCGACGCCGCGTTCGCGCTTATGTTGCATGATTCCGCGGAGGCGATGCGTTATGCGGCCAGCGGTGAGAAGGCGCCGATCATCGCCCGAGCACGCTGGCGCCGCGATAATGCGTTCGCGGGGCAACTATGCCTGCGCGCCGTTGAGCGGCTGCACCCGCTTTCAGGCGGCCGAGGATTGCATCGCGACAGCCTGTTCCAACTGGCGTGGCGCGATATCCATGCGGCCGTTCAACAGATCACGATGGCCTGGGATATCCAGTCGGTGAATAGTGGCCGCGTTCAGATCGGACTCCCGTCGCTCGACCCGCGTTTGTGATCGGCAGTGCCCTGACGGTGCGGTCTGCGTTCGTTATTCGCGCCGCTACCAGCCGCGATGCCAACCATGTCGACCATGGTGCCAACCCAGCCATGTCGGTGATGATGTGCCCAGCCGTAACCGGGGGCCGGTGCCGCGTAGGTGGGGCCGACATAGACTACCCCGGCTGGGACAATAACCCCTGGCGGCGGCGGATGGTGTCGGGGCCCCGGCGACGCCGTGCGGCGCCTAACTATTGCGACACTTCGCGCGATCGACGTCCGACATCACGGGTTTGATTACGCATGTAGGCGGGCTGCTCATGATCATATTGCGGCGCGCCTCGCGCGCTTGCTGCTCGGCGGCGATGCGATGCGGTTCCTCTTGCTCCATCTGCTTTTTCATTGCGGCGGCAGCCTCGGCCTTCTTGAGACTGTCCTCGCGCTTGCGCGCCTCTGCCTGCGCGTCGAGCCTGGTCTGGAGCAACGCATTCTCTTCGGCACGGCTGCGCTTCGCTTCCTCACCCTCTCGCGTAGAAGCGCCTACCGCCGGAACAGCACTGGCGGCGCCGGATTGTGCAGCAGATTGGGACGAAGACTCGCGCGAATTGATCCGGATCGACGGTCCCGAGCCGCCGTCCTGGTTCGCCTTCTTTGCGTCCACCTTCTCGACGTGGTCGTCCTTCGCCGCGTTCTTCGCGGCCGGCGCGGATGGCTTGTCTGCGGGGCCGGAGGACGAATGCGAGCGAAGGCGCTTCGCTTCGGCATCGGTCCCAGCCAGCGTCAACGCCGAAAGCACTGCTGCCGCGATCAATGTCCGGATCATCATGTTCCACCTCGTGCGAATACGCCGGACCGGCCGGCACCTCGGGATTTATCGTCACCATGGATAGTCGGACCGCGTTGAGTCGCCGTGCATGCGGGAGTTTCTCGCTGCGCGTACGAGGGGTCAGGCAAGGAATGTGAGATTGTTCCGGCGCGACCGCTCGACCTTCAAGCCGGTCTCGCGGATTACCCACGACCAGTGCTGGCGATCGGGTTGCGGAAGCCCATCGATCTGGTCAGGAGCATCGCCGATGCGCTTTGCGGCTCCCTCCCTAAGCGCGGCGCCATCCACGCGCAATATTCGCGCCGATTGAGAATGCGCAATAAAGGACGACGCATGCCAGTGTCGGAACCGAGTAGGTGATGCGCTGATCAACCAGCTCGAGCGCAAAAACGAATACCGGTCCAAGCGATCGGATCACATGTCCGGTGAGCGGCGCGGTATTGGCGATTCCGACCTGCAGAACGTAAAGCGGCAGTCCGATCAGCAACGCAGCAGCAAGTGCGATCGTGATCAGTTGACTGGTCGATGTAATGCCAATGGAGTGGTGGCTCGACAATAGTGCGATGAGAGCCACCAGAGTGATCAACGGATAACGTCCGACCGTAATCGCGTCCGCCCCGAATCCACGATCGTTCATTCGCTTGGATAGCAGTAGGCTGATCGTGATTGCTGTTCCGCTTACCAACAACGACGCGAGGGCCGCAAGGAGTGTCACGGGATCGCTCGACACAAGACCGGAGCGCCCGGATAACGTGACCCACCAGAGCGCCACAATCGATGCTGCCAACCCGAAGTAGCAAAAACGTTCCGTCCGATTGGTCGCGCTCTTACCGACGATCGACATGCCAAACACGCCAAGTACGACGACCGTGAGCGGAGCGATCGCGCTGTGCAGCGTATTGACGATCGACGGTTGAAGCGTCTTGAGCGCGAAGAAATAGCACGACCAGGCGATTGCAGTCGTTATGTTCATCCATATAAAAGCGCGCAGCTCGGAATGAATTCGTTTCAGCTCGGATCGATTGCGTACGATGGCGCGAACACCGCAGACTACGATCGACATTGAGAATGCAATCAGAACGACTACAAAGAAGTTCACACCCTGGAAGACACCGGCAAAGTAGACATCACGCAGCGCCTGTGAAATCGCGAACAACAACACCAACCCCGGTCCCAACCACATATTTGGCATCGCTCCCCTTATCAGCAGCCATGCTGTCACGGGGGATCAGCGAACGCGCTCCGATTCTTGCGGCGGCATCCGACGCGACCCGCGAACGGCGCACGAGGTGTATCCTTTTTCGCACCGCTATCCCAACTAAAGGAGCACGCCATGGCCGATCCGCAGATGGTTGATCCCCACGATGTCGTCATGACCGGCGAGAATTCATTCATCCGGCTATCGGACGATGGCGGCAAGACCATTGCCGATCGCGTCAGTCATTGGCGGGTGCTGTGGTCACCCGCGGGTCAGGGGCATGTCTTGTTCATCGAAAGCCCGCTAACCGGCAAGACGCCGCAAATCTACGCCGACAATGCGGGCCTTGCGCGCTTCCTCCAGCGCACGATCGAAGTGCTCTTGCACAAACCATTCGCCGACGAGTCGCTACCGGTGATGGATGCAACCTTCCAGCGCAACGGTGATGCGCTCAGCACGGTTCAAGAGCAGGTCGTTTCACCCGAAGACGAGATCATCCTCACCTATTGGAATCTGATGGCGCCTTTCGTCCTGACCATTCCACCCGGGGCGATGAATAGACCGATCGGCGTGTACAGCACCTTCATTCCGGCGCGCGGCGCACAGCTCTCGGTCAATGGCAAAGCGGCCACCGCAAAGGTGTTCCTGCAGGATCGATTCGGCAAGCCCGCTTCGAGTTGCTGCCTCGCGTGGTCGGAAACCTGGGTCGGACCATCAAAGTAGACAGGAGAACTTGATCATGAAAGCAACCGTGAATGACAAAGTAGTCGCCGCGACCGAAGACATCGTCGAGTGCGGCGGCTATCAATACTTTCCCATCGCCACCGTTCGCATGGATTGGCTGGAAAAAGGTCCCAAGACGAAATCGGACCTCGAATGTCCTCACGGCGTGCAGTTCTACGATGTGGTCGTCGATGGAAAACGGCACGAACGTGCGGCGTGGATCTATGAGGCGCCGCTCGCCTCGATGCAGCAGGTCGCGCAGCGCTTCGGATTCTGGAAAGACGTCAAGGTCGGCTAGGTGGAAAACGAGCTCACGCCAGCACGATCGGCCACGGGCAAGCTGATGCGACCAACGAGATTCCTATCGCTCGCCGGCGCCGTCGCGCTCGCAGGGTTGTGTGTCCTTGCACATGCCCAGCATCGCATCATCGTCAACTACCCACCAGGTGGCGGCTTGGATGCGACGGCGCGGATGATTGCCGAAAAAATTTCCGAGAACACCGGTCGCGCCTATGTGGTCGAGAATCGCGCCGGTGCAGCGGGGACGATCGGCGCGGCGGCACTCAAGGGTGCACCGGCCGACGGCTCGATCCTGCTCTTTGCGCCGGACTCGAATATCAGCGTCTATCCGCACACGGTAAAAAAACCGGCGTACGTCCCGCTCAACGACTTCGTGGGCATTGCACATGGCGGCAACTACCGTATCGCGCTCGCCGTTGGCGTATCGGTTCCGGCAAAAGACTTGCGTGAGCTGGTTGCCTGGACGAAAACGCAGAGTGCGCCGGCGGGCTATGGCACGGCAGGCGCCGGCACGAACTTGCATTTTTTCGCGACACTGCTGACGCAGGCAACCGGCGCCAATATGAACCATATCCCGTACCGCGGTACTGCTCCCGCGCTCACCGATCTGGTCGCGGGCCACGTTCCGGCCGCGGTACTGCCAATGGGATCGATGCTGTCGCATGGGCGCTCCGGAAAAATCCGGTTCCTTGCCCAAACAGGTGACGACCGGTCGGCGAGTCTTCCCGATGTCCCCTCGTTCAAGGAGCTTGGATACCCGATGCTCGCGGTCTCGGGTTGGTATGGATTGTTCGCGCCGATCGGCACACCACCTGATGTCATCAACCGCTTCAACGATATCGTCGTCAAAACGATGCGCACGCCGGAAGCTCGCGAACGCATGCGCACCTTCGAGCTTGATATACGCGAGATGCCCGCTGCTGAATTCCAAGCGATGGTGAAAGCCGATACCGAGCGGTGGGGCCCGGTCATCCGGAGCTCCGGATTCACGGCTGCGGCGGAATAGTCGCCGCGGCGTTGATCGCCCGCCAAACGCGCTCGGCTGTTGCGGGCATCGGCACATCGGTCACACCGAGTGGCGCAAGCGCATCGACGATTGCGTTGATGATCGCCGGCGGCGCACCGACATTGCCCGCTTCACTGCCACCCTTTGTGCCCAGCAGATTGGTGTTCGTCGGCACCGGCAGAACACCGGATGCAATATGCGGCAGGTCATCAGCGCGGGGCATGGCGTAATCGAGAAAAGTCCCGGTCACGAGTTGCCCGGTCGCACGGTCGTAGACCAATTCCTCGAAAAGTGCAGGTCCGAGTCCCTGGGCGATCGAGCCGTGCAACTGGCCTTCAAGCGTCATTGGGTTGATGACGGCGCCGACGTCATCCACCGCCGACAAGCGATCCACCGTCACGAGGCCGGTATCGAGGTCGACTTCGACTTCGCAAATCATGCAGCCATTGGGAAAGTTGTTGGGCCCTTGATGGACGCCCACACCATCCAATCCGATACCGAGATCCGGCGGCAGTCCTACAGGAAGGTAGGCCTTCTTCACGACCGCCGCAAAACTCACCGCACGGTCGGTGCCTTTGACGCGAAAATCGCCGCGAGCGAATTCGATGTCGGCATCCGATGTTTCCATCATCCACGCCGCGATGCGCTTCCCCTTGCGCACCACTTCGTCCGCCGCGAGCTTGAGCGCGGAACCGCCCGCGTTCATGGTTCGTTGAGCAAACGTTCCCCTACCGTAGAGAACCTTGTCGGTGTCGCCCTGAAAAACATGTATCCGCTCGAACGGCACACCAAGCCACTCTGCGATCATCTGCGCGAACATGGTCTCGTGTCCTTGCCCGGTTGCGAGCGTGCCGACATGCAGCGCGATCGTACCGTCTTGTGCGACGCGGATTTCCATACGCTCCGACTGGCTGCCCGCTCGTTGGCAATGCATTGCAAGTCCGCGACCTCTTTGGCGGCCATGCGCTTGAGATCGCGCCTTGCGTGCGGGAAACCCGTCCCAGTCGGCCAGCTTGAGCGCCCGGTCGAGCACATCCTCGAAGTTGCCCAAATCGAAGAGATAGCCGCCAGGGGTGCGATACGGCATCGCGGATGCGGGAATGAGATTGCGGCGTCTGAGCTCGATCGGGTCGATTCCCAATTCGCGAGCGGCCTTGTCGAGCAGGCGCTCAATGACGAATGTCGCCTCGGGCTTCGCGGTGCCGCGATACGGTCCGACCACGCTCGTGTTGGTGAATGCCGCCTTCACCAAAGCGTGGATGAGCGGAAGATCGTATGTATTCGTGTAGCTGATCGCCGCATTGTTCGGCGCAACACCTGCCGAATAGCCAAGGTAGGCGCCAAGATCGATCGCAACCGACACGCGCAAAGCGAGCACTCTGCGATGCGCATCGAATGCGACCTCGGCGTGGGTGATCTGATGGCGCCCGTGCATATCGGCGGCGAGGCTTTCGCTGCGTTCCGCGATCCACTTGACCGGCCGGTGCAATTTCATCGCAGCCCAGAGGACAAGCGCCTCCTCCGGATAGATCTGGCTCTTCATGCCGAATGCGCCGCCGACATCCGGCGCGATGACACGCAAGCTTGCTTCTGAAATCGCGAAGAGACGCGCGAGGACTTCGCGCGCCTGAAAGGGAAACTGGGTCGAGGTGCAAAGCGTATGGCGGCCATCGAAAGAATCGCGCCAAGCGAGAGATCCACGTGGCTCAATCGGATTGGCCGAAGCGCGCGGATAGCGGAGGTCGAGCCGCGTTACATGTGCCGCGATGCTGAACGTCTGATCAACGGCGCCACGGTCGCCGCGCTCGATTTGAAAACACAGATTGGACTTCGCATCCTCCCAGACGTTCTGCGCATCAGGGTCGAGCGCATCGACCAAGGTCACCGCCGGCAGCGGCGCATATTGCACGATCATCCGCTCGCCGGCGTCTTTCGCTTGTGCAGCGGTAACGGCCACGATCAATGCAACGCCCTCCCCGACATGACGCACACGGTCGATGGCAAGAATCGGCTGCAAGGGACGATGAACCGGGCTCCCTGCCGGCAGTATCGGAAACGCCTCGCAGGGAAGAGCACCAATGTTTTCGCAGATGACATCGCGACCGGTCAGGACCAGCAGAACGCCCGGCGCAGCCAGTGCATCGCTGGTGTCGATATGTACGATTCGCGCATGCGCGTGCGGCGAGCGGACCACATGCGCGAACACCATGTCCGGCATGCTCATGTCATCGACGAATCGTCCCCTGCCGATGAGAAAGCGCTGATCCTCGACGCGCAGTACCGGGGCGCCAATGCCGGAGTGCTCACCACCCGCGATACGACCGGATCGCTCCGGCATCGGCTTACTGCTTCACGAATTTGAGCGTGAAGCGATCGCTCTCGCCGATGGCTTCGTACTTGGTGCGATCCTTGTCTTTCAATCGATAGGTGGGCGGCAAGGTCCAGACACCTTCAGGATGATCCTTGGTGTCTTTCGGGTTAGCGTTGACATTCGACGAACCCGCCAGTTTGAAGCCGGCTTTCTCGATGATCGCGATCGCGTAGTCTTCGCGCACGTAACCCGATTTCATCTGCACTTCCTGCGAGAGATCGGAGCGTCCGCGATGATCGACCACGCCGAGGACGCCACCGGGCTTGAGCGCCTTGTGGAAAGTAGCGAGTGCGCCTTCGATTTGATTGCGCTCGACCCAGTTGTGCAGATTGCGAAACGTCAGTACGAAATCGGCGCTCCCGGGCGGGGCGATCTCATGCTTGTCGACATTGAATTTGGTCACGACGACCTTGTCGTACAGGGCAGGTTCGGCCTTGAGCCGTGCGAGAAGTTTCTGATGGTCAGCGATGTACTGCGGCGGCTCCGACTCATCACGGTTCGCGGCAATGTAACGCCCTTTCGCTTTCAGATACGGCGCGAGAATCTCCATGTAATACCCGCCGCTGCCGGGGAGAATTTCCACGACCGTGCTGCTCTCCCGCACACCAAAGAAAGTGAGGGATTCGACGGGATGGCGAAAACCGTCGCGTGCGACGTTGCGATCGGTGCGATGGGGCGCGGCGAGCCATTTCGCAAGGCTGCCTTGCTCCTGCGCGAGCACGAACGTCGATGGAATCGCGAAAATGAAAATCAGTCCAGTCGTGAACAGACGACGAGTGATACAACCGGGCGTCACCGAGCCGAGCATGAGGCTTCCTTTTGACAAGAATGGCGGAAATGATTGGGTCGCAGCGCTATCGCTTTCATATCGCACACAAGTTTCCTAGACCGCACCGACCACCGCATCCTCGAACCTGCCCTGCGCGGCTTTCTCCGGCGGGAAGATGTTGCGCTCCTCGACCCATCTGTGCGTCGACTCGTACATCTCGCGGGTATAGGGTTCGAACACGATCCGCTCACCGGGGCCGAAGCGGCGCACATCGACCAGCCTGGCATGTCGCTCAGGCAGCTCGTTGAGATAAAAATGCGTGTAGGACTGATGCATGCGATCGATATCAGCCTGCGCTCGGCGGAGCGCCGCATAGTATTTGCGTACGTCTGCAACATCGACGTTGGGCGGAATCAGCGCGGCAATCATGAACGTGGCATCGACGATCTTCCGGAATCCCAGTTGCTCCATGATGTAGTACTGCATCCCGAACACCGTCGCGGCCGGCGCGACGCCGCTCAACAACTGGTCCACGCGATCGGACGGCCCGCCCCCGAACTTCAGTGCGATCCGATCGGCCGGGATGAACGGCTCGAGCGCCTGGATGGTCGTGTAGTGACTGCCCGACTGGTAACCCACGTGTACGTTGACACCAGCGAGGTCCTCTGGCTTACGGATCTTCGATGCCTCCGGTACGAAGATGCCGCATGTGGAGATCGAGTAGGCGTCGCCCCAGAGCCTGCCGTGACTGGCCGAAGCAGCCATGTTGACGGTCCAGTGGCAGGCGCAACTGATCGAGGCGTCGCGGCCCTGCTCATACGTCTGGTAGGCGCCCTGCAGATTGTCGGGGACGGTATTACCGGCGCGGGATTTCTGCTCAGCCTGTTTCGTGAGAAGGGCGTGCTGCGTCAGCTCGTAGTCGAGCCCCGCGTCCCGAAAATAACCGTTCGCGTCGGCGATCCATTCCTGCAGTCGACCGTGGGTGTTGACGATGAATTTGC
>JANMUI010000812.1:0-11975 GCA_031391405.1 Betaproteobacteria bacterium
GTACCAGCAGAACATCGGCCCGGTCAGATTGGTCGAATCTGCATTCCAGTACAGGATGTCGAAGGCCGCCGGCCGGGTCCCTTTCAAGTAGTTGTTCACTACGTACGACCAGATGAGATCGTTGTCGCGTAACGCTGAAAATACCGCCGCCAACTCGCGCCCTGACAGGATGCCACCCTTGCCGAGCGACGCCTCGCGTGCGGCGACACTCGTGTCATCGACAAAGCAACCGATTTCGCCCGCGTCATTGAAATCGAGCAAGGTCGCAAGCAGCGTGAGGCTGATCGCCGCCTTGTCGCCGCGCGCCGCCAGGATCGCCAACGCCGTCGAGAGGATGGTTCCTCCGACGCAAAATCCAAGCGTATTGAACTGGCGCTGGCCGGTAATGCGCCGGATTGCATCGATTGCCGCCAGCGGCCCAAGCGCGATGTAGTCGTCCCAGCCGAGATGGCCAAGGGACTCGGTCGGATTTCGCCACGACACGATGAATACCGTATGTCCGTTCTCAACGGCATAGCGGACCAGCGAGCTCTCCGGCTGCAGATCGAGAATGTAGAACTTGTTGATGCAAGGAGGAACGATCAGCAACGGTAGTGCGTACACGTGATCGGTCAGCGCCTGATACTGGATCAATTGGATGAGCTCGTTCTCGAATACCACGGCGCCAGGCGAAACAGCCAGATTTCGACCGACTTCGAACGCCGTTTCATCGACCGTCGAAATACGCCCTTTGGCGATGTCGCCGATCAGATTTTCAACCCCGCGCCGAAGCGAATCGCCGTTCGTCTCCAAGGCCATGCGCATCGCTTCGGGATTCATCGCAAGAAAATTCGATGGTGCGAGCGCATCGGTGTATTGGCGTAGAAAGAAGCGCAGTTGCCCCTTCGCCTTGGTGTCCAATTCGGCCAAGTCGGCGGCGGCCTGCAAGAATCGCGCGTTGAGTGCGTGCGCATCGCGCATGAACGCAAAGAATGCTTCACGTTGCTTTGCGGAATCCACGCCTAGGGTGGCGCCTGCCGACTGCAGCGCCGAAGCATTCCCCGCTACCACCTGTTCGCGCTCGATCCATTCCTGCCAGAGCTTGGCGTACTCGCCCATCGTGCGTGCGGTGAGCTGGGCGAACGCAGGGGAACGTGCGGTCCATGCCATGAATTCGTGCCAAAACGCAGGCGCGTCGGATCCGCCCCCCCACAACGGGTGGAGCGGTATGCTTGCCGATGTCGACGACGATCCTTGGGACATGTGCTGGCGTGGCATCCGAACAGGCTGTATCGCGATGGCGATCGATCACGTGCTGATGCGCAGCTACGACGAATTCCGCAACAGCTCGGCGCGATTGTTGCATCGCACAAATCGCGTGTCAACCAACATGGATCGCTTGCGTCAGCCATCAGGAATCCGCATGGCGCGCCGCGCGGATTCCTAGCGTGTATATCGTCGCGATCGCGTGGCTCTATGTCGTGATTCTCATGGCGGTAATGCAACCGACATTTCTCGCGGCCATGGGTACCTTGTTCGGGTTCGGGCTGATGCCGCTCGCATTGTTCGTTTGGATTGTTGGGGCACCCCAACGGCGACGGGCGCGGCGCGCCCGTGAAGCGCGCGAAGCCGAGGCTGCGGCCTCGTCAACCATGCGTCAGGAGGCCGACGCCCCAGATCATCAACACCCCAAGCGCGATCAGTGACACTTGCGTGGCCGTTGCCCGCAATTCAGGACGCTTGTGCAGTCCGGGGATGAGGTCCGCCACCGCGATATAAATCATGCTGGCCGCGGCGATGGCAAGTATGGGATTCAGCCATTCACGAACCTCGTTGAGTGCGACATACCCGATCAATCCGCCCACCAGCATCGCAAGACTCGCCACGAGATTGAGCAGCAGCGCTCGACCTTTCGTATAGCCCGAATGCAGAAGGATCACGAAATCGCCGACTTCCTGCGGAATCTCATGGGCGATCACGGCAGTCGCGGTCACGATTCCAAGCGGAATGCTCTCGAGAAACGCCGCGGCGATCAGCACGCCGTCGACGAAATTGTGAAAGCTGTCCCCGACCAGAATGAGAAACCCGCTGCGACCGCCGTCGGCATCGCCTGCATGTGCGTGGTGATGACCGTGTGAATGCGCAACCGGTGGCGCTTGATCACCATTGTTGGCGGCCTCCTCGATGGAATGGTGGTGATGGCGCCAGATCACGAGCTTCTCGAGCAGGAAGAATCCGCAGATCCCCGCGAGCACGGTTGCGGCGAGTCCCTGGAAGTTGGTCGACCGCTCGAAGGCATGCGGCAGGATCTCCAGGAACGCGGCACCCAGCATGGCACCGACGGCAAAGCTCACCAATGAGCCGATCCATTCCTTGCGCGCGGCCAGAGAGACCAGCGCGGCTGCAAGCGACGAGGCAACCCCGCCGAGAACGGTGGCAATGATGATGTAGGCGAGCGGCCCCATTACGCCAGCCAGACCAGCGAAGCCATGCGCCCGGTGCGCCCGTCGCGCCGAAACGAAAAGAAACGCTCCGGCTCCTGATAGGTGCAGTAGTGTCCGCCGTAGATGGCCGTGACGCCAAGGCGGATCAATTGCTGCGTGGCAAGGCGGTAAAGATCGCACCAGTACTTGCCGTTGCCCTTGCTGCTGAAGGCCTCCGCGGCAGCCGCATCGTTCCGTACGAAAAGATCAAACAATTCCGCGCCCACTTCGTAAGCGGCCCGACTGATGGCCGGACCGAGATAGGCCACCACCCGCGCGGGCGCTACATGCATTCGATTCACAGTAGCTTCGATAACGCCGTGCGCGAGGCCACGCCATCCCGCGTGCGCGACCGCAACGACCGACCCCGCATCGTCGGCGAGCAGGACCGGCAGGCAATCGGCCGTCATGACGCAGCATACGACGCTTCGCGCGCGCGACACCGCGGCATCGGCAACAGGCGTCCCATCGATTGCCGCGGCATCGATCACGTCAGTGCCATGCACCTGCTCCATCCACACCGGCTCTGCGGGCAACCGCGATCGCAGCAAGGATCGATTGCGCGCAACTGCGTTCGGGGCATCACCGACATGCATGCCGACATTGAACGTTCCCATCGGCCCCTCGCTCACGCCGCCCCGCCGGGTGGTGCATAAGGCGCGCACATTCGCCGGGACGCGCCAGTCCGGCTCGATCAGCGCATCCGATGCGAGCACGCTCATCGCAACCGCGCGAGCGGTCCGGAAAGATCCGCGGGCAGCGGAGCGTTCCATTCAAGCGGTTGCCGGGTCGTGGGATGCAGTAAGCCGAGCCGGGCCGCATGGAGTGCCTGGCGATGGAGCCCGCGAAGGGCATCGGGCAACTCGCCGCGTTTGGCGCCGTAGGTCGGATCGCCCACGAGCGCATGGCCTATCGAGCGAAGATGAACGCGGATCTGATGCGTGCGGCCGGTGTCGAGCGAGCACTCGACCAAGGTGAATGCGCCGCTTTCATCGAAGCGCTTGATCACGCGATAGCGTGTGCGTGCAGGCTTCCCGGAGGACACCACTGCCATGCGGGTGCGCGCATGCGGATCACGACCGATGGGCGCGTCAACTTCGCCATCAGCGCGCACATGTCCATGCACCAGCGCGAGATAGACGCGGCTCACCGTGCGCGCCTGCAATTGTCGGACGAGGCTTGTCTGCGCAACCGCTGTCTTCGCGACCACAAGCAGACCGCTCGTATCCTTGTCGAGCCGATGGACGATGCCCGCGCGCGGCAATGCGTGCAGGCTTGGTGCGTGGTGCAGGAGAGCGTTGAGCAATGTGCCTTCCCAATTGCCGCTCGCCGGATGCACGACCAGACCCGCGGGCTTATTGATTACGAGAATCGCGTCATCTTCATACACGACGTCGAGTGCAATCGCCTCTGGTTTGAACGCGGACGCTTCTGATGACGCCTGCGGAACCATCCGGACACGCTCACCACCCAGGACGGGCTTGTCGAGATCACACACCCGACCGTCGAGGGTCACATGACCGGCGCGTGCCCAATGTTGGATACGACTGCGGGAGTGATCCGGGAACAGCCGTGCAAGGGCCACGTCCACGCGCTTGCCGGCAAGGGAATCGGGCACCACGCCTTCCAACACAGGACTCGATTCGCCGGCATCGCGGTGAATGTCGTCGGGTTCGTGGTGCGGGTTATTCGAGAGCGAAGGGGACACTACGGTTATACGGCTATAATTTTCTCTTGAAGCACGCGGGCGGGGGTCGCCCGGGCGATGCGACGCGCGGGTTGTCTACCTCCCGTCGCGAGCATCTCGAGAATCCACGAGGCGAAAGACTCTGCTATGCGGAAAACGTTTACGTCCGACCCGACCAGGCGCTCGGGCAGACACTCGGCCGGACACTCGGGCAGCCGTAGTGTAACTGCAATCACAGCGCGCCTGCTCGCCATCCTGATCGCGGGAATCATTGCCGGTTGCGGTCTTGGCGGCAAGGAATACGACGAGACGGTCGGCTGGTCGGCGCAGAAGCTCTACGACGAAGCGAAGGACGCGCTCAACGGCGCGAACTACACGCTTGCCGTGAAGTACTTCGAGAAGCTGGAGGCGCGCTATCCCTATGGCCGGTACGCGCAGCAGGCGCAACTCGAAATCGCGTACGCCTACTACCGGGAAGGCGAGGTTGCACAGGCGGTCGCGGCAGCCGACCGGTTCATCAAGCTGCATCCGAATCATGCCGACGTCGACTACGCCTTTTACCTGAAGGGCCTCACCAACTTCAACGACACGCAAAGCCTCTTCGCCGGGCTCACTCGTGAAGACCCCTCGGAGCGGGATCCGAAAGGTGCGCGTGAATCGTTCGATGCCTTCAAAGAGCTCGTCACCCGCTTTCCGAAGAGCAAGTACGCCGCCGATGCCACGGCACGCATGAAGTTCCTCGTCAACGCACTGGCGCAGCATGAAGTCCATGTGGCGCGCTGGTACATGCGGCGGAACGCTTATGTGGCGGCGGTCAATCGTGCCCAGTACGCGCTGAAAACCTACCCGGAAGCACCCGCCACCGAAGAAGCCCTCGCGATCATGGTGGGTGGATATGGCGCCCTAGGCATCATGGAGTTGAGCGACGATGCGAGGCGCGTGCTCGAGAAGAACTATCCCCAAAGCAAATTCCCGGGGGCGCTTCGGAAAGACCGGTCGGGATGGTGGAAATATTGGGGCTAGTGAAGAAGCGCTGAACCGCGATTGACGCGAAGGACGCAAAGGGAGCCGGTGCCGGTAGGCATTCGCGCATTCCTGGCGACATTTCGAGTTCAAGAGGTGAGTCCTACCCTCCGTTCGCCCACGATTGAATCATTCCGGCCTCACAGCTTGATCCTCTCAACCTCGATGTGCGCCCGGATTACCGCGTCGATGTCCGAATCCGCCTTGAATCCGAGCGCATCGCCACGCGGCGTGCGAAGCTTTGCGGGCCACGTCTTCACGATCGCCCGGATGCGCTCATCGGGTACATCCTGCACGAGTGCAGCCCGCTCCTTGCCCGCTATCCGGCGAAGTGCGTCCACCATTTCGCGCACGGTCGCGGTGATGCCGGGCAAGTTGACGACGCGATAGCTGCCCCACGCGGACGACGGAAGCTCATGCGCGTGGATGAACGCGTCCACCGCGCGCGCGGGTGACAACAGCCAGACGCCGGTCGTATCCGCCACCGGACATTTTGAGATTTCACCATTCAACGGCTCGCGCAAGATGCTGGAGGCAAACGAGGACGCCGCGAGATTCGGGCGCCCCGGTCGGATCACGATCGTGGGCAGTCGGATGGATCGACCGTCGATGAAGCCTTTGCGCGTGTAGTCGTTGATCAGATATTCGCCGATCACTTTTTGCGTACCGTATGACGATTGCGGTGTCGGTTTGGTCGAATCATCAAGCACATCGGGCATGTCCCCGCCGAACGCGGCGACGGAACTTGTGAACATCACGCGGGGCGGTTTGGCGAGGTTGCGGCAGAGCTCCAGCACGGTGCGCGTACCGTCGATGTTCACCCGCATGCCGAGATCGAAATCGGCTTCGGCACCCGCGCTCACGACCGCTGCCAGATGAAACACGGTGTCGGTATCGGCATCGATTGCACCCGCCAGGACGCCCGGGGCGGCGAGATCCCCTTGCACATAGACGAGGCGGGGATCGCGTTCGGTCGGAAACGCGGTGTCGAACACTTTGATCCGGGTAATGGCCTCGGCTTTCCCGGATGCATCCGAGAGCGTCCCGCGTGCAGCCAACGCCCGCGCCAATCGGTGGCCGAGCATGCCGCCACCGCCTGTGATGAATACCTTCATGAGCCGTCTCCGTTGCGGATCGAACGGTCAATCACTCGAACATTCACCATGCGGCGAATGATTGAGGACCGAATGGTTGAGGACCGATCGAGAGGCCTGGATTCTACTTGACCGCGTTCGGCATGGCGCCCGGGGCGGTGTCCAGAGTCTTGAAGAATGCTACGACGTCCGCGAGCGAGCGCGTCCGGCGCATCGGTGGCAGACTGTCGAGAATCGTCTTGCCGTACCCCCGCGCGATCAGGCGCCGGTCGCAGATCATGAGCACACCCCGATCGGTCTCGTCGCGAATAAGTCGCCCCGCACCTTGCTTCAACGCGATTGCAGCGGCCGGTACCTGGTAGTCGATAAAGCCGTTCCTGCCCATCCGCGTCAACCATGCGAGCCGCGCAGCGAGCACCGGATCGTCCGGTGGGGCAAACGGCAGCTTGTCGATCACTACCAGGGACAACGCATCGCCCCGCACGTCGACGCCCTCCCAGAAGCTTGCGCTCGCGATCAACACCGCGTTGCCATGTGCCCTGAATTGTTCGAGGAGATGGGTTTTCGTGCCCTGCCCTTGCAGGAGCAATGGATAGTCGATGCCTTCGCGGGGCAATCGTTCGCTCAATAATTCATGCGCCCGCCGCATCGCACGCAACGACGTGAAAAGTAGGAAGGCTCGTCCGCGACTGGCCCGGAGCACCGGCACGCAGGCGTCGACGACTTCATCGACGAACTCCGGAGCCGCCGGGTCGGCGATCGACTGCGGCAAGTAGAGCAGCGCATTGCTCTCGTAGTCGAACGGACTTGGCCAGATTGCAGTGCGTGCATCGTCCAGCCCGAGTCGCTGCTGATAGAGCGTGAAATCACCGCCCACCGCGAGTGTGGCCGAAGTGAGGATCCAACTGCGCTTTCTCGAATCGATCTGGCGGCGAAACGGGATGGCTACATCGAGCGGTGAGCAGTGCAGGATGAGCGCCTGGCTACGCAGTTCCACCCAGCGCACCATCCCATCTTCTTCGTCGGAATCCCAGCGCGCGATGCGACGACCCAGATCGGTCGCCCGCGCCAAGCAGGACGCCAGCCCTTCGGATCGCTCGGCATTCAATTCCAGCACTTTCGCGAACGCGTTGATGGTATCGCCGAGATACCGCAGGGCGGAGGCAAAGCCCTCGAAGCGCTCGAGCCCTGGTCCGGCGATCCGGGTTTCCTTGAGCGGAACGGCAAGGCGAAGATCCCGCGCGGCCTTGTCGGCACCACGCACCCGTTCGGCAAGGACCCGGTCATCGGGCGCTGAAACGCGGATCTCCACCAGCGCGTCGCGGCAAAGATCCAGGATCTGTCCGGTGCTGACACTTTCACCGAAGAATTGTGTGGCGGCCTCAGGCAATTGATGCGCTTCATCGAGGATGACCGTATCGCATGCGGGAAGAAGCTCGGCCATGCCTTCGTCGCGCAACATCGCATCAGCGAAAAAGAGATGATGGTTGACGACGACAACATCGGCCGCGAGCGCTTCGCGGCGTGCCTTCATGACGAAACACTGTTTGAAGGTCGGGCACTCCTGTCCAAGGCAATTCTCGCGCGTCGAGGTGGCCAGCACCCATGCAGGAGAGGTCTCCGGGACGTCGGCAAGCTCGGCGCGATCCCCGGTGAGGCTGCGCTTGGCGAATCGCGCGATCGATTGCAAGTGACTCACGGTGTCGCGCGACTGCAGTCGGCCGTCGTGGACGTTTCGCTCCAGATGGAAACTGCAGACGTAGTTGGCGCGACCCTTCAGCAAGGCCGTTTGCGCGGGCAGCCCAAGGGCATTACGCACCATCGGTAGGTCGCGGTGGAACAACTGATCCTGCAAGGTCTTGGTGCCGGTCGAGATCAGCACCTTGCCCCCATAAAGGAGCGCTGGGACCAGGTAGGCGACGGTCTTGCCGGTACCCGTGCCGGCCTCCGTGATCAGCACAGCCCGGTCGCGAATTGCACTCGCGATCGCGCTCGCCAGCTCAATCTGCTGCGGTCGATGACGATAGGAGGTCAGAGCATTGGCAAGCGGACCCCGCTCGGAGAACACGGCTTCGACGGTGCGATCGATCGAGGTCGGATCCTGCGACTTGCGCATGTCTGCCTCCTCGAATGTTGGATTTTGTACGCGCGCGGTCACGGCACTTCGTCTACCTTCACCCAGACAGTACGCTGTTCGTCGCGCGATGCGGAAGCACTCGAGAGGACGCGCCCGCGGTCCGCGCCGGTGGCCGTGCCGCCCAACCGCATCCACTCGCCAAGGCGTCCGGTAACGGTCGACGCGACGTGTTGAGACTCAACGCTCGCGGGCGTGCTGCCACCCAGCGTCGCTCGTCTTGGATGGATGTCGAGGGTCACCCGATCACCCAACACGCGTGGCATTACGCTGAACCCGGTCGAAACAGTGCGAATCATCGTCGATTCCGCCACGCCATAGCCTGCCGGCGTTGGAACGACGGACTGTGTTTGGAACGGGACCGATTGTCCGATCGCGATGAATGCTGCTTTGCCATCGATGGTCTGAACCTGTTGCGTTACCACCTCGTCGGCGGCCGATCGGCTCGAATACACGCGCGCGTGCGCTGACCCGGTTGCCACGCCCACGTCCAAGCCCTCTCGGGCGGCCACGAAGTCGCGGGTCTGGCGCACCGAGATCGTCAAGCGCCGTTGCGGAACGTCGACGGACGCCAAGACCTTCTTGAGCTGAATCAGATTGCGGGCATTGGTCCGGATGATGATTTGACTTTCCATCCCGCTCACCGCCCCGCCCGAATCGACCAGCGGCTTCAGCATCGGAAGAACCTGGTCGAGCGTGCGATGCTTGAGGACGACGATCTCCACTTCATCGGCTGACACCCCAGAATCGGCAGCCATCATGACCAAGGCGCACACAACGCTTCGCAGAACCTTCATTGATGGATGCCAACCGGCCAAGACTTGGATCAATCCTTGCCTCGTGTGAACCGGATCGGGGGGCGTGGAGTTGAAGACGTTATCACGGTACCTGCGCCGGCGTTTGGTTGATGCACTGAGTAACCCTGCGGGACGGGCGCAATTCGCGGGCGGTGTCGGTTCGTGGGAATTTTGCGCGCGCATGCCCGGCGGGACGCGATTTAGGAAGCCGGCCTTTGCAAATCTGTCCGTTTTTTCATAAAGTACTCGAATGAACCGGCGCAGTGCAATGTTTATGCTGTGTTTGGCCCCTCTCGCAGGCTGCGGCGCGACCTCGCCTTCGCCGCGTCGAGACGGGTCAACCACCGGGGACGCAAGCGCCGGACCATCGACCGATGCGCCAGATCGCGATCTGGATTGGCGGCGCACCGAGCTCGTATTGGTAAGCCTTTCGCAAGTGGGATTGCCATACCGCTGGGGCGGCATCTCACCAAACAGCGGGTTCGATTGCAGTGGCCTGGTCGTGTATGTCTTTCACCAGGCATTGCAGGTGCTCGTACCGCGCACCTCCTATGCCCAAGCCCGGATCGGGCGGAGCATCGGGAGCAACGCGTTGCGTCCCGGTGACCTCGTGTTCTTCAACACCATGCGCCAGCGCTATTCCCACGTCGGCATCTTCGTGGGGGAGGGTCGTTTCGTCCATGCGCCCACCGCGAATGGCCTGGTCCGCCTCGACCCCCTCGATGGCCCCTATTGGCGCGACCGGTTCGATGGCGCGCGGCGACTCATTGCCTGATCGGGCACATATTTCCCACGTGAATGCCATGAGCGCCCGTCCCAACCATCATCCAATTGCGAATGATTCTCATTTGCCTTACGATTGTGGTGCGGGACATCCCTTAATCCCCTTCAAGTCTGGGATCGTGCGGTCAAGACATGAGCATGTGACCGCGCAACGGTGGAGAGTCGGCTCAGTATGGATATGCGTTTTGGAACGGAGCGGCCGGTGCGACCGCATCCAATGATGGATCGGCGTTCGACAACGACCGTTTGGCGTTTAATTTTGAGCCGCGCATTGCTGGGTGCGGGCCTCGCAATCCTGAGCACTACGAGCATTGCCCAGCAACCCATCCTGAATCTCTACACCGCCCGTCACTATTCCACCGACGAAGCGCTGTACACGAACTTCACGAAGCAGACCGGTATCAAGGTGCATCGCATTGAAGGCGGCGAAGATGCCCTCTTCGAACGTATCCGGGCGGAGGGGGCAAGCAGCCCCGCGGACATCTTCATCACCGTCGACATCGGCCGCCTGTGGCGTGCCGAGCAGGCAGGCATCTTCGCGCCGATTCGCTCGACGGTGCTCGAGTCCCGCATTCCTCTGCACTTCCGCGATCCGGCCGGAACATGGTTTGGTTTTTCGGCGCGCACCCGCATGATCGTCTACAACAAGGACGAGGTGAAACCCGGCGACATCAATGACTATGAAGATCTCGCCGACCCGCGCTGGCGGCGCAAAGTGTGCGTGCGCTCGAGCGGGCATCCGTACATGCTTTCATTGATATCGAGTATGGTCGCGCACCGCGGGGAATCAAACACGGAAACCTGGCTCAAGGGCCTGGTCGCCAATCTTGCGCGCGCCCCAAAGGGCGGAGACACCGACCAGATTCTCGGTGTTGCGGCGGGTCAATGTGCCCTCGCCCTCGCGAATCAATATTATTTCGTGCGGCTCATGCGCTCGAAAAAACCCGATGACAAGGCGGCAGTCGCAAAGCTTGGCGTGATCTGGCCGAACCAGGGTAATCGCGGCTCGCATATGAACATTTCAGGCGGCGGGATTCTCATCAATGCACCGCATCGCGACGCCGCGATCAAATTCCTTGAATACCTCGCGAGCGACGAAGCCCAAGGGTATTTCGCCGACGGCAACAACGAGTGGCCGACCGTGTCGGGCGTGAAGCTCAACAATGCCGAACTGCAGTCCCTCGGAACATTCAAGCAGGACACGCTCGCGATCGCGAAGATCGGCGCAAATCAAGCCATCGCGCAGAAGATCGCGGATCGGGCGGGATACCGGTAGTGACTAACTGACCGGCAAGTCGTCGCGTCGGGAAAGCCGGCGCGCAATCAGCGCCAAAGGGATCAATCCGACGAGGACGATCACGAGCGAGGGTATTGCGGCTTCTGCCAGTCGCTCGTCCTTCGCGAGATGAAAGATATGGATCGCCAGCGTGTCGAAGTTGAACGGTCGCAGCGCAAATGTCGCCGGTAATTCCTTCATGACATCAACGAAGACCAGCAACGCGGCGGTGAGCACGGACGGCCGCAACATCGGCAGATGCACGCGGGAGAGGACCTCACGCGGTGTGTAGCCAAGGCTCCGTGCCGCATCATCCATGGAGGGCGTGATGCGAGTGAGGCCGGAATCGACCGTCTGTAGCGCGATCGCGAGAAACCGGACCAGGTAAGCGTAGATCAACGCGACCACGCTGCCCGTGACCAGCAATCCGATCTGCACACCCGTGATGTCGCGTATCCACGTGGCAAACAAATTGTCCAGCGCCGCCATCGGGACGAGAATCCCCACGGCCACGACCGCCCCCGGCATTGCGTAGCCGAGGCCGACAACACGGTTTCCGGCGTGGACGAGAGGATGCGTCGAGAGGCGCCCGGCATAACCAAGCAGCAGCGCGACACCAACTGCCAGCAATGCCGTGGTCCCCGCCAGAAACACGCTGTTCACGACGAAATCGGCGATGAAGCGTGTCCGGGGGCGGTGGTACAGGTTGTACGCGGTGT
>JANMUI010000313.1:0-4764 GCA_031391405.1 Betaproteobacteria bacterium
CGGGCTTTCCCCTCGTGACCACCAAGAAAGTGCATCTCAAGTCGATCATTCACGAGTTGCTATGGTTTCTCGCCGGCGACACGAATGTCGGTTACCTGCAACGTCATGGCGTCAAGATCTGGGACGAATGGGCCGATGCAAATGGCGAGCTGGGGCCGGTCTACGGATCGCAGTGGCGTAATTGGCCAACCCCGGGCGGCGGGCAGATCGACCAGATTCGCGACGTCGTGAGCTCGATCATCAAGAATCCGGATTCGCGCCGGCATATCGTCACCGCATGGAATCCGGCCGACATCCCGAAAATGAAACTGCCGCCCTGCCATGCGCTGTTCCAGTTCTATGTCGCCGATGGCAGGCTGTCATGCCAGTTGTATCAACGCAGCGCGGACATTTTTCTGGGCGTGCCCTTCAACATCGCCTCGTATGCCTTGTTGACCTTGATGATCGCGCAGGTCACGAACCTCGCCCCGGGTGAATTCGTGCATACCCTCGGTGACGCGCATCTGTACCTCAACCATCTCGATCAGGCACGCGAGCAGCTCGGACGCGCGCCCCGGCCGCTGCCGCGGATGCAATTGAATCCTGCCGTGACCGACATCTTCGGCTTTCGATACGAGGACTTTTCAATCGAAGGCTACGATCCGCATCCGCTGATCAGGGCGCCAATCGCGGTGTAGGAACCTGCGCGGCGGCCCTGCCGGACTCCTGTTGGCAGACTACCGGGAATATGAGGAGGCTGAGCGGAATGCCACTTACTTGACCCGTCTGTGCTCAAGCCTCCGTCTTAACCGGTCTTTTCAAGCCTCCGTTCGCCCTGAGCCCGTCGAAGGGTAGCGCAGGCGTGTCGACGGCGCGACGACACACGACGGGGAACGGAATCTAACCTTGG
Organism: Betaproteobacteria bacterium; assembly: GCA_031391405.1. Lineage (GTDB taxonomy): Bacteria > Pseudomonadota > Gammaproteobacteria > Burkholderiales > SG8-39 > SHXR01. The sequence continues at coordinate 890 of JANMUI010000313.1, forward strand.
TGCCTTGGTGATTCAACTCCAAGCTTCATCGCTGCCCTGGCTGACCCTGCGCGCCGATCGCTTGCGGCACATAGACGAACCGCCAATCCGCGTAGCGCTGTGCATTCGCCTCGACGATTGACCGGCAATCGCCTATAAAGTAACCTCGGATTGACCCCAGTTCGACCCCGATATCATTCGCAACTCAAGCGCAAGGTGCAGGCCAAGCGGCCGACGTAGGAGCCGCTAAAAACGGAGTGCCAGGATGAATCAGCGTGCCGACGATGCCCTCATCGAGAAGCTCAAGAGCCTCTCGCCCGCGCAGATCACGGAAGTCATCGACTTCGTCGATTTCCTGCGGATGAAGAATGACGAACGCGCACTCACGCAGGCGGCATCCAAGGCAGCCGAGCCATCTTTGAGCTCCATCTGGGATAACGAAGAAGACGCCGCCTACGACCGGCTCTAGGCGATGGCCACACCCGTCCATCGCTTCGGTGACATCGTTCTGGTCCCGTTTCCCTTCACCGATCAGACAGGCGCGAAGAAGCGGCCCGCGGTGGTGATCAGTAGCCGCGCCTATAACAACGCGCGCCGTGATCTGATCATAATGGCCGTCACCACGCAGCTGCGACCGCCCAACGCGTTCGGTGATATCGCCGTCGCCGACTGGAAGGCCGCCGGGCTCCTCAATCCCTCGGCCATCAAGCCGGTCATCACGACCATCGAGCAGACCCTCGTCATCAAGCGGCTCGGCGTGCTCACCGATCAGGATCGCGAAGCGCTCAAGCAGGCGATTGGGGCGCTAATCGGATAAGGCAGCGCAGTCGAACCGTTACGTTCCAAGCGCCAAGTTTGTCCTCACTGCGGCGCGTATCGCCTCGAGCGCCTCGTCTTCGATGCGCCCATCAAGCAGTGCCGCATACCCTTCACGCCGCGCAACGTCATCGCTTGCCAGTCGCCAATACACTTCGTGATCAGTAAGTCGATCATCGCGCGCACCAGTCACGTGCGTCCGCGCGCTCGACCAGCGATAGTCTTCCGGCCTTGACACCATCCGCGCCCGCACCGGGTTCTGGTCGATGTATCGATACAGCGTCAGCAGATACGCCTCGCTATCGACCAGGCTCGCCTTGAAGCGGCCTTCCCACAATGTGCCGGTTCGACCATGCACTCGATTCACATAGTTGACGTAATGACGACTCAGATACTGCATCACCCTGGCCAGCGCACCGACGTGCGCCGGTGTGAGCAGCAGGTGTGCGTGATTGGTCATCAAGCAATAGGCGTGGATGCCCACACCGTAGCTTCTGCACCCTTCAGCGAGCCAGTGCAAATAAGCGAGGTAGTCCGCCTCGGCGAAAAAGCGCGGCGCTCGATCGTTGCCGCGCTGAATCACGTGCTTGGGAACGCCTGCAATTTCCAGCCTTCCTCGCCTTGCCACTGAGTTCTCCTCTCCCGTTTAGGCGTTCTTCAATCGACACTTGATGAACATCCGCTCAGGCAAACCTCGCCCCTATTTCCATCAAGGTCTGGGGACAAGTGAGGACAACTCTCCTGCGCAGAAGTGCGACAATGTTCGGCCATTCGGCCACGGAAAGCGCGGACGATTTGCGGTGGATTCGCCCTTGCCTGTCTAATGATTCGCGAGGTGCAGCATGAGCATGCCCACAATCTCGGAAGCTCTCTTCGAGCAACTCTGTTCGCAGCGTGGTGTTGCGTGCAACCGAATCCCAGAGAATACGTATAAAACCGCGGACTACCGCGTGTCATTGATATCGGTCACGCTGGTTGCGGAGATTTAGCAACTGGACCCAAATGATGAAGACCATGACCTAGCACCAGTGTGGGGTACCCCGAACTCTCCTGGCGCAGTAGCGCCGTCGGATCGTGTCCAAGGATTGCTTGAGAAAGCGTACCCGCAGGTCAAGCGTTCGTGCGAAGGAAAGTGGCCGACGATGATAGTCCTACACAACAACTCCGGGCCGTGGAACCGGATAGATACGTTCACAGTCGCGAAGGCTTTGTTCGGTTCATTCGGCATTGTGCTCAGGCTGCAGGCAGACCAGACAATTGCCATGTCCGGCCATGGGTACCTTGGCCAAAGGAAAGTGACGAAGGATAACTTCCGCGCCCTTAGTGTCGTTGGTGTGTTCAAGCGAGTGAAGGATGATGTAATGTGCCTCGATTGTTACCACAATCCGTTTGCGACGGTCCGCGTCCAACCAACGTTGCTCGCTGGCCTCGCCGACGAACAGTACATACACCCGAATCCGCACGAAAGAGGGTTCGTGCCGTGGGCACCAACGAAAATTGAAATATAACTCTGCGATCAACCCGATCGTCCAACGGCGGTGCTGCATTCGCACTTGACCGGCGGTTTATCGCTGGCGATAGGGCACCCACAAGCATGCGCGATAATGTCCCGACTGGCCAATCAAAGAAACCGGTCAAATGGGAGGAAAGATGGGGCTACTAGACGACATTACCCGCGCCGTACGTGAGGCAAATGAAGGCGCCCACGGCGCACGCCTAAAGCGAGATGTATTCCTTACGCTTGAATTAATAGGCAAGTCTCCACAAGAAATCAAGGCAGGCAGCCTCCAACGTTTTCTTAGTCTTCGCGAGAAGATTCTGACTAATTGCCAATCGTGGTCGAGAGAGGGCAAACTAAAGGTTGCGGCGCAACTACAAAAAAGGGCAAGAGAACATAAGGACCTCAATGTGGCGGAAGCTTATGGCTACTAACCTTGGCAGCGCCTACCTGGAGTCAATGGTTCGCGAGTGTGCAGATGCGCAGCTCACGCACCTTCACCTCGAAACGATAGCTGGCGCTGTTGTGCAAAAGCCAAACGAGAAGTCCCAATCGATTGGCATGCAGTCTAAGCCGCCGGTCCTGCTTGAGATGGCCGATCTATGCATGACGGCTATCCTTACTGCGGTCTTTTGGCCGGTTCGCTGGCCAAACAAGATGGAAACGATCGCAGACTTCTCCCCAAGATTTACTCCGCTCCCTGTTGAAGGGAAAGTCGTCATTGTTTCGATTGCCTTTGGTGTTGTCGACGCTATCGCACAGCGGAATAGCATGAGTGAGGCGGAGGCTTTGGCCGCGATGACAATCATTCTCGACAAAGGCCTTTCCTACAAAAAATCTGCGGTGCCAAAAATTCTAAGAACTTTGATGGACGCCACGAAAGATCAATCCTCAATTAAATTCAGTTACATCACACAGGGTGGCAAGGCAGCAAGTGCCTTCTGCAATGATCCGAAGGATTTAGCTCCCTTAATCCAGTGCGGAGTAAGCATTCGGCCTCTCATTGAAGCACTCGAGTGAAGATAAGTGCGCCAGGAGCGAGGGCAGAAAACAGGAAGATCGGGGTCGCGTTGTTCCATCCGCTTCACGATCTCATAGTTCCAAGTTGAGTTGGTCAGGTGGCCCTGCATTCGCCTCTCGTACGGGCCGCCCCGGTTGGGCAGGCCGCGCGCGCCGATGCGTCAGCGCCTCGATCTGACCTTTGAACCGTTCCGTTCCAAGCGCCAAGTTTGTCCTCACGGCGGCGCGTATCGCCTCGAGCGCCTCGTCTTCGATTCGCTCATCGAGCAGTGCCGCATACGCTTCACGCCGCGCAACGTCATCGCTTGCCAGTCGCGAATGCACTTCGTGATCAGTAAGTCGTTCATCGCGCGCACCAGTCACGTGCTGGGGACGCCTGGAGCTTCCAACCTTCCTGGTCTTGCCAGCGACTTCTCCTCTCCCGTTCTGGCTTAGTTAAACCGACGCTTGCCGAACATCCGCTCAGGAATACCTCACTCCAATCTTCATCTTGATTCATGCGGCACGCGGGTGACGATCGAAGTGGGTTGTAGATGCAAGCACCGCCCGAATGACCTGTGCG
>JANMUI010000859.1:0-5181 GCA_031391405.1 Betaproteobacteria bacterium
CCGGCCATCACTTCATCCAGCAACAGCATCTGCGGTTCGAGCGCCAGGGCCCGCGAGACTTCGAGGCGGCGCCGTTCGGAGAGCGTCAGCTCGCTCGCGCGTACGTTGGCGCGCGCACCGAGCCCCACTTCTTCGAGCACAGCCATCGCTTTCTTTTCGGCCGCGCGTAATCCCGGATAGCGGAGGAACGCGCCCATCATCGTATTTTCGATCGCGGTCAGCGCAATGAGGGGTTTCGCGATCTGGAATGTGCGGCCGAGCCCGAGCTTCGCGCGCTTGTCAGGCGTAAACGTATTGATGACCTGATCGTTCAGCCGCACCTCGCCCGCGTTTGGCGCAAGCTGGCCGGTGAGCAGATTGAACAGCGTTGTCTTGCCCGCACCATTCGGGCCGATGATGCTCACGATCTCGCCCCGTGACACGTCGAACGAAACGTCATCGACCGCCACCAGCCCCGCGAATCGCTTCACCACGTTGCGAACACTGAAGAACGTTGTGCTCACGATCGGCTCCATCGCGTGCGCCGCCATGCCGCATCGAGCGCGCCGAATACGCCGTGACGCATGAAAAGCGCCGCAAGCAGCATGATCCCGCCCAGCACGACCAGATGCATGCCGGGCAAGCCACCGCCCAGCACAGCGCGCAAGTAGCTTTCCGCCGGGATGATCAGAAACGCACCGAGCACCGGGCCGCTGATCGTGCCGATGCCACCGATCAGGGCAATCAGCGCGAACTTGACGCCGATATCGGCAAGAGAGAAGAGGGTCGGCGGATCGATCGTGCGCACATACATGGCAAAGAGGCTGCCACCAATCGATGCGAGCGCCGCACTCAGCGCCGTGCCGCGCAACTTGACCCACGCGACATGGATTCCCGCGGCATGCGCCGCGTCTTCGTCTTCGCGCACCGCGAGCAGGTAGTAGCCAAGGCGGCTTCGCATCAGGAAGACCGCGATCGCGACGCATATCGCCATGAATCCGAACATGACCAATGCCCAGATGCGTTGATCGGCGAAGATCATGTTGCCAAGGCCTGCCTTGAAGGGAATCTGCAGGCCACGCGGGCCGCCGGTCACCGATTCGAGATAGTTCGCCATGACCAGTCCGACTTCGTTGAACGCCAATGTGGCGATCGCAAAGAACGAGCCTTTTAGCCGGAAGGTTGGCCAGAAGACGAGGGGTCCGAGCGTTGCGCAAATAAGCGCGCCGGGGATCATGCCGATCCAGGGCGAGATGCCCCAGCCGAGATACAGCCGCGCGGTCATGTAGGCGCCGATCGCGAAGAACACGCCATGCCCGAGCGAGAACTGTCCACCGAATCCGCCGATGATGTTCCACGAGACCGCAAGGCCTGCGAACAGATAGGTGGTGATAAGAATGTTGACCCAAAAGAGATCGCCCGACAGCACCGCGAGCGGTAACAGGGCGAGCAGGAGTCCACCAGCATAGAGTCCCCAGGTTCGGCCGGTCGAGGGGATCGCGCTCATGCCTGCTCCCTGAAGCCGACTTCCTCGGCACCGACCTGGCCGAACAGTCCAGTCGGCTTTACCACCAGCACCAAGAGGAAGATCAGGAACCAGATCGCCTGCTTCAACTCAGGATCAATGTAATACCCGGCGAACGCTTCGACGATGCCAACGATCATGCCGCCGGCCCATGCCCCGGCGACGCTGCCCAAACCGCCCAGGACGACCACGGCGAACGCGGCAAGAATGAAATTGCCGCCGATGCCTGGGGACAGCGTGTAGATCGGCGCGATCAATGCACCAGCGAGCCCAGCCAATGCCGAGCCGATGCCGAACGTGATGAGAAACGTGCGCTCGACATTGATGCCCATGAGGCGCGCGGCCTGACGGTCCTGCGTGACCGCGCGAATCGATTTGCCGATGAGCGTGCGTTGCAAGAAAAGATGCAGTAGCACGGCAATCGCGGTGACGGCGATAAGGATGATGAGGCGCGTGCCGGTGATCCGGATCTCGCCGATGGCGATGCTGAACGAGGCGACTTTCGAGGCGACGCTGTAGCCCTCGCCCCGCGTGAAGACCAGCACGACATTCTGCAGGACGGTCAGCAAGCCAAAGGTTGCGAAGATCTGCATTGACGACTCGGCCTGCAGCGGCTGGATGACCACTCGCTGGACGATCACGCCGAAGAGAAACATCGCTGGTACGACGATCAATGTCGAGACGTACGGATCCAGGCCTAGCATCGAATAACAAAGAAACGCGCCGTACATGCCCAGCATCACCAGCTCGCCTTGCGCGAAGTTGACGATGCGAATGACACCGAAGATCAGATTGAGCCCGATGCTGACGAGCCCATAGATCCCGCCCAGCAGAATGCCGACGACGAGAACGTTGAGGAGGGTTTCCATTGGATCGTGGCGTTAAAGTCGACCGTAGGACGGAAAAGCGCAGCGCCTTCCGCCGTTTGGTAACAGGCGAATCGCGTGATGCGTCGAAGTTCTGGTTTTATACATTTGACCGAATGTGGCGAGCCCTTCGATTGAATCGGCGGAATGCGCCACGCCTTTCCGCCCTGCAGTTGCCCGATCAGCGCTGGCTTGCGCATCCGCACGATCCGCAGCAGGAAGACCCGTCTCCCCAACCCCTCTCCCGCGGTGGGGCGAGGGGCTCTAGAACGTTCGCTACTGCACCCGCGGCGTGTTCTTGATCGCCACGCCCGCCGGCCGCGCCGCCGCCGGATAGACCGTCACCTGCTTGCCCGCCTGCCACTGAATGACGGTTGGATAGGCGCGCGTGTTCTGCATCTTGTCGTCGAACTTCGCACCGAATCCGGTGGGGTAGCTGCTGAGTGGCCGGTCCATCGCCGCCGCGGCGGCGCGCACCTTGCTCATCTCGGTCGTGCCTGCCGCGGCAACCGCGTCGAGCAGCATATGCATGCCGGTGAAAGCGGCCATCCCTTGCGGTGCGACCGGCTCACGGTTATAGGCCTTGCGATACGTGTCGAGATAGGCGGCGGCTCCCGGCCCAAAATTCTCCGCAATATCGGGACGTGGATACGATACGACGAATAACCCTTCGAGGTACTCCGCGCCAAGCGCATCGAGGGTCTCGAAGGTATCGCCTGTGCCGACGAAGAGGATCACCTTCGGTTTGTAGCCTTGCTCGCGCGCGGTCTTCAACATCAGATTGCCGTCTGGTACATAGCCGGTCTGTACCCATACATCCGGACTGGCCTTGCGCGCGCGGAGCACCACGTCGGTGAGATCGGCTGCGCGGAAATTGTGCGCGCCGATGCCGGTGATCTTTACGCCCGCTTTGTCGAGCGCCTGCTTTTGCACATCTACGATGGTCTTGCCGTAGATGGAATCCTCATGCTCGAGCCAGACGGTGATCTCGTTCGCTTTCTTGCCGATGGCCGGCGCGATCAAATCCACTATGGCACGCACGCTCATTTCGGCGAAGTAGGCGCCATGCGGACCCGATCGCACGAAATTGGGAAGCTTGCGTTCGGTGAGCTCAGCGGCGATCGCGTTGGTGTCCCAGTAGAGTTTCTGGTGACGAAGGGCCGCATCACTTGCGGCGTTCGATACAGCCGAAATGTATGTACCCGTCAGGATATCGACCTTGTCGCGTGTGACGAGTTGGTCGACCGCGGCGATGCCTTGCTGCGGATTGCCGGCGTCGCCACGAATCAGCTCGATCTTCCTGCCGAGCACCCCGCCTTTGGCATTGCGCTCGTTGATCGCGAGTTGGTAGCCCCGCGCGAGCTCATCGCCATAGAGCGCGAGTGGTCCGCTATAGGGGTTCACCGCGCCGATGCGGATGGATTCCTGCGCGAGCGTCGGTCCTGCGAGCAGTCCGACGCTGAGAAGGGCGGCGGACAACATCGTTCGTGTAGTACTCATAGTCTCCTCCAAAGCGTTGTAACAACAAAGTGGTCTTCCATGAACAAAGTGGTCTTCCATGAGGCATTTGCGCGGTCTACCGCGCAGATGCCTAAGCAGGTTTGAAACGCGCGAGTGCCATATCGGCCTCGTGCTCTATTACCAATTGCAGCGGCATGTCGATACGTAGGGGCGTGGCGGTGGCAACGACATTGCTGATGAGACGCGGCCCTTCAGCAAGCTCCACGACGCTCACGTTGTAAGGCAATTTCTTGGCGAACCACGGATGGTAGGCGTGGTGGTAGATGACCCAGCTGATCAGCTTCGCCCGACCGGAGGCGGGCTGCCACGACCACTCGGGTGACAAGCAGGTTGGGCACTCGGTCCGCGCCGGCAGCCACGCATATGAGCACGCCTTGCAGCACTGATACGTGAGATGACCCTCGCGCAGCGCATTCCAATACTGCGCACCGATGCCGGTCGTATCGGGGGTAGGAAATGCTTGTTCGGTGGTCGCGCTCATTGCCATTGCCCCAGAACGATGGTCGAGTGGGTATGCATGATGCCGCCTTGATTGGAGACGATGCAGTTCGCGGCATCCTTCACTTGCAACGTCGCCTCGCCCCGCATCTGTCGCACGCCTTCCAGCACGAGCTGTAGGCCTGGCATGCCCGTCTCGGAGAGCAGGCCGCCCGCGGTGTTAGTCGGTAGCGCACCACCGTGTGCAAGGCGTCCTCCAGCCACAAATGGACCGCCGTCGCCCTTGCGCGCGAAGCCATACGCTTCGAGCGTCATGAGCACGGTGATCGTGAAGCAGTCGTAGATTTGCGCGACATCGATGTCTTTTGCGGCGAGCCCTGCCATGCGTAGCGCGGTGGCGCCCGACACTTCTGCCGCGGTGCTGGTGAGATCCGCCCGCAACGGAACTTCCCATGATGACTGGCCTTGACCGAAGCCCAGAATCGGCACCGCTTTGCGAATGCCCATTTGTTTGGCACGCGCAGCACTCATCAGCACGACCGCCGCCGCGCCATCCGATACGAGACAGCAGTCATCGCGCCTGAGCGGATCCACCACCCACTTCGACTGGCGATATTGTTCGAGGGTGAGCGGAGATCGCAGTTGCGCGTTCGGATTGGCGGCACCGTGATTGCGGATCGCGACAGCAATCTCACCCAACTGATCACCTGTGGTGCCGTACTCTTCCATATGCCGGCGTGCGAGCATCGCATAACCCGCGGGCACGCCGAACCATCCGTATGCGGCATCGTCACCCCATGCTTTTTCATAGGCGTGGCGGCTGCCTCTGCGAGGATTGTCCGCATACGTAAC
>JANMUI010000316.1:0-10097 GCA_031391405.1 Betaproteobacteria bacterium
CGCGCTCGCCTATGGCCTCAGCGCGGGTTCGTCAGGGCTGCGTGTCACGCTGCTTCTTGCGCTGGTGGCGGTCTGGGCGCTGCGCCTCTCCCTCTATCTCACCTGGCGAAATTGGGGCGAGGCTGAGGATCGCCGGTATCAGGCAATCCGCGCGCGGAACGAACCCGGCTTCGCGTGGAAAAGCCTCTATCTCGTGTTTGGACTGCAAGGCGTACTCGCGTTCATCATCGCTCTGCCGATTCTTGCGGGCTTGGGCGATGCAGCGCCGCTTGGGCTGCTCGACTATGCGGGCGCGGTGGTCTGGGGAATTGGTTTCATCTTCGAGGTGGTCGCCGACCGGCAACTCGCTCGATTCAAAGCCGACCGATCCAAACGCGGCAAGGTCCTCGACACCGGCCTCTGGCGCTACACCCGTCACCCGAACTATTTCGGCGAGGCGATGCTCTGGTGGGGGTTCTATCTGATCGCGATCGGGGCGGGCGGCTGGTGGACGCTCTTCGCACCATTGCTGATGACGTACCTGCTGCTCAAAGTCTCGGGTGTCGCCCTGCTCGAGTCGGACATTCAGGAGCGCCGTCCAGACTATCGCGCCTATATCGCGCGGACCAGCGCGTTTGTGCCGTGGCGACCGAAGGCGGCCCAGTGAAAACGATTGCTCTGCTCATCCTGGCTGCTCTCTTGCCTGGCATCGGCCTTGCCAAGGTCGAGCGTGAATGGCGTTTCCGCGTTCTGGTTGACGACGCCGAGGTGGGCACGCATACATTCCGCGTCGCCCTGCAAGGCGATGAGCGCCAGGTGGAGATCGATGCGCGCTTCAAGGTGAAGATCTGGTTCATCGATGCATACAACTATTCCCACCAGGCGCGCGAGCGCTGGCGCGACGATTGCCTGCAGGAGATCGACGCACGCACCGATGACAACGGCACGAAGAAGTCGGTGCGCGGCGTGCGCAACGGTTCGCAGTTCGACATCGACGGTCCCAATGCCAAAGAAACAATGCCGGCGTGCGTAATGAGTTTCGCCTATTGGAACCCGACGCTTCTCAAACAGACGCGTCTGCTCAATGCCCAGACCGGTGAGCTGACCCCTGTCCGCATCGAACCACTCGGCGAGGAAGTGCTGCAAGTACGTGGTGCACCGCTCAGCGCCCAGCGCTATGCCATCCATGCGCCCGAATACCGCATCGACCTCTGGTATGCGGCCGGCACCCAGTGGGTGCGGCTGGAGACGCGCACCACAAGCGGCCGGATGCTGCGCTACTTGATTCAGTAAATCGCCCCTCCCGAAACCGCACCATCCGAATGATCCACATGAAAGCCCTTCTGCTTCTTACGCTCTTTGCCCTCGTCGGTTGCCAAAGTGCACCGCTGCCGCCGATCGCCACCGTATCCCGCGTAGAGATCGAGCGCTTCATGGGGGACTGGTATGTGATCGCGAGTATTCCGACCTTCATCGAGAAGGGCGCGCATAACGCCATTGAATCGTATCGCCTCGATGACGACGGCTCGATCGCAACGACGTTCACATTTCGTGCCGGCGCCTTTGAGGGGCCGCAAAAGCGCTATACCCCGCGCGGCTTCGTCCGCGATCGCTCATCGAATGCAGTCTGGGACATGCAGTTCATCTGGCCGTTCAAAGCCGATTACCGAATCGTATATCTCAACCCCGACTATTCACAGACCGTGATCGGGCGGGAGCGGCGGGACTATCTTTGGATCATGGCGCGTACGCCCGAGATGCCGCCTGCCGACTATGCGCGCATGGTCGCGTTCGCCGGCCAACAGGGTTACGACGTGAGCAAGATTCAGAAGGTTCCTCAGCGTTGGGTGCCGAGGACCGAGGGCTGACGCGATGGGGATCGAGCACTCTCACGGCGCTGCGAACATGTGGCGCGCACTTTGCACCTGGGTTGACAACGCCGCCGCAACGCCGGTTGTGACTGAGCGAAAGCGCATCGACTGGCCGCGGGTAGTGCCCTTCATCGGCCTGCATCTTGCCTGCCTTTCAGTCGTCTGGATCGGCTGGAGTCCGACGGCCGTACTCGTCGCAGTTGCGCTATACGCGCTGCGCCTATTCGCGATCACCGGCTTCTACCACCGCTACTTCTCGCACAAGGCGTTCCGTACGTCCCGCGCGATGCAGTGCGTGTTCGCGGTACTGGGCGCGACCGCGATACAGCGCGGTCCGCTATGGTGGGCGTCGCAGCACCGCCATCATCATGCGCATGCCGACCGCGAAGAGGACGCGCATTCGCCGCATCGCCATGGATTTCTCTGGGCACACATGGGTTGGTTCCTCGCGCGCGAGAACTTCGCCACGCGGACCGATCTGATCAAGGATCTCGCGAAATTCCCGGAGCTTCGTTTTCTCGATCGGTTTGACGTGTTGGTCCCCGTCGCCTTTGGTGCGTCGCTTTATGGCGCGGGCGAATGGCTCGCCTGGGCGCGACCCGAGCTTGGCACCGATGGCGTGATGCTGTTGGTGTGGGGCTTTTGCGTCTCGACCGTTGCGCTCTATCACGCGACATTCACAGTCAACTCGCTTGCGCACTCGTTCGGATGGCGGCGCTACGCCAGCCACGATCGTTCGCGCAACAGCCTCTGGCTGGCTCTCCTTACCTTCGGCGAGGGCTGGCACAACAACCACCATCACTTTCCGGGTTCAGCGCGCCAGGGTTTCTATGCGTGGGAGATCGATCTGACCTACTACCTGCTCCGGTTGCTTGCTGCCACCGGCTTGATCTGGGACCTGCGGCAGGTGCCGGCTGCAATCCGCGATGCACGGAGGCCCGTATGAAGATCGCCGTCATCGGGACGGGGATCGCCGGCAACGTCGCCGCCTACCATCTCGCGCCAGAGCACGATGTCACCGTGTTCGAGGCCGGATCGCACGTCGGCGGGCACACGCACACCCACCAGATCGAGCAGGCCGGACGACGCTACAACGTCGATACCGGCTTCATCGTCTTCAACAACGTGACCTACCCGAATTTCATCCACCTTCTCGACACGCTCGGCGTTGACTCGCAGCCAAGCCGGATGAGTTTCTCGGTCCGCGTCGAGCAAAGCGGACTCGAGTACAACGGCACCTCCCTCAACAGTCTGTTCGCGCAGCGGCGCAACCTCTTGCGGCCGAGGTTCCTGTGCATGATTCGGGACATTCTGCGATTTAACCGCGAAGCGCCCGCGCTGATCGACCAGCCGGGTAACGATGTCACCCTCGGTGAGTATCTCGCGACCAACGCCTACTCGCATGCATTCACCGAGCACTACATCGTGCCGATGGGCGCGGCGATCTGGTCGACGGATGCGGCGAGCCTGCGGCGCTTCCCGGCGCGCTATTTCGTGCGCTTCTTCCACAACCACGGCATGCTTTCGGTGGACAACCGTCCCGAGTGGCGCGTGATTCGCGGCGGCTCGTCCCGCTACGTGGACGCGCTCACCGCCGGATTCCGCGACCGCATCCGCCTCAATAGCCGCGTTCGATCGGTGCGGCGCCTCGCAGGGCATGTGTATATCAAGCCCGACCATGGCGAGACCGAACGCTTTGATGCCGCCTTTCTCGCCTGCCATAGTGATCAGGCGCTTGCCGTTCTGGAGGATGCCAGCCCGCTCGAGCGCGAGATTCTTGGGGCGGTCCCGTATCAGGTCAACGAGGCGGTGCTGCATACGGATGCCAGGCTCATGCCGAGGGCGCGACGAGCGTGGGGCGCATGGAATTACCACGTGCTCGATGAACGTGAAGAACGCGTGGCGCTTACCTACAACATGAACATCCTCCAGTCCCTCGATGCGCCCGCGCCGTTTCTGGTCACCTTGAATCGGACCGCAGCCATCGATCCCGCGCGCATCATCAAACGGATCCGCTATGAGCACCCGCTCTACACGCCAGCCGGCGTCGCAGCGCAAGCGCGCCAGCATGAGATCAACGGCCCCCTCAACACCTACTTCTGCGGCGCTTACTGGCGGTACGGATTCCACGAGGACGGGGTTGTGAGCGCCAACAATGCGCTTGCGCACTTTGAGGCAAGGAGTCATGCAGAGCGCCCTTTACATCGGGCGGGTTAGACATCGGCGCCATGCGCCGCGCCCGCATGCCTTCGAGTATCGCCTGTTCATGGCGTATCTCGATCTGGCCGAGCTCGAGACCGTGTTCCGCGGCCGCTGGTTGTGGTCGACCCGTCGGCGAGCCCTTGCCTGCTTTCGCCGTGCAGATTACCTCGGCGATCCGAACGTCCCACTCGATCAGGCGGTCCGCGATCGCGTCGAGGCGGAAACCGGCCGGCGCCCAAGTGGTCCGGTGCGGCTCCTGACCCACTTACGCACCTTCGGCGTGTGCTTCAACCCGGTGAGTTTCTACTACTGCTTCGACCCGTCCGGTGAGCAGGTCGAGACGATCGTCGCCGAGATTACCAACACGCCCTGGAACGAGCGCTTCGCGTACGTACTGACCGGCTCAGGCGCCGAAGCGCCGGGTAGTGCAAAGCGGTTTCATTTCGAGAAAAGCTTCCACGTCTCCCCCTTCATGGAGATGGGGCTCGCCTACGACTGGCGCTTTACCCAGCCTGCCGCAACACTAAATGTACATATGGAAAATCTCAAACAAGGCAACAAGCTCTTCGACGCGACGCTCACGCTCGATCGGCATGCGATCAACGCCCAGAATCTTGCGCATGCACTGGTGGCTTTCCCGCTCATGACGGTGAAGGTTGTCGCCGCGATTTACTTTCAAGCCTTCAAGCTTTGGCTGAAGCGTGTGCCGATCCACCCTCATCCGGCGAGACGCGCACGACCCAAAGACGACGGCGCCGCGTTGGAGAACGAACAATGAATGTCACCACGGTATCCCGCATTGGGGCGGTCGTTACGCCCAAGCCCCACGCCCTTGATGGTCTCGCAAGGCGCGCAGTGCGTGCGCGTCTGGCGGGCGTTCGCCACGGTCGGATCACAGTCGTTGACGGCCCGGAGCGCGAGGTCTACGGCGAGCGCACCGAACGCTGCGCGCTGGAGGCGACCGTTCATGTGACCGATCCGCGTTTCTGGAACGAGCTCGCGTTCGGCGGCTCGATCGGCGCCGGCGAGGCGTATATGCAGGGCTACTGGCGCACGGACGATCTCACCGCGCTCGTGCGTATCCTGCTCTGCAATCGTGCCGTGCTGGACGGCATGGAGACAGGCCTCGCGCGCCTCACCGCGCCCTTGCAAAAGGCATTGCACTGGCTCCACCGCAACACGCGTGCAGGCTCGCGGCGCAACATCGCCGCACACTACGATCTTGGCAACGAGTTTTTCAAGCTCTTCCTCGATCCGACGATGATGTATTCGAGTGCCGTTTTCGAGCGATCCGACATGACGCTCGAAGAGGCGCAGTGCGCGCGCCTCAAGCGCATCTGCGAGAAGCTCGATCTGCAATCCACCGATCATCTGCTGGAGATCGGTACGGGCTGGGGCGGCATGGCGATTTACGCGGCGCAACACTACGGCTGCCGGGTTACGACGACGACGATCTCTCGCGAGCAGTTCGAGCTTGCGCGCGAACGGATTGCCGCCGCGGGATTGGCAGATCGCGTCACGCTCATGCTCGAGGACTACCGGGAACTGCAAGGCCGCTACGACAAGCTCGTCTCGATCGAGATGATCGAGGCGGTGGGCCACCATTTCTACGACACGTACTTTCGCCAGTGCGGCCGGCTGCTGAAGGATGACGGGCTCATGCTTCTGCAGGCGATCACGATCGCCGACCATCGCTACGAGCGCGCGCGGAAGTCGGTCGACTTCATTCAGCGCCACATTTTCCCCGGTAGCACGATTCCCTCGACCAGCGTCATGCTGGGCTCGATCGCGCGTACCACCGACATGACGCTCACCCACCTCGAAGACATCGGTCGGCACTACGCGATCACGCTGCGGCACTGGCGCGAGAAGCTCCTGTCGAACGTCGATGCAGTGCGCACGCTCGGCTATCCGGAATCATTCATCCGCATGTGGGAGTTTTACTTCTGCTACTGCGAGGGCGGATTCGAAGAGCGTGCGATCGGCGATGTGCACACGCTGCTGGCCAAGCCCGACCATCGCCGGGCGATCTGAAGGAGTTGGCATGTCCATGAGTAGACAATTTCTGAGCGCCGCCGGACTGGGCATAGGCTTGTCTATTGTTGCTTCGACCGCGTCGGCACAGGCGTTCGATGCGGTGCGTCTTTACGGTGCAGCGCGCGACAAGGATGGTGGAACAGTGGGCCTTGCCGCAATCGCAGGGCGCCGATACCAAGGCTCCGATGAGCGCCGCTACATGGTGTTGCCCCTCCTCGATTACCAGTGGCGAAGCGGCTGGTTCGCCGGCACGTCCAACGGTATCGGATTCAACTTTTCGAGTCGCCCGGAAATGAGCTACGGCTTGCGCGCCACCGTCGACCTCGGCCGCAAAGAGAACCGGTCCGTTGCGCTCGCCGGCCTGGGCGATATCGATCCCAGGCCGGAGCTCGGCGGCTTCTTCAACTATGGAATCGGCCGGGACATCGTCCTCACCTCGTCGCTGCGCTATGGCGCCGGCAACGACCGGAACGGCTTGTTGCTCGACCTTGGCGCCGTCTACTCGATCAGTCTTGCGCCGCAATGGCGTCTTGGTCTCGGGGTGGCAGGCACATATGCCAATACCGAGTACACGCAGACCTATTTCGGCGTCGATGCGGCGCAGGCGGGAACAAGCGGCTACGCGCCCTACGCACCTGGAGCCGGTCTGCGGGATGTTCGGGCCAACGTGGCGCTAAGCTATCAGCTGAGCCCCAAGGTGACATTCACCGGCGCACTGAGCGCGGTCTCTTTGCAGGAAGACGCCAAACGCAGTCCGCTCGTGCGCGACCGCAGCACCGTCAATGCCATCGTGGGAGTCGGCTACGCATTCTGAGAATGGGAACTCGCAGTTCCCGATAGCGTCCAACGATGGGCTTTGGTATCCACGAACAGTGGCATCCAATTCAATCACGAGTGGGAAAGTCATGTAGGAAGCGACGACGTAGCGTGTGTAACCGACCGAGAGAATTTCTCTCTCATTGAAGCAAGGAGATGACCATGCAATTCAAAACGGCAATTCTGGGTGCGGCGCTGACTGTGCTCGTCACGGGGTGTGCGCAGTTTTCCGTACCGACCACGGCATCCGGAACCAGTGCAGCAGATGTGAAGTCTCGGCTTGGAACCCCATCCGATGAGCGCGCAATAGGTGGCGCCAAGGCGTGGGATTACGTGCAGGGGCCACAGGGGTTCACGACCTGGCGGGTGATGTTCGACGGCTCCGATCGTGTTGCCAAGGTTGAGCAGATCCTCACCGAAGGGCGCATTATGAGCGTGAATACCGGCAAGCTAACCCGCGAGGACGTATCAAACCTGCTCGGGCGGCCAATCGGGGTCGGAAAGTTTGGCGGTGGCGCCAGTGAAGTCTGGACATACCGGTTCATGGACGTCACTGACCGGAAGCTAGGCGATGTTCACTTTGATGCCAAGAGTGGCGTCGCAAAGCATGCGATAACCTATATCGACCCGGCGTATAGCAGCGCGATTACGAACTGATCGGACGCGCGGACCGGGGCGCATGCGCGGTGCGCCGGTCCTGCGATTTTCATCGGTGGGCAAAACAATCCGTCGGGTTCGTTGAAGGCGGCGTTGCGCTGACGTTCGGCGAGTGGGTGCTCGCGTTTGATGATGAACGCCCGCGGGGCATTCTTCTGCGCCGTCACTCGCGCTATCGATCGCGAGAGGCGGGACCACGTCCCGCCTTTCGCCTGCCTGAACCGCGATTACTTCTTCATCGCTTCGCAGCCCTTCATCTTCGCGTCCTTCTTGCATTCCTCGGCGGTCGGCTTCTTGTCCTGCGCGACGGTCTGGAACGACACGGTTGCGAACATGGCGGTCAAGATGATGGCGATCAGCTTATTCATGTGGTTGCCTCTTTGTAGGTATGTGTAGGTACGCGAGTATCTACAGTTGCGCCGACTGGATAGCCGGTTAGACCAAGAACGCCTCATTCAAACGATGGTTGACACGCAATTCGCGCGTGGCGGACGAGATGGGCCCGCCCGGGATCCTGGTATGGATACGCCCTGTGTCGCCAGGAGCAAGATCATGACCACTCGATCGGTCCGGATCACCAAGCGAATGCGTGATGTGCATCGAGCAGCGCGGGCGAGGTGCCGTTATCCGGTTCACGCCACCGTAACCCGGAAGCCCGGGATTCGAGATGCCTTCAAATCAAACGGGCACACTTCATCGGGGAAAACCGCTACCCGAGCAGATCCACCTTCCTGCTGACATTGCGTCCGGACCCTGAATCATTTCGATGAACGCCCGCAGGACGATCTGCCATGCTGCGAGCCCGGCATGCGCCTACCGTCCGCTATCCGCCCGCGATCGCACCGACAATGAGAAAGGGCTCGGCGCCCGTCACCACCGCCTCCGGTAACGGGCTGTCCGGCGGCTCGTGGGTCAGATCCTTGGCGCAAGTGAAGAACCTCAACATGGGACGGCGCCGCTGCGTGACGTGGTCGCGGATCGTTCCTCGCAGCATCGGGTAACGGGCTTCGATTGCATCGAGAACGGAGCGCTGCGTCACCGCGCCCTTCACATCGAGCGTTATCTCACCGGACACACGAGCCAGCTCCTTCAAGTGCCAGGGCAGCACTACACGGATCATGGCAGGGTCTGCGCTTCCACCGACAACACCGATGGAAGATCCCGGACGATCGGATTCCAGCGGTCACCGGCATCGGCGGATGCGTACACTTGCCCGCCGGTCGTACCGAAGTACACGCCGCACGGATCGAGCGAATCGACCGCCATCGCGTCGCGCAACACGTTCACATAGCAGTCCGATTGCGGCAGGCCTTTCGTGAGCGCCTCCCACTCGTTCCCGCCCGTACGACTGCGGTACACGCGGAGCTTTCCTTCGGGTGGATAGTGCTCCGAGTCGCTCTTGATCGGCACCACGTAGATGGTGTCGGGCTCGTGTGCGTGGACGTCGATCGGGAACCCGAAGTCGGAGGGCAGGTTGCCGCTCACCTCATGCCAGGACTCGCCGGCGTCGTCGCTACGCATCACATCCCAATGCAATTGCATGAACAGGACGCGCGGCCGCGACCGATGCATGGCGAGGCGGTGAACACAGAAGCCGACCTCGGCATTCGGATCGGGCAGATATTGCGATTTCAAGCCACGGTTGATCGGCCGCCATGTCGCGCCGGCATCGTCGGTGCGGAATGCGCCCGCCGCCGATATGGCGATGAAGATCCGCTTCGGGTCAATTGGATCCAGCAGGATCGTATGCAGACACATCCCACCGGCACCCGGCTGCCATGACGACCCCGAGCCGTGGCCGCGTAGTCCTGCAAGCTCCTGCCAGGTGTGCCCGCCGTCGATGGAGCGAAACAAGGCCGCGTCTTCCACCCCTGCGTAGACCGTGTCCGGGTCGGCAAGCGAGGGTTCGAGATGCCAGACGCGCTTGAACTCCCACGGTCGCGACGTGCCGTCATACCACTGGTGCGTACCGGTGACGCCTTCATAGGCGAACTTGTTGCCGACCGGCGCCCACGTGTTGCCGCCATCGTCGGAACGCTGGATCAATTGACCGAACCAGGCGCTCGATTGCGACATATACAGCCGATTCGGATCAGCGGGAGATCCCTTGACATGGTAGATCTCCCAGCCGCCAAAATGCGGCCCGCTCACGTCCCACCGTTCACGCTTGCCGTCCGACGTTAAAACGAACGCACCCTTGCGGGTCCCAACGAGTAGGCGTATTCGGCTCATGTCGTGCTCCTTCGTTTTTCAGAGGGATGCCGGATTTCGCGCAATGATGCACCAACAAGCGGTCAATCAACAAGCCCGCGAACGATCTCGCGCCAAGAGCGCGGGGTACGTTACGACAAGAGTACGCCGGATCAGCAAACTCGACGGCGCAACGAACGCAACGGACTCAATGGAGTTGTTTGGGCGCAGCCGGCATGGGGCCACTCGCGGAACACGATTTGATTTCGTCGTGTCCGTCGCGCCGTCGAGTTTGCTGATCCGGCGTACTCTTGTCGTAACGTACCCCGCGCTCTTGGCGCGGGG
>JANMUI010000866.1:0-19970 GCA_031391405.1 Betaproteobacteria bacterium
TTGCAGATCTCGGTGAGCGGCACGCCGATGACATTGATGTCGTCCCGAAAGCGTGATTTCGGCAGCGGCTTGGAGCTGTCGTAGAACAGATAGCCGCCCGGCTCGACCTCGCTCAGATCCTGCGCCCAGGTCTGCGGATTCATGGCCACCATGAGATCCACGCCGCCCCGGCGCCCGAGATAGCCGCGTTCGTTGACCCGGACTTCGTACCAAGTCGGCAGCCCCTGGATGTTCGATGGAAAGATATTGCGTGGACTCACCGGAACGCCCATACGCAGAATCGCACGCGCGAAGAGCTCGTTCGCGCTTGCGGATCCCGAACCGTTGACGTTCGCGAACTTGATGACGAAATCGTTGGTGCTGGCGATCGCTTTGACCATGTTTAAGCGGCCTTCTTCTGCGGCTGCGGCGTACGGCACTTCGGCCCTGCTTGTGTCATGTCGATCAGGTACTTGCGCATATCCCAGGCGCCCGTCGGGCATCGCTCAGCGCACAGCCCACAGTGCAGGCACACGTCTTCGTCTTTTACCATGACGCGCTTGGTTCGCAGCGCATCGCTGACATACAGATCTTGCGCGAGATTGACTGCCGGCGCCACCAGCCGATTACGCAGCTCTTTTTCTTCGCCGTCCGCGGTGAATGTGATGCAATCCATCGGGCAGATGTCGACGCACGCATCACACTCGATGCAAAGGTTGTCGGTGAAGACGGTCTGCACATCGCAGTTCAAGCAGCGCTGCGCTTCCTTGAAACCGGTCGGGAGATCAAAGCCCAGCTCCACCTCGACTTTGATGTTCTTCAACGCAACGGCGGCTTCCTTCAACGGCACCTTGAACCGTTTGTCGAGCGCGACATCGTTGTCGTAGCTCCATTCATGGATGCCCATTTTCTGGCTGAACACCGACACACCCGGGGTCGGACGAACCTTCACATCCTCGCCCGACAGCAGCTTGTCGATCGACACCGCCGCATCATGCGCGTGGGCAACGGCCCAGATGATGTTCTTCGGACCGAATGCCGCATCCCCGCCGAAGAACACGTGGGGAATGCTCGACTGCATCGTGCTCGTATCGACCTTCGGCATGTCCCATTTGTCGAATTCGAGTCCGACATCGCGTTCGATCCACGGAAACGAATTTTCCTGTCCGACGGCGACCAGAACGTCATCACACTCGACATGCTGTTCGGGCTCGCCCGTGGCGACAAGATTGCGCCGGCCTTTTTCGTCGTAGACGGCCTTGACCTTCTCGAAGGTCATGCCGGTGAGCTTGCCGCTCGCGTGCAGGAACGCCTTTGGCACGAGGTAGTTCAGGATCGGAATGCCCTCATGTTGCGCGTCTTCCTTCTCCCAGGGCGAGGCCTTCATTTCCTCGAAGCCGGATCGGACGATCACCTTGACATCGTCGCCGCCCAGCCGCTTGGCCGATCGGCAGCAATCCATAGCGGTGTTGCCGCCGCCCAGCACGATGACCCGCTTGCCGATTTTGCTGATATGTCCGAACGATACGCTCGAGAGCCAATCGATCCCGATATGGATGTTCTTTCCCGCCTCTTTGCGGCCCGGAATATCGAGCTCGCGGCCGCGCGGCGCGCCCGTTCCAACGAAGACCGCATCGAAACCCTCGGCCAAAAGCGCCTTCATGCTTTCGATGCGCTTGCCGGCCCGCAACTCGACACCCAGATCGAGAATGTAGCCAACCTCTTCATCGATCACCGACTCGGGCAGGCGAAACTTCGGAATCTGTGTGCGAATCATGCCTCCAGCGAACGGATCGGCTTCATACACGACGACGTGATAACCGAGTGGAACCAGGTCGCGTGCTACTGCAAGCGAGGCCGGACCCGCGCCCACGCACACGACGCGTTTGCCATTCTTCTGCTTGGGTGCCTTGGGAAGGCGCGCGCGAATGTCCGATTTGAAGTCGGCGGCCACGCGCTTCAGGCGGCAAATCGCGACGGGCTCTTTATCGTTCCCATCTTCGACACGGCCGCGCCGACAGGCGGGCTCGCAGGGGCGATCACAAGTGCGCCCCAGCACGCCTGGGAAAACGTTCGACTCCCAATTGATCATGTAGGCGTCGTCATAACGCCCCTGCGCGATCAATCGGATGTATTCGGGAACCGGAGTGTGGGCCGGACAGGCCCACTGGCAATCGACAACTTTATGGAAGTAATCGGGGTTCGAAATATCCGTGGGCTTCAAGCCTCGTCTCCTAGGTGGCGCACTGAAACAATACGGATGGTCCGACCATTCCATCCAAGTCGATGCGCTCGATTTGCGACGCGGATACTACAGCTTGTATGGCCGCGTGAAAAGCCTCGCCGGGGGATCATCGAACGGTCGTTCGCTCTTTTATTGATCGCTTGCTCAATGGCGTCCATTGAGTGCGACAAATCTCCATAAGCCGATGATGGGTAAGTACATTGTCGGGCTCCCACCCACCTCACGGCTGCAGGGTTTCAAGAAGTGGCAGTAGGACGGCTGCGCCCAAGCGCCGCGAGCGATTACCGCTCCATCCTCTCAACGCATCCGGATCATTCGCGTTGTCCTTGAAAGGCAATTCGAGGGTCACCGACAGGCAGCCGAACGTGTGGCCGACGTATTTGCTGGCAAGCTTGAGCGCGTCAGCGGCGTACTGGCCGACCGGATACCCCTGCGCGGTCTGGAAATCCGGGCTCGCTCGGCGAAACTGATCGCAAAACCGCATTTGCACGGCGGCGCGGTCTGGCGTGAAGCCGGGCAGCATTTCGTTGCCGGCGATGAACACATACGGGAGGGCCTCATCGCCATGGACGTCCACGAAGGCGTCCACGCCGGACCGAATCAGACGATCCCGAACGTGATGCACCTCGGGACTCCGCTCGAACGAGGGCGCCGACCATTCGCGGTTGAGGTTCGCACCGGCAGCATTCGCCCGAAGATTTCCCCGTACGCTGCCATCGGGGTTCATATTCGGCACGACATAGAAGGTCGCGCGATGCCGTAACTGCCGGGCGATGGCATCGTCCGGATCGACTAGGCGCGCGAGCATGCCATCGACGAACCACTCGGCCATCGACTCGCCGGGATGCTGGCGTGCGATAACCCAGATCTTGCGCGCACCGGGATCGCTGCTCCCGAGAATCACCGCATCCAGATCGCGGCCATCGACCGTCCGCCCAAGACGTTCGACGCGCGCAAATGGAGAACCGTCCATTCGCCCCAGCAAGTCGAGATGCCTGTCGTACGAATACGGCTCGAAATAGGCGTAATAGATGCTGTCCCGCTCTGGAGCATGCTCTACCGTCATGACTTGCCCATCGTACCGGGTCGGGACCCGGAACCAGTCGATCCGGTCGTATGAGGCGACCACCCGATAGTCGGTCCAGCCACGCGGGTAGGTGCAGGCACCGGCGTTCATGAAATCGATTCGACAGGTCCGCGCACGCGCCCCTTGCAGGCGAAAGTGGAACCACTGGCGAAACGTACACGCGGGATCGATGGTCGAGTCCTGCCTGATCGCAAGCTTGAGGTGCACCGTTCCCGGCTCGCTCTCTTCCGATTCAATGACCTCGATCGCGCCTGAATCAAAGCTCGCGCTGACAGTGATCATCCCTTAAGCACCTGGCCGAAACTGCGCATCGACCGGAACCTGGTAGCCATTCGCGAGCCGATTCGTTTCATTCGCGACGCCGACCACCGCCAGCAACTCCGCGAATTGCTCATCGGTCATACCCTTCGCCCGCGCGCCGGCGGTGTGCGAATGGATGCAGTACTCGCAGTTGTTGGTCACGCTTACCGCGATATAGATCATTTCCTTGGTCAGGGGATCGAGCTTGCCCGGTGCCATCACCTGCTTCACCGTCTCCCACATCCGCCGCAATGTGGCCGGATGATTCGCCAGCGCCTTCCAAAAATTGTTGACCCAATTGCTCTTGCGGGTCGCCATGATGTCGTCATAGACGGCCTTCACGGCAGGCGCCGCTTGTTCGTATTCAATCATGGGCATCATCGGCACAGGGCTCTCCTGGGGTGATTTCGACTTGCATCGACATACCGATTCGTAATCGGCGAATCGCGCGTGGTGAACGATCCGGTATATTAGCCGTCCAAACGCCAGCATGGATCTGACGGATCCAATCGAGCAAGCGGGAAACGCATAGGAGCTGCGAGCTTTATGGTTGAACGAGTCCTGAAAACCGACGAGGAATGGCGCTCCAAATTAAGCGACCTCGAATTCAAGGTCGCGCGCAAGCACGGCACCGAGCGGGCATTTTCCGGGGCCTACTGGGACAATCATCAAAAGGGCGTCTATCACTGCGTCTGCTGCGGGACGCCGGTCTTCAGCTCCGAACACAAGTTCGATTCGG
Source organism: Betaproteobacteria bacterium (assembly GCA_031391405.1). Taxonomy (GTDB): domain Bacteria; phylum Pseudomonadota; class Gammaproteobacteria; order Burkholderiales; family SG8-39; genus SHXR01. The sequence continues at coordinate 4,351 of JANMUI010000866.1, forward strand.
GTACGGGCTGGCCGAGCTACTGGCAGCCGGTGGCCCCGGCCAATGTCGCGACACAAGAGGATGTCAGCTTCTTCATGCGCCGCACCGAGGTCCATTGCGCCGCCTGCGACGCCCATCTTGGCCACATTTTCGATGATGGCCCGCAGCCATCGGGCCTCCGGTACTGCATCAACTCCGCATCGCTCAAGTTCAACAAAGAATGAAACTTCTTTTCGATTTCCTGCCGCTCATCCTCTTTTTCGTCGCGTTCAAATTCCAGGGGATTCTCGTCGCCACCGCGGTCGCCATCGCGACCACCATCGCACAAGTGAGCTGGCTGCTCCTCCGGAAAAAGCCGGTGTCGAAGATGCTTTGGATCAGCCTCGTCATCATTACGCTCTTCGGTGGCGCGACGCTGCTCTCGGGAGACGAATGGTTCGTGAAGCTGAAACCGACGGTGCTCTACTGGGTCATGTCCGCAACCCTTGCGATCGGCAGCATCGTGTTTCGCCGCAACCTCATCCAGTGGCTCCTTGGCGCCGAAATCTCGCTCCCCGATCAGGCGTGGATCATGATGAACCGAAGCTGGATGGGGTTCTTTGCCGTAATGGGGGCAGCCAACCTCTATGTCGCATTCAACTATCCAACCGACACGTGGGTTAATTTCAAAGTCTTCTGGAGCATGGGACTGATGATCGTTTTCGTGATCATCCAAGGTCTGATGCTGGCGCGATTCACTGAAGACAAGGCATCGTGAAGACGCCTGCACCGCAAACCAGCCCTGTGTTTCCATGCCCGATCAGAACGGCTTCCAGTGGACCCGGTTGAGCAGGCCATCCACGAAAGGCTCCGGGTTCTCGCGCCCGAATCCGTGGAGCTCACCGATGAGAGCGGGCAGCATGCGGGTCATGAAGGCGCGCGCGGCGGTGGCGGCCACTACCGACTGCTGATCGTCTCGGCCCGATTCGAAGGAAAATCACGGATTGAGCGCCACCGCATGGTGTATGGTGCGTTAGGCGAAATGATGCAACGCCCGGTCCATGCGCTCGCGATTCAAGCGTATACCCCAGAGGAGCTGTAAGCCCTCGTAGCGCGGCAATCGTCGATCCGATTCACCCTCGCAAACATCCGGGACCGATTCGCACGGCCGACCCGCATCCTTGCGCGTATCCGGATTCGATTACTCCCAACACAAGGAAATTCATGATGTCCTTCTCATCGAGCAAGATTGTTCTGGCCGCGGCTGCGGCTGCGGCGGTGGCGATGGCGTTCGGCGCTGCGATAGCCGAAGACAAACCAGCCGCGGACGACCTGAACGCGAAAGTCGCGGCCGTCAACGGCCGACCGATCACCAAAGCGCGCGTCGAAGTCCTGGTCAAGGAACGCGCACAGCAAGGCGCGCCGGATTCGCAGCAGTTGCGCGACGCGATGAAAGACGATGCGATCAATCGCGAGCTGCTGTTCCAGGAAGCAGAGCGCCGCGGGCTCACGAAGGGCGTCGAAATGCGGGAACAGATGGAGCTCGCACGGCAGGTCATTGCGATACGCGCGTTGATCGCCGAGCAGCAGAAGACCGCGCCCGTGAGCGACGATGCGGTCAAAGCCGAATACGAACGGTTGAAGGCGAGCATGCCGACCGCCGAGTACAAGGCCCGCCACATCCTGGTCGAAGGCGAGGACGAAGCGAAGGACATCATCGCCAAGCTCAAGAAAGGCGGCAAGTTCGAGGAGTTGGCAAAGGTTTCGAAAGATCCGGGCTCCAAAGACAAAGGCGGCGAGCTCGGCTGGGCAGTGGCAACAACCTATGTGAAGCCCTTCGCGGAAGCGCTGCTAAAGCTCGAGAAAGGCAAGACGACGGAGGCGCCGGTGCAAACCCAATTTGGGTACCACGTCATCAAGCTGGACGATTCGCGGACCGCAACTCACCCGCCGATCGACCAGGTCAAAGCCCAGATTGCACAGCGCCTGCAGGCGCAGAATGTCGACACGCTCGTGAAAGAGCTGCGGTCGAAAGCGAAGGTTCAATAAGGAACCATTTTATTAACCAAAGGACGCGAAGGACGCAAAGGAAGGGCAATAGGTTTGCAGTGACGCCTGGGATATGACCTGATTTACGCGATCACGAAATTCGCAACACGCCGGTTTCCCCCGCACTGCGCCCTTCGCGTCCATTGCGGTCAAAGCTGTTCCTTCCCGTGAACGCCGAGCTCTACCCCACCGCCACCCGCGCGTTCCTGAACATCCGCATCCATCCGCTGTCTTCGCGCCATTCCGGTGGATGCCAAGAAAGTTGCACCGATCTGAATACGCGTTCGGGATGCGGCATCGCGATCGTGAAGCGTCCATCCGCGGTGGTGAGACCGGTGATGCCCGCGGGCGATCCACTCGGGTTATACGGATAGGTTTCAGTCACCGCTCCCCGATTGTCGATATAGCGAAGTGCCACGATGGCGCGTGTCCGCGCCTCTGCATTCCCGAACTGCGCGCGTCCCTCACCGTGTGCCATGACGACCGGCATGCGGCTTCCCGCCATGCCTCGAAAGAAGATCGACGGGCTCTCCACGACCTCGACCATCGCGAGGCGCGCCTCGAATTGTTCGCTCGTATTGCGCTCGAACCGCGGCCAGCCCTCGGCGCCCGGAATCAGGCTTCCCAGGTGCGACATCATCTGGCAGCCGTTGCAGATGCCCAGTCCAAACGTGTCGCGCCGCTCGAAAAAGCGCGCCATCTGATCGCGGGCCCGCGCGTTGAAGAGGATCGATTTCGCCCATCCCGCACCGGCACCCAATACATCCCCGTAGGAAAAGCCGCCGCACGCCGCCAATCCGACAAATCCATCGAGCATGATGCGTCCGTCGAGAATGTCCGTCATATGCACATCGTGCGCTTCGAACCCCGCACGATCGAATGCCGCTGCCATCTCGATCTGTCCGTTCACGCCTTGCTCGCGGAGAATCGCAATCGGCGGACGCACGCCGCGCACGATGAACGGCGCCGCGATGTCTTCATCCGGATCGAAACTGAGGCGCGCTGATAATCCGGGATCATCGCGATCGGTGACACGCTCTGCTTCCTCGCGCGCTGCGTGCGGATTGTCCCGCAACGACTGCATGCGAAATGACACCTCGGACCAGACCCGCTGCAAGTCGACGCGTGCCATGCCGAAGACCGCTTTTGCATTCCGTACGATCCGGATCTCGTCGCGATCATTGACATTGCCGATCACCTGCGCGGCGAGTCCGTTGCGGCGCAATAAGCCGAGAACCTCTTGACGGCGGTCGGCTGCTACCTGAATCACCGCACCCAATTCTTCCGCAAAGAGCGCGGCGAGCACCTTCGCCCGGTCACGCCCGAGCATTGCCTGGGGCCGGCGCTCGGCGCCATCGACGTCGGCTGCGAGGGGGTCGAAAGCGAGCAGATCGACATTGACCGTGACCCCGAGGTGTCCGGCGAATGCCATCTCGCAGATCGTGGCGAAGAGACCGCCATCCGACCGATCGTGATAGGCCAAGACCGCACCTGAAGCGCGCAATTCGGCCAGCGCGGTGAAGAAATGTTTGATCCGGTCCGGGTCATCGAGATCAGGTGCCTCGTTGCCGGTCTGATTGAAGACCTGCGCGAGCATCGATCCGCCCAGACGTTGGCGACCGTTCGCCAGATCGATCAAGACGAGATCGGATGCTCCGTCAATCCGCGCGAGGCAGGGCGTCCACACCTGCCGTACGTCATCGCACGGCGAGAACGCCGAGACAATCAGTGATAGCGGTGCCACCACTTCGTGTTTGCCGGTACCGTCTTCCCACGCGGTACGCATCGACAGGGAATCCTTGCCGACCGGAATCGCAACGCCTAACCGTTCGCAGAGATCGATCGCAACCGCTTCCACCGTGTCGAACAATGCCGCGTCTTCGCCGGGGTAACCGGCCGCGGCCATCCAGTTCGCCGAGAGCTTGACCAGCGGCAATGTGACCGGCGCGGCCGCGATATTGGTGAGCGCTTCGCCGACCGCCATGCGTCCTGCCGCCTGGGGATGAATGACCGCAATCGGCGTGCGCTCGCCCATCGCGAAGGCCTCACCCGCATAGCCTTGAAACGACAACAGCGTGGCCGCGCAATCGGCAACCGGCACCTGCCATGGACCGACCATCTGATCGCGGCCGCACAAGCCCCCGACCGATCGGTCACCAATCGTAATGAGAAAGTTCTTGCTGGCGACGGTCGGTGCACGCATCACGCGCAGGCATGCCTCCTTGAGGTCGATGACATCAAGATCGATCGCAGGATGAGCTCGCGTTACCCGCTTGACATCACGCAGCATGCGGGGTGGCTTGCCAAGCAATGCGGTGAGCGACATGTCGACCGGGCGGTTACCGAACTCCGGATCGTTCACCACCAGCGTTTCCGCCGCGGTCGCAACACCCAACACGGCAAAGGGGCAACGCTCACGCGCGCACATGCGTTCGAACAGGGGCAGGTCATCGGGTGCAATCGCGAGCACGTAGCGCTCCTGCGCTTCATTGCACCAGACCTCGCGGGGCGTCATGCCAGGCGCTTCGTTGCGCGGCGCACGCAGATCGACGGACGCACCGCCGCCGCCGCTATGGGCGAGCTCAGGAAGCGCATTCGACAATCCACCGGCACCGACATCATGGATGCTGAGGATGGGATTTCGATCGCCCATTGCCCAGCAACCATCGATCACCTCCTGCGCGCGACGTTGGATTTCCGGATTGCCGCGTTGCACCGAATCGAAATCCAGATCAGCGGTGTTCGCACCCGAGGTCATGCTGGAGGCCGCACCGCCGCCCATGCCGATCAACATGCCGGGGCCACCCAGTTGAATGAACAGGGTGCCGGCCGGAAACGGCCCCTTCAACGCGTGCATGCTCCGAATATTGCCCAGGCCGCCGGCGATCATGATGGGCTTGTGATACCCACGCACGACGCCGTCCACCTTCGCTTCGTAGGCGCGAAAATAACCGGTCAGATTCGTGCGGCCGAACTCATTGTTGAATGACGCGGCGCCGATCGGACCATCCAGCATGATCGATAGCGCGGAGGCAATCCGATCGGGCGAGCCAAGATCGGGCTCCCAGGGTTCAATCGCGCCGGGGATCCGCAGATTCGATACCGAAAATCCCACCAGGCCGGCTTTGGGTTTGGCGCCGCGCCCGGTTGCGCCTTCATCGCGAATTTCACCGCCGGAGCCGGTGGCCGCGCCGGGAAACGGCGAAATCGCCGTCGGATGATTGTGCGTTTCGACCTTCACCAAGGTATGCGTGAGATCGTTGGTGTAACCGTATCGTCCTTTGTCGCCGGAAAAAAACCGCGCGGATTCACGCCCCTCGATCACCGCCGCATTGTCGGCGTAGGCGACGATCGTCCCATGCGGATTCGCTGCATGCGTGGTGCGGATCATCTGAAAAAGGGTCGAGCGCTTCGTCTCCCCGTCGATGATCCAGCTCGCGTTGAAGATCTTGTGCCGGCAATGCTCGGAGTTCGCCTGCGCGAACATCGTGATCTCGACGTCGGTCGGATTGCGACCGATCCCATTGAAATACTCAAACAGGTAGTCGATTTCATCCTCTGACAACGCCAAGCCCAAGGTGCGGTTCACGGTTTCCAGTGCACGCCGGCCATCGGCATCGATCGGGATCGTGGCGAGCGGCTTTGGTTCAACATGGCGAAACAGATCGCGCGCGTCATCGAGCGAGAACATCACGCTTTCGGTCATTCGATCGTGGAGCGTCTGCCCGATCCAATCGGCACGACTACCATTCAAATGATCAGCCAGTTGGTAGGCGATACCGCGTTCGATTCGACGCACCATCGCAAGTCCGCAGCCGTGGGCGATATCAGTGGCCTTGGACGACCATGGAGAAATCGTTCCAAGGCGGGGCACCACGAGGATCGATGCGGGCGAGCGCACCGCTGGCGGCCATGACGCGCCGTATTCGAGCAACCGCTCGAGCGTGCTGAATTCGCGCGCGTCGAGACGGCGATCGGTTTCAGCGAAGTGGATGTATCGCGCACCCACGACCGCACCATTCCGATCCTGGCTGCCCACGATTGCGAGTCGCGTGTTGAGCTTCTCAAGCCTGAATGAAGACAGGGCTGTCGGCCCGGGGAGAATGAGGATTTCGGACATGCCGGGCGCGATCGAGAGATGGCTCTCTGGCCATGTTGCAATGCGGGCGATTATACGCTCGCGCATGCGCCGGCCTGCGAACGATGGCGGCAGGAATCTGCGCGGCAGCCCGCGCCGTTTCCTAAGAATCAACTGAACAAGGAGGCTCGCCCCCTCGTAACGCCCCGAAAAATAGGATGACGCTGATTTTGCGAGACAGCTTGATCAGCGTTCCCTAAGGTAACTGCTTGATTACCGGCCGCGCGATGGTGCCGCCGATCGCGAAGCTCCCGATAATCGGGGCGCCCGGTGCGCTCAATGTGGCGATGAGGCGGCCCATCAGAATGCCTTGCGCATCAACGTCCGCATGGCCATCGACCGCAAGCGTGGCGCTGCCGAAGCGGATGCCCGCCACTGCGAGGCGCTTGTCGCCCAACTGGAAGGTTGCGGATCCTTGGTTGAATGCGGTTGCGCCGCCCGCACCGTTCGACCCTTGGATCGCACGGGACAGATCGATGCCCGCGATGGTGCCGTCGTCGATCGTGGCGGAGCCCGACATCGAGGGTGCCGAGAACAAGTTGTCCAGACTCGTCCCGCTCATTGAAAAACGCGCCTGCCCATTCGCCTTGCCACCTCGAAACAAGCCGGGCGCGACGTCCGCGAGATACATGCTGCGTGCTTCGATCGTACCGTCCAGGTCCCAACGGCGCCCCGAACGCAGCTGCGCGGTTCCACGTACCGTGCCACCGGAGGCCTGACCTTGAAACTCGCTGATCACCAACTCATCAGGGGTCATCGTGCCGTCGGCATGCACACCAGACAAAGCGATCGATGCAGGAGTGGGTTGGAAGAATTTTGCGGTGATTGCGACGACTGCCTTGCGCGCGCCGTCCGGCGATATCGTTACCGCAACCGAGCGATCGGCATTTTGTACTTTCAATGTTTGCATCTGACCGGTGCGCGCCAACGTTGCGGACGCGGACACATCGGCGAATGTCCAATTCGAATCGACAATCGTCGCGCCGGCGAATTCGACGCGATCGAATGAAAGCGGCGAGGCGGGTTTTCTCGATTCGCTGCCCAGCGTCCAAAAGAAGTCCGACGCGATCACCGCGCCCTGTACTTCAAGCCGCGAATACGGTCGATCACCACCGATGAGCGCAGACGGATTGAGGACCGCTCTTACGGTCGCAGCCTTGAAGTGCCCTTCGGCACCCACCGCAACCTCACGCAGCACCACGGCGGGCCGTGGCCATGCGGAGAGCGAAACGTCGCTGATCCGTACCGGCTCACCGAGCTCAGCCGACGCGGCTGCTTCGACGCGGGCGACATCCAGGCCACGCATCAACCAAACGACGGCGGCGCTGATCACGGCGACCGCGACCACCGTCACGATCAACATGGAACGCATTCGGCGGAATCGCCTGGTCAGCTCGGCGTGAATGCGCGTGGCGATGGCGCGCCCGGCCGGCGTGTCCGGCGCAGGCGATTCGCCGTCCGCGAGCACATGGTCAGGGACTTCCGTCGTGAGCTTTTCGGCGGCACGCGCGGACCGGCGCTCGCGTGCCGCGGCCTCCGCCCGATCTCTGGCCCGGCGCTTATCATCCTCGCGACGCGCGGCCGCCAATGTTTCCTGATCCGGACTGCCGGCACTCGCAGGTTGGTCCGCAAGATTCGGCGCGACCAAAGCGCCATCGGCGGGCGCGACGGCGATGGTTCCGCGCGCCGCGACTGGGTTCGATGGTGGGCGCGCTCGATTTACCGTCGGAGTTTGAATCGGCGCGCCACGCGGAGATACGGGCGTCGTTTTCAGATCACGTGCTGACGCCGCGCCCGCGTCCACCGCCGCGTCGCGCGCATGCCGCGCGCGGACGATACGGCCCACCTCGTCCGCTTCCGCATGGTCGCGGAGCATTTGCTTCGTCCAAGCCGGATCCTCCAACCGATGCCTGAGGTCAAGCTCGCCGGCTGGCCCGACGACGGTCGATTCATCGTCAATCGCGAGATAGCCATCGTCCAGTAGGTCGGCAATGCAATGGGTCAGCAGATTCGCGCTGAGGCCGGTACGGGCACACGCCTCACCCAGCGCGACAGGATTATTCATCAAGCCAAGCAGCTTCACGGCATCTGCACTGAGCCCACCCGTCTGCCCAAGGGTCGCTTTGAGGCCTAAAGGCGTGCGTCGAAGGATCATGGAGTCGTTGAGGAGGACAGCCGTCTCAGACGCCGGCGGCGGCGCCCGATCAGCCGCGTCAGTGTCATCCGACTCCGCACTCTCCGATACCGGTACGGAGGAAGGCGCCTTGTCGGTGCCGTCCGCGGCGTTGGCGCACGCGGGTTCCGCTTTGATTCGCTCAATATCGACCGCCAGGCGCTCGACGTATTCCGAGGCGAAAGCGGCTGGCCCAGCATCCGTCAAGCCGGTGAAGTCGAGCTCGGAATGCTGGACAGTTCCGATGCCGTCTTGCGCCGACGGCGCGGCGACTTCGCGATCGGCGATGAAGCCTTCCTGCTTCAGCTGTGATAGATGCGCGCCCATCCCGCGGCTCAACGCCGGGTCGACGCGCGCACACAACTCGTCCGCGGTCGAGCTGCCATCGATCCGATGCAGCACATCGCGCAATTCCCGCGGGAGAACGTTGGTTCGCCCGACCATCTCCATCATCCCTTTTGTAGTCTTCGCAAGAACGAGTCGACGTTCCATGGCTCACTCGAATTCGATCGCGCCGGCGCGCATACCGGCGCCAAGAAACCAAACACGGATGCGATGTTCCGTGTCGCAAGTCCGCGCGAGAATCGGCGGAACATTGCCCTTAACTTAACGGGTCGATTCGGCTCGGACCTGAGGAAATGGCCGTGTGATAGTTCGCGCGCCGGGACGATCGCGGCAATGGCGGAATCAGCGGCGTGCTCGTTCTCGGTCAGCAGGGATATTTCGCACTATCCATCGCCGGATGCGGATCCGTAGCCGCCGCCACCGGGTGACTCCACGACGAACACATCGCCGGGCTGCATGTCTGCCTGGTCTGCCCCGGCCAACTCGACACGCGAGCCATCGACGCGTTCCACCCAGTTGCGCCCGGACGCGGCGGCTTCGCCACCCGCCATCCCGTGCGGCGCACGGCGCCGGTGGCCGGATAGGATCGCCGCGGTCATCGGCTCCAGAAAGCGCACGCGCCGCCGCCCGCCATCGCCGCCGTGCCACTGCCCCGCACCGCCCGAGTGCCGGCGGATTTCGAAACTCTCCAACAGCACCGGGAAACGCCATTCGAGCACCTCGGGATCGGTGAGGCGCGAATTGGTCATGTGGGTCTGGACACAATCGGTCCCATTGAATCCCGGCCCCGCACCCGATCCCCCGGCGATCGTCTCGTAATACTGATAGCGCGCGTTGCCGAAGGTGAAGTTGTTCATCGTGCATTGCGCGGCGCCCATGACGCCCAAGGCACCAAGCAGCGTATCGGTGATGCACATCGACGTTTCCACATTGCCCGCCACGACTGCCGCCGGGTAGCGCGGTCGCAGCATCGAACCTTCCGGAATCACCACATTGAGCGGCTTCAGGCATCCGGCGTTCAGCGGAATATCGTCATCGACGAGCGTTCGAAAGACATAGAGCACCGCGGCCATCGCGACTGCGGAGGGCGCATTGAAATTGTTCGGCAATTGCGCCGACGTACCGGTGAAGTCGAGCGAGGCGGATCGATCGGCGTGATTGATCGTGATCGTCGCTTTGATCACGCCGCCATTGTCCATTTCGAGCGCGAACGCACCATCTTTCAGCACATCGATCACGCGGCGCACCGCTTCCTCCGCGTTGTCCTGCACATGGCGCATATAGGCCTTCACGACGTCCAGACCGAAATGCCCGACCATGCGATGGAGCTCCTGGACGCCCTTTTCGTTCGCGGCAACCTGCGCGCGCAAATCAGCCATGTTCTGCTCGACGTTGCGCGACGGATAACGCCCGGAGCGCAATAGTGCGATCGTCTCTTGCTCTCTCAGCTCGCCCCGCGCGACGAGCTTCCAGTTGTCGATGAGAACGCCCTCCTCTTCGACAACCGTACTGTCGGGTGGCATCGACCCGGGGGTCATGCCGCCGATGTCGGCATGATGGCCCCGGGATCCGACATAGAACAGGATCTCATCGCCTGCGGTCGCGAAGACCGGCGCAGTGGCGAAGACAGGTGTAATAACCGTGACGTCCGGCAAATGCGTGCCGCCGTTGTATGGCGCATTCAGCACATACACGTCGCCCCGCTGCATTTTCCCCGCGTTCTCCCGAATGACCGTGCGGACCGACTCCCCCATCGAGCCGAGATGCACCGGCATGTGCGGTGCGTTGGCGATCAGAGCACCCGTTGCGTCGAACAGCGCGCAGGAGAAGTCGAGACGTTCCTTGATATTGACCGAATACGCCGTGTTCGCGAGCCGCAGTCCCATCTGCTCGGCGATCGACATGAACAGGTTGTTGAAGACCTCGAGCATCACCGGGTCGACCGTGGTGCCGATCGCGACGCGCGATGGCCGCGCCTCGATCCGTTCGAGCACCAGATGATCATTCGCGGTGACCTTGGCGGCCCAGCCCGGCTCGACAACGGTCGTCGCGTTCGCCTCCGCGATGATTGCCGGCCCGCGAATAGTGTCATCGGCAAACAGCGCATCCCGCCGATATAGCGGCGTTTCGTACCAGGCGCCGCCGGAGAACATGCGATTGCGTGCGGCTGCGACCGGCGACGCGTTGCTCCGGTTCGCGGGCGCTTGCCGAGAAACGGCGTCGGCAATTGATTCCGCGGCGCCGATCGCTTCGACCGATGCCGCCTCGACGATCAACGCACGATCGGGCATGAGAAACGAATAGCGCTGCCGATACTCCACCTCAAACCGGTTGACCATTTCGGCAAGCGCGCCGAAACCCACTATCAAAGCGGAATCCGTGCCCTCGTAGCGCAAATGCACGCGACGGACGGCGCGCATCCGCCCGGCCGGTACTCCTTGCGAATCGAGATCGGCACGAGCCTCCGCTTCCAATGCCGCCAAGGTTGCCGCGAGCGCTGGGACCGTGCCGGCCTCGAGGCGGATTTCAACCGCCTGTTCACGCATCGCCGTCTGGTCGGCAAGCCCCATTCCATACGCCGACAAGACGCCCGCCAGCGGATGAATGAACACGCGCGTCATGCCCAATGCATCCGCCACGAGACACGCGTGCTGACCACCGGCACCGCCGAAGCAGCAAAGCGTGTATTCGGTGACGTCATGGCCGCGCTGCACGGAAATCTGTTTGATTGCATTGGCCATGTTGCCCACCGCGATCGCAATGAAGCCTTCAGCGACCTCCTCCGGGGACCGTCGATTACCGGTGGCCGTGCAGATCGTATCGGCCAGCGTGGCAAACCGATCGCGTACGCCGTCGATGTCGAGCGCAGCGTCGCCGCTGACCCCAAACACGCTCGGGAAGAACGCGGGCTGGATCTTGCCGACCATGACATTGGCATCGGTGACGGCGAGCGGCCCACTGCGGCGATAACATGCGGGACCGGGATTCGCACCAGCGGAATCCGGCCCGACGCGATATCGGGCACCGTCGAAATGCAGGATGGACCCGCCGCCCGCGGCAACCGTATGAATGCTCATCATCGGCGCCCGCATCCGCACGCCGGCCACATGTGTTTCGAAAACCCGCTCGAGCTCGCCCGAATAATGCGATACGTCGGTGGACGTGCCACCCATATCGAACCCGATGATCCGATCGTATCCGGCTCCTTGCGCGGTTCGCACAGCGCCGACAATGCCACCGGCAGGACCGGACAGGATCGAATCCTTGCCCTGGAAGCGCCGCGCGTCGGTCAGACCGCCGCTCGATTGCATGAACAAGAGCCGCACATTCGGCAGATCGGCCGCGACCTGATCGATATAGCGCCTGAGAATCGGTGATAGATAGGCGTCGACAACGGTGGTATCACCGCGCGATACGAGCTTCATCAGCGGTGAGACTTCATGGGAGACCGAAACCTGCGTGAATCCAATCTCGCGCGCCATCGAAGCAACGCGGGCTTCATGGTCGCGGAATCGATAGCCATGCATGAGCACGATCGCGATGGATCGAAATCCTGCGGCGTAGGCCTCGACGAGCGCCGCGCGGGTCGTGGCAACGTCCAACGGAACAAGCACATTCCCGTGGGCGCCGATCCGCTCATCCACCTCGAACACCTGGCGGTACAACATCTCCGGCAAGACGATATGCCGGTCGAACAACCGCGGGCGATTCTGATAGGCAATGCGCAGCGCGTCGCGAAAGCCGCGCGTGATGAATAGGACGGTCCGCTCGCCCTTGCGCTCGAGCAGCGCGTTCGTCGCGACCGTCGTACCCATCTTGACCGCGGCGATGCGCGCCACCGGAATCGCTGCACCTTCGGCCACGCCGAGCAATTGCCGGATACCGGCGATGGCGGCGTCCCGGTACCGCTCCGGATTCTCCGACAGGAGCTTTGCGGTCTCGAGCGTGCCATCGGGCCGTCTCGCCACGATGTCGGTAAACGTGCCGCCGCGATCGATCCAGAATTCCCATTGCGGGGTGGCGGGGCTACTTTGAGCGAGTGATGTCATGAGGCGTGTGCGCAGCAAGCGAATTGTCGAGGATAAATGAAAACCCACTGATCGCGACGTGAGAGCAAGAAACGAAGCACGCACTCTCGCGCGACGTCGTATTCTGGGGCGATGCAACCTTCGTCGCTCAAGATTCCCATCGAACCGGACCCCGGGCATGGGGAGACTGCACAGTTCCAATTGCCATTCACCAAACCGTTCAACTGGCCGGCTTTGCTCGCCTTCCTTGGCCCCCGCGCGTTTCCCGGCGTCGAAGTGGTGAGGGCTGCGCGGTACCGCCGGGTGCTTCCTCTGGAGGGCCAGCCGGTCATTATCGACGCAACATGCGACCCGAAGAATGCGTTCGTGACCTTGTCAATGCAGTCCCGCATGCAGTCCCTCGCGCCGCAGATGATCGAACATGCGACGCGATTCTTCGATCTCAGGCGCGATCCAAGAGTGATCGCGAAACATCTATCCCGCGACAAAGTATTGAAGGGTGCACTCGCGGCCACGAGCGGGTTGCGTATTCCGGGCGCCTGGTCGCCGTTCGAGCTTGCGGTGCGCGCCATCATCGGGCAGCAGGTGAGCGTGAAGGCCGCAACCACCTTCGCCGCCCGTCTCGTCTCGACGTACGGCGCGCCGCTCCCCCATGCAACCGACCCGGCAGGCGAGCTCGTGCGTACGTTTCCGACGCCGGCTGCGCTCGCACATGCCGATCTCACGAAAATCGGCCTGATCCGCACACGGGCCGGGTGGATCAGCGGACTCGCCTCGACGCTCGTCGAGCAGCCAGGATTCTTCGACCATTTGCATTCGCTCGATCAGGCGATCAGCGAATTGACGCGGCTGCCTGGCATCGGCCAATGGACCGCCCACTACATCGCGATGCGTGCGCTGCGCGAACCGGATGCATTCCCGACTGGTGATCTGGGTCTGATCCGCGCATACGGTCAATTGGCGGGTAAGCCGGTTACCGCGCGTGAGCTCGACAGCATCGCCGTGGCTTGGCGGCCGTGGCGTGCCTATGCGGCGATGCATCTTTGGATGTCGGACCCGGCGGGGGGAGGATGACCGATGCCAATCGTGCTCCGACTGCGCTACGACGAAGTTACCTCGCCCATCGGCAAGATCCTCGTCGCTCTCTTTGATGACCACCTCGCGGCCCTCGATTTCGAAGGCTACAGCGATCGGCTTCACCGCTTGCTGGAACGTCGCTTCGGTCCATATCTTTTCTCGAGCGAGCGCAATCCGGCGGGCATCCGCGACGCGGTCAGAAATTACTTTGACGGCGATCTGAACGCGTTTGGGAAGACCTCTCTTGCCTTGCATGGCTCGCCGTTTCAGGAGCGTGCGTGGCAGGCGTTGCGGACGATCCCACCAGGTCAATGTGCCACCTACGCAGAGCAGGCGGTGAAGATCGGTGCACCCCGAGCGGCACGCGCCGTCGGGCATGCCAACGCACTCAATCCGATTGCGATCGCTATTCCGTGTCATCGCGTTATTGGCACGAGCCGGTCGTTGACCGGCTATGCCGGCGGGCTCGACCGAAAGCGCTGGTTACTCGCACACGAGGGCGTGGAACTTGCCTGACTAGCAAGAACGCCTGCGAACCTCTCGTGCGCCTTTTGCGTCCTTTGCGGTGAAAATCTTTCATGTCCCCGAGCGACATCGCCCGCCTGATTCGAATGGCACTTACTTAGCGGGATTGACGTGCGCTGCTCAAGCCTCCGTTCGCCCTGAGCCCGTCGAAGGGTAACGCAGGCTTGTCGTAGGCGGGGCGATCGTCCGCTCACGGACGCACCGGCATTCACCCTTCGACAGGCTCAGGGCGAACGGTAAGTCCCCAATTTCGCTTAAGTAAGTGCCATTCCCGCATGATTCTGCTTGCTGCCATTTGGGGCAGCTCGTTCCTTTTCATGCGCATTCTGTCGCCGGCGCTGGGACCTGTGGTCGGCGCCGATGTCCGTCTCCTGATCGGCGTCGCACTCATGAGCCGGCTCGGCCCGGTGCCGATGAACGCTGCGACGATCGGCGCGATCGGGGCCTGCGTCATCGCAAGCATCTGCTATGGCTGGGCTGGTGTCTTGATTCGACGGTGTGCCCGGACCATTCCATCATTACATTTCGCGGCCGGCACACAATTGGCGGCGGGGTTCTGGATCCTCCCGTTCGCGCTGGCACATGGCTTCGTCTCGCCGCCCGTCGATCCAGTCTCGCCAATCGTAATCGGCTCGGCACTGGCAATCGGCGTGTTATGCAGCGCGGTGGCCTATATGCTGTATTTTCGGTTGATGGCCGATGTCGGGCCGACCCGCACGCTCACCGTCACCTTTATCATTCCGGTATGGAATCCGTCGACACGATCGTCATTGGTGCGGGTGTAGTCGGGCTCGCGATCGCACGCGAGCTCGCCATGGCGGGGCGCGAAGTCATCATCCTCGAAGCGGCAGATGGCATCGGCACCGAGACCAGTTCCCGCAACTCCGAAGTGATCCATGCGGGCATCTATTACGAGCGCGGATCCGTCAAAGCGGCAATGTGCGTGGCGGGAAAATCGCTTTTGTACAGATACTGCGCCGATCACGGCATACCGCACATGAATTGCGGCAAGCTCATTGTCGCGACCGGCGCCGATCAGATCAGCCAACTCGACAAGATTCGTGCACAAGCCGCAGCCAACGGCGTCGACGATCTCCGCCCACTCATCGCAACGGAGGCGATCGCCATCGAGCCCGACCTGCATTGCGTCGCGGCGCTGCATTCGCCCTCTACCGGGATCATCGATAGCCACGCCTTCATGCTTGCGCTGCAAGGCGATGCCGAGGCGCATGGCGCGATGATGGCGCTCAAGTCCCCGGTCCTGGGTGGGCAAATCTCCGCGGATGGCATCCTGCTCAGTGTCGGCGGCGATGACCCGATGCGGGTG
>JANMUI010000871.1:0-1664 GCA_031391405.1 Betaproteobacteria bacterium
CATCGTCCAGCTTTGGGGTACCGATACGCAGGTACCGGATGTCGAACAGATCAACCATGATGTTCCCTCGCTTCGCATTGGCGGCCGACGGCGTCGGCGCGCATCCATCCATGAATGTAGCACCGGTCGCCCCCCGCCGGCACGCGCAGTTCGGGATCCGACCGGGCAGCCTGAATCCGATCTCATCGACAGGATCCGGCCGTACGCGCTACAGTCCGCATTACGGAATCCTTGAGGAAATCACACGACGTATCAATAGCAGCCAATAGCAGCCCCGATCGCAGCGCGGCAACTCACCAGAGGAGGGATAGACCATGGCGCAGTGGGCGACGGAAAACATCCGTACCATCGCACTCGTCGGGCACGGCAGCACCGGCAAGACGACGCTTGCGGAAGCTTTGCTCCACCAGGCGGGTGCAATCGAGACCAAGGGCAGCGTGGAGCGCGGCTCGACGGTTTCCGATTACGACCCGCTGGAAAAGGAGTTTCTGCACTCGCTCCACACCTCGATCATGCACCTCGAGCATGATCGGACCCGCATCCACCTCGCCGATACCCCCGGCTTCCCCGACTTCATCGGGCAGGCGGTCGGTGCCCTGGATGCCGTCGAGACGGTCGGCATAGTGATCAATGCCCAGAACGGCATCGAGATGATCGGCTCTCGGATGATGAACTGGGCCGCCGATAGAAAGCTCTGCCGGATCGTCATCGTGAACAAGATCGATGCGGACAATGTCGATCTCCCGGCCATTCTCGCCCGCATCCAGGAATCGTTCGGCAAGGAATGCCTGCCGATCAACCTGCCCGCGGCGGGCGGCACGAAGGTCGTTGATTGCTTTTTCAATCCGGCCGGGGAGTCGGATTTCTCCTCTGTTGCCGCCGCCCATCAGGCATTGATCGACCAGACCGTCGAAGTCGACGAAGCGCTCATGGAAAAGTACCTCGAGCAAGGCGACATCTCCCCGGACGAGTTGCACGCCCCCTTCGAGAAGGCGCTGCGTGAAGGCCATCTGATCCCGGTGTGCTTTGTATCGGCGCGTACCGGAACCGGTGTCCGTGAGCTGCTCGACATCATCGTGAAGCTCCTGCCCAACCCCGCCGAGGGCAATCCGCCGCTCTTCTACAAGGGGGAGCATGAAGATGCCGAGTCGTTCGCTTCGGTTCCCGACCCGAAACGGCACGCGCTTGCGCATGTCTTCAAGGTCGTCGTCGACCCGTTCGTCGGCAAGCTCGGCGTGTTCCGCGTGCATCAGGGCACGATCACCAAGGACTCGAGCTTGTTCGTGGGCGAGAGCAAGAAGCCGTTCAAGGTCGGTCACCTGTTCCTCCTCCAGGGAAAGGATCTGAAAGAGGTGAGCGAAGTCGTACCCGGCGACATCGCGGCGGTTGCCAAGGTCGACGACGTGGGCTTCGACTGCGTGATCCACGATTCCCACGACGAGGATCAGATCCACATGCGTCCGCTCGAGTTCCCGATGCCGATGTACGGCCTTGCGATCGAGCCAAAGCGTCGCGGCGATGAGCAGCGCATCTCCGAGGCGCTCCATAAGATCGAGCTCGAAGATCCGACCCTCAAGGTCGATCACGATATGGTGATGAACGAGACCGTCATGCGCGGGTTGGGCGAATTGCATCTGCGCTCGGTGATGGAGCGGCTGGCCAAG
>JANMUI010000872.1:0-3414 GCA_031391405.1 Betaproteobacteria bacterium
GTGCGCTCGATCCCGACAAGCTCAATGTCGACGGGGGCGCCATCGCGCTCGGTCATCCGGTCGGTGCCTCGGGTGCACGCATCGTGCTGCACCTCTTGCATGTATTGAAGCGCAAGGGCGGCAAGCGCGGCATGGCGTCCATTTGTATCGGTGGTGGTCTTGGTGGGGCGATGTTGATCGAGGCGCTTTGATGTCGAACGATTCGGAACGATCCATGACACTGAAGCACTTTCGCATCGAGCGCGACAGCAACGATCTGGTCTGGGTAACATTCGACAAGGCGGGAGAAACCACCAATACGTTCTCCGCCGAGGTCATGGACGAGCTCTCCGAGCTGTTAGGCACGTTGCGCAATCAGAGCCTGCGGGGCCTCATCATCCGATCGGGCAAAGCAAATGGATTCATTGCCGGGGCCGATGTCGGCGAATTCACCGCGATCACGACACCCGAAGATGCGATGACCTTGGTGCGCGGCGGCTGGAAGACGTTCGGGATGCTGGAATCACTGCCCTTCCCGACGGTCGCCCTGATCAAGGGATTCTGCATGGGCGGCGGACTCGAGCTGGCATTGGCCTGCCGCTATCGCGTAGCAGTGGACGATCCAGGGACGCGCTTTGCGCTGCCCGAGGTCATGCTCGGCATCATCCCCGCGTGGGGCGGCATGAAGCGATTGCCACGGCTGGTGGGCCCGAGCGCTGCGCTCGACATGATGCTCACCGGAAAATCGATCGATGCCAGGCGCGCCAAGCAGATCGGGCTCGTCGACGAATCGGTGCCCGAAAGAGTGATGGACAACGCGGCCCGCGCGGTGGCATTGCAAGCGGGCGAGGTCCGCAGACTCCCCTTCTCGCAATCCTTGATGATGATGCCGCTCATTCGCAGGTTCATCGCGAACATGGCACGAAAAGAAGTCGGCAAGCGAGCGAAGCGGGAACACTACCCGGCACCCTATTCGATCATCGAACATTGGGAAAAGGTCGACGGCGACCCGTTCGCGATCGAACCGACCGAACCGCTTTCCATCGCTTCGATTGCACAACACCCGACGACCCGGAACCTCATCCGGATCTTCGGGCTGCAGGAGCGTTTGAAATCGCTCGGCAAAACATCGAGCTTTGCCGCGATGCGCGTCCATGTTATCGGCGCCGGTACGATGGGCGGCGACATTGCCGCGTGGTGTGTCCTGCGGGGCCTCACGGTGACATTGCAGGACCAGGACGCCAAGCGGCTTGCGCCCGCGATGAAGCGCGCCGCCGATCTCTTCGATCGAAGACTGCGCGATCGCCTGCGGGTGCGCGACGCACTGGATCGCCTCATCCCCGACGTCGCCGGTGCCGGCGTGCGCAGAGCCGATGTGATCATCGAAGCGATTTTCGAGAATCTTGCCGTCAAGCAAGAACTATTCGCCACGGTGGAGGGTCAGGCGAAGGCGGACGCAATCCTCGCGACGAATACTTCTAGTCTCAAGCTCGCGGATATCGGCGCCAACATGCGCGACCCGGCGAGGCTTGTCGGTATTCATTTTTTCAATCCAGTGGCCCAGTTGCAGTTGGTCGAAGTCGTCGCCGGCGAACGCACCGAGAAACGATGGACCGAGGACGCAGCGGCTTTCGTAAGGGCCATCGACAAACTCCCGCTGCCGGTCAAGGACGCGCCAGGGTTTCTCGTCAATCGCGTGCTCGGGCCGTACATGGCGGCGGCGTTTCGCATGCTCGAGGAAGGCATTCAGCCGGAAGCCCTGGACCAAGCCGCCACCGATTTCGGCATGCCGATGGGGCCGATTGAATTAGCCGATGTCGTGGGCCTCGATATCTGCCTGGCCGCAGGCCGATCCATCAGCGGCAACCACGCCGAGGCGCCGGCCCGCCTCGCAAAACTGGTCGATGCAAAGAAGCTCGGCAAGAAATCCGGCGAAGGTTTCTACCGGTGGCAGAACGGCAAGGCAATGAAAACGGCAGCGCGCAATGTCCCGCCCGGGGTCATCGAACGACTGATCTCACCTTACATCGCCGAGGCGAAGAAGGCGGTCGCCGAGGGCATCGTAAGCGATGCGGATCTCGCCGATGCAGGGCTCATTTTCGCTACGGGATTCGCACCATTCAGAGGCGGGCCGTTGCATTACGCAGAGACGCAAAAGCCCGCCACCCCGGCGCTTCTCGAACAAAGACTCACCGTTCACCCCGAGCACGCTGAAGGGCTGCCGCGTTCACCTTGAGCACGTCGGAGGGCTCCTCCCGTTCGCCCTGAGCGCGTCGAAGGGCCCAACCGTTCGCGCTGAGCCCTTCGACAAGCTCAGGACAGGCCTGTCGAAGGGCTCGGATCAAAAGGTACCCGGATAAAGCCCCCCATCCAGCAACACATTCTGTCCGGTGAAGTAACCCGCGCGCGCACTGCATAGCCAAGCGCAGGCATGACCGAATTCATCGGGCTCGCCCATGCGGCCCGCTGGAATCGAAGCGATCTTAAGGTTGCGCATCGCCTCGATATCGATGCCGCGCTTCTGGGCCTGCGCGCCAATCGTGGTGACCTGCCGATCGGTATTGAAGACACCCGGCAGCAGGTTGTTGATCGTCACGTTGTGTGGCGCGACACCGCGGGCGATGCCGGCGACAAAATTCGTGAGCCCACCCCGAGCGCCGTTCGAGAGTGAAAGCGTATCGATCGGCAGCTTCACCGAGTACGAGGTCACATTCACGATCCGACCGAAGCGTCGTGCGACCATGCCATCGAGCGTGAGCCGAATCATCTCGATCGGCGCAAGCAGGCACAGATCGAGTGCGCGGATCCAGTCATCGCGATCGAACTCGCGAAAGTCCCCGGCGGGCGGACCTCCGCTGTTGTTCACGAGAATGTCCGGATCGGGAAACGCAGCCAAGACGCGCGTTCGTCCCTCGACCGTTGCAATGTCCGCAACGATCGGAACGACCTCGCCCTGCGCGCTCTCTCGCAGGTCATCGGCAACCCGCATCAGCTCAGCATTGCCACGGGCAACAATTGCAATCGATACGCCTTCGGCCACGAGCGACTGGGCACATGCACGGCCCAGCCCCTTGCTTGCGCCGGACACGATTGCCCGCTTGCCGCGAATCCCGAGATCCATGTTGAACGCCTCATCAAATGTCAGAGGCGATTCTGGCGGCGCCGAAAGTCCGCGTCAACGGAGGGGCCCGCGCCGGACGAGATCCTGGCAAGTAAGGGCAAGTTGCGGTGGCGGAGAATTCAAGCGGACGGCAGGTGCCCAACGTCCGCGATGAGGGGCGCGTGCTGCCCTTGCGCGCGTCCCTCTCGATTATGCTGCTAGCCTGGATTTCCACGCCACCCTATTGACCTAACACCGGGCCGGTTTTCGGTGATGGCTAGGCGCTCATGCGCAGGGAGTGATTGTGCCACCAAGGCACCTTGGTCGAGGTGTCG
>JANMUI010000876.1:0-5233 GCA_031391405.1 Betaproteobacteria bacterium
TGTGGCGGCCAAGGCCGAACCGGTCAATGACGTGATAGCGACGGTGAATGCCTCGGCAGGCGCTCGCACGGCGGGCTTTCTTAGCCTGGCGAACACGCTGAAGCTCAATCTCTCCAAGGGTTTCTATCGTGCCGGCGATGCAGTGCGATTTGAGGTCGTTTCAGCGGATAGCGCCTTTCTCACCTGCTATCTTCTCAATACCAACGGTCGCATCCAGCGCATTTTCCCCAATCGCTTCTCCTCCCAACCACGCATCGAAGCGGGGGTGCCGTTACTCCTGCCAGGGACGCCGCGGTTCGCGTTGATCGCCGAAAGCGGCGCGCAGCCCGAACGAATCGGCTGTATCGCGACGCCACACGAAGTCACCAACGATCTTCCCGAGTCGCTGCGACGTGACGATTTTGCCGACCTGGGCGTCAAGAGCTTCGAAGAGATTGCCGCAGTGTTTACTCGCACCGCCCAGACCCAGATCGCCGTAGCAAGCGCGTCGGTAGAGGTGCGACGCGATGGGGGAGCGGCCCGTGACAAGCCAGCGCGATAAGAAACTGGTGCTGCCCAGCGGCCGCGGCCTTAAGATTCAGGCGCACAAGCCCGCTACCCGAGAGATCGCGTGTCGGGTGGCGCCACGCGAGGGGTACAACGATCCAGGTTGGACGGTAATCGGCACACTGTCGATGGAAAGTGGCATGTGGCATTGGCACCCGTTTCCCGGCATGAAAGGAACAGAACGACAACATGGCAACAGCATCGGACGGCAGCGCACGGCTCGAGCAACTGATCGCGCGCACTGCGCTCAGAGATCAGGCGGCGTTCAAGCAGTTGTACGACCTGACCGTGCGCGCGCTGCTCGCGATCACCATGCGGTTGCTGCGGGAGCAGGCGTGGGCCGAAGAGGTGTTGCAGGAAGCCTATGTGAGCATCTGGAATTCGGCCGGCAACTACTCCTCGGCCAAGGCGGCACCGATGACCTGGCTTATGACGATTGCACGCAATCGCGCGATGGATGCGCTGCGCAGCACAACGAGCGAGCGCGCGAACATCGTGCGGCCGGCGGTGTCCGACGACGAGGACGCGGAGAGCGGCATGCCTGATATCGCTGACGAATCGGCGGGTCCCCTGGAGCGATTGATGCAGAACATCGATGCAAAGCAATTGAAGGGGTGCCTGTTGACGCTTGAACCGAGCCAGCGACAAGCCATCGCGCTGGCGTTCTACGATGGACTAACGCATTCGGAACTGGCGGCACATATGCGCGAGCCCTTAGGAACGGTGAAAGCCTGGGTCCGGCGCGGGCTCGACAAATTGAAGAAGTGCCTGGAAGTTTTTGGTGCGGCGGCCGGAGGGCGAGGCTCATCATGAATTACGACAAACCGGAACTGCGCGACCGACTTGCCTCCGAATACGTGCTCGGGACCTTGCATGGGCGTGCGCGCAAGCGATTCCAGCGCCTAATTCGCGCGGATCTGAAGACGCGCGTCGCGGTCGAGCTATGGGAACAGCGTCTGATGCCGATGGGTTCGCCGCTCACATCAGCCGCCCCGAGCGGTGCGCTGTGGAAAGGGATCGAACAACGCATCGCGCCGCAGTCAAGATCGGTCATGTCGGCGGCCAAGTCGGGCTTCTTCGCGCGATTCTTTGGACTTCGTGCGCTCGGTCCGCTTGCTGCGGGCATCGCCGTCGGCGTCATTGCCATGCTGATCGTGCCGCAATTCGATCCGACGATGCGGGTGGCCGTCCCGCAAGGGCGGGTGTTGCCCGAGGCTTACGCAGGCTTTCTCGCCGATGCGCAAGGCCAATCGACCTTGCTGATCAGCTCGCAGCGTCACGGCAAGGTCGCCGATCTCAAATGGCTTCGTCCGGTGAGCGTGGCGCCGGATCAAGTCTTGCAGTTGTGGGCTTTGGCACCGAACGCCGCGCCGCTTTCGCTCGGTATCGTTGCCGCGCAGGGGAAGCCGCAGATCAGCATGCCGGGAACGTCCGAGAGTCTGCTATCGACTGTGACCGAGCTCGCGGTATCGGTTGAATCAAAAGGGACCGCACCTGCGGCACAGCCGTCGGGCGCGTATCTGCTGCGAGGTCCGTGCGCGAAGTTCTGGTGACGGAGCACTCTCTGTAATCACTGCCCAAGCACTGCGATACGGCGCATCCGGCGTGCGGCTGGCAGGAAACAGTGGGATGCGACGAAGGTCGGTTCGTCCGGCGAAGCTCTTGGCATCCCGCAACAGCGACCGGCATAAGCTTGCTCGGTGATGCACGCCGAACTTCGCGAACAGGCTGCCGATATGTGTCCGCACCGTCGGAAACGCGTTCGCCTTCAGTTCAGTTTGGGTGGCGGCAATCGCCCGAATAGGCGCTCGAGCGCCAGCCCAATCGCAAGCAGCCGGCGATCCGAACCTTCCGGTCCATCCAGCTCCAGACCAACCGGCAACCCGGCTTTGGTCAATGCAAAAGGAATCGACAGCCCTGGAATGCCGGCATTGCTGCCCGGGTCGGTGTTCTGGATGAACGTCGGGAATGTCGGCACGCGTACGCCATTCAGGTCGACCGTTTCATCCGAGCCTGCGATCGATGCCGCGGGTAGTGGCGTGGTCGGAAACACCAGCGCATCGACGCGGGATCCCTCGAACGCATCCGCATAAAGCTTCTGAAGCTGCGGACGCTGCACGTACAAGGCGTCTTCGTATACCGCCTTTGGAATACCACCGGGAGCGCCGTCCACGACGGCACCGGAGAAGACCCCGCGCACATCCGGGCTTGCGATGCTGCCTGCCAGCGCATCGAGCGACAGAGGGATCCCGAATTCGGCGAGGTAGCGTTTCAATTCGCGATTCGCTTCAAAAAGCGCTACCGGAAAACCGACTTTGCCGTTTTGCGTGAGGATCGTCGCGAGGCCAACATCCACGATCGTGACACCCGCCGCCCGCAGCCGGTCGAGAGTCTGTTGCATGATGGCGGCGGTTTCCTGGTCGAGCCCGGTAAAGAAGGGCTGCGCAATGCCAAGCCGAATGGCATCGAGTGGGGTGGGTGTGATTGGCCGGAAATCGTGCGTGATCACGCTATCAAGAAGGACGATGTCGCGCATGGTTCGCGCCATCGGACCAGCGGTGTCGCGTGTGCTCGAGATCGGCGTGATGGCGGTCTGCGAATAGCGCTTCACCGTCGGTCGAAATCCGAAAATGCCATTGAGTGCCGCCGGAATTCGTACCGACCCGCCAGTGTCGGTGCCGAGTCCGGCCGTGGCAAGCCGTGCCGCGACCGCAGCGCCGGTGCCACCGCTGCTGCCGCCGGCGAACTTGGTCGGATCGTAAGCATTCTTCACCGGCCCGAATGCAGCGTTGTTACTCGTGATGCCGAACGCGAGCTCGTGCATGTTGGTCTTGCCCAGAACGATTGCTCCCGCCTCGATGAGGGCTTGCACGACCGGTGCATGAAAGCTCGGCGTGAAATTCGCCAGTCCTGGTGTTCCGGCCGAATTGGGCAGCCCTGCGACATGGATGTTGTC
Source organism: Betaproteobacteria bacterium (assembly GCA_031391405.1). Taxonomy (GTDB): domain Bacteria; phylum Pseudomonadota; class Gammaproteobacteria; order Burkholderiales; family SG8-39; genus SHXR01. The sequence continues at coordinate 3,503 of JANMUI010000876.1, forward strand.
CTTCACCACGATCGGCACGCCGTGCAATGGACCGAGGCGCTCGTTGTGGTGGCGCCTGCGATCGGCCGCGCGCGCCGCCGCCAATGCCTTGCGGTGATCGACCGTGATGAACGCATTGAGGCCGCTATGGCGTTCGATGCGAAGAAGCAGCGCGCGCGTGATCTCTGCGCTCGAGATCTTTCCATCGCGGATCAAGGCTGCAGCTTCCGTCGCGGATAGCTCCGACAGTGCGGTGTCGTCAGTGGCGCGTGCCGTTTGGGCGGCGAGTGCGAATGCGACGAGCACGGACGTCAACAAGCGTCGTGGTGATAACGTCAGAATGCGGTAGCGCATGCGTATTCTCCTTCAATCTCAATCAGACTCCAGAATGGCATTCACGATCGATCGTGCCGGCACGCTGCGAGCACCTTCGCGCGCACATTTGAGTGAAGCGGCGACCGTAGCGAAGCGCAACGCGCGCTCGAGCGGCTGCGCTTCGGCGAGAGCGAGTGCGAATGCGCCGTGAAAGACGTCGCCCGCGCCGGTGGTATCGACCACGGTATCGATAGGATGCGCCGGAAGGTGATGTACGGCATGTGGCGATTGATTCGCGACCCAATCCACACCCTTCGCGCCGCGGGTAACGATCGCGATCGTGGCACCAATCGCGAGCGCCTGCGTGAGCGCAAGCGATCCGGCCGTGCCCGCAAAGGCTTCGAGCCCAGGCTCGGAAAATACCGCATAGTCGGCCAGCCCGACCAATTCGCGCAGCGTGCCTGATTCGGCCACGTCCGCGTCGAGAATCGTCGGTACGCCCCATTCGCGTGCTGCGATCATCGCGCGCCGCGCACCTGCCGGCCAGCGCACGTCCGCAAGAACGACGGAAGCGAATTCCACCCGCTCGATCGGCAGCCACTCACTATTCGATTGCAGCGCTCGGCCTCGCATGCCGATGATCAGGCGCTCGCCGCGATCGTCGACCAGGATCACCGAATGCGACGACTCACATCCTGCAATGCGTTGGAGGCCGCCAACATCCACGCCAAGCTGTCGTAGTTCTGCGGCCATGACATCGGCAATCCGATCGTCGCCGGCCGGTCCCCAGAATTCCGCCGTGCCACCAAGCTGGGCGATCGCCGCGGCCGCGTTGGCCGCCATGCCGCCGCCCGATTCACGATACGACTGCGCCTTGATCTTGGCGCTTCCAGCCGGCCACGATGGAACGCGGAACACGCGATCGAGCGAGGTATGTCCGATACAGAGAATGCGGTTCGATTTTGAGGGCATATGCGGACCAGTGGACGGTAGGCTGCCATGCGACGGTAACGGAGCCTTTGATGCAGGTCAACGGGATAGCATCCGTGGATCATCGCTCCATCGCGAGGGTAGGCGATTTTCAGCGGATCGACTTGCAACCCTGCCGGTCCCGGGCGATCATGTTGCGCCGCTGCGGCTACGCGATCCTCGATCGCAAGCCTTATGCCGCCGCGTCGTTCGACCGAGGTGGGTGCAGAGCCTGCCTCGCCTTCCAGCAGTTCGTGCAAGGAGGACACCATGCCCTACCGTTTTGACCGTATCGATCCGAGCAAGACCGCCATGATCGTCGTCGACATGCAGAACGATTTTGTTGCCGAAGGGGCGAAGCTGCAGTCGCAGCAAGCCTATCGAATGGTCCCGAAACTCGCGGCGACATTACGATTTTGCCGAGAGCAGGGGATTCGCGTGATCTATACCGCCCATGTCCACCGTAAG
>JANMUI010000929.1:0-1663 GCA_031391405.1 Betaproteobacteria bacterium
AGTTCAAGCAAATTATTGGGCGCGGGACGCGGCTCTACGACGGCAAGGACTACTTCACGATCTATGACTTTGTGAAGGCCCACCAACATTTCAGTGACCCGGAGTGGGATGGTGAACCAGCGGAACCAGAAGAATTGGCAAAGCCCAGACAGCCTCTCGACAGTGGACAACCGAGAGAACCTTCGGTGGACGAAGAGCTTGCCGAACTCACCAAGAGGAAGAGGATCAAAGTCAAACTCGCCGACGGCAAAGCCCGCACCATTCAGCACATGGTTATGACGAGCTTCTGGCACCCAGACGGCACGCCGATGTCCGCACAACAGTTCTTGGAGCTGCTGTTTGGTAAACTGCCCGACTTTTTCAAGGATGAAAATGAACTGCGTGCACTCTGGAGTGCCCCTGACACCCGCGCCAAGCTCCTGCAAGGGTTAGCCGAGAAAGGCTTTGGCAAAGAGCAAATGGCTGAGATGCAAAAGATCATTGATGCCGAGAAGAGCGACCTCTTCGACGTGTTGGCGCATGTTGCATACGCTTTACCACCACTCACGCGTGAGGAACGAGCGGCCAAGGCGAAGGTGATCATCAGCACCCATTTCAACACCAAACAACAAGTCTTTCTCGATTTCGTGCTCTCACACTACGTACGTGAAGGCGTACAGGAACTCGACCAAGAAAAGTTGACGCCATTGCTCCGCCTCAAATACCAGAACTCCATCGCTGACGCCGTGGCTGATTTGGGCAGGCCGGAAGAGATCGGCAAGGTGTTCGCGGGGTTTCAGCAATATCTGTATCAACGGCAAGCCGCCGCATGACGGATATACAGAAGGGATGAGAGTGACATCGCTGTCACCGACGATTGAAGTCAAGATTATGTGCAAGAATCAGGAGGGAACATCATGTCGTACGCGAATGCCAATGGCGTAAAACTGTACGTAGAAGAAACGGGGACGGGTTATCCGATTGTCTTTGTCCACGAGTTCGCCGCCGACCATCGTGAGTGGGAAACCCAGGTGCGGTACTTCTCACGCAACTATCGCTGCCTTACCTACGCGGCCCGGGGCTACTTGCCTTCGGATGTGCCAGAGGATGACGCGGCGTATGACTACACGCACTTCGCCGATGACATCGCCGCCGTTATCCAACACGCTGGAGTGCCGAAAGCCCATGTCGTCGGGTTGAGCCAAGGCGCATACGCGACCTTGATGTTTGGCTTGCGACATCCGCACATGGCGAGTGCGCTGGTGGTGGCGGGCTGTGGTAGTGGCGCGGTCCAGAATCAGCGCGAGGAATTTCTTAAACAATGTGAGCTGAATGCCCAGAAGTTTGTCCAGGTCGGGTCAGCGGCGATGGCCAAGGAAATGGGGATCAGTCCAACCCGCGTGCAACTGCTTATCAAAGATCCACGCGGATGGCAGGAGTTTTCCGATCATCTCAGTCAACATTCGGCCAAGGGATCGGCGCTGACGATGAAGAACTATCAAGGCAGGCGACCGTCGCTATACGATTTTACGCAACAGTTTTCTGCGTTGACGGTCCCGACCCTGATTGTGGTCGGTGATGAAGACGATCCCTGCCTTGAGGCCAGCATCTTTCTGAAGCGCACCATTCCGACGGCTGGATTATTCATCCAGCCGCGCACGGGACATGCCATCAACCTCGAAGA
>JANMUI010000976.1:0-30872 GCA_031391405.1 Betaproteobacteria bacterium
TATCGTCACCTGTTCGGTGCCGGAAGGGCGCGCGCTGATCGACGCCGGCAAGGCTCGCAGCCTCGCAATCATGGCACCCGAGCGTACCGCCCTGTATCCGAATCTGCCGACGGTCAAAGAGGCGATCGGCAGCGACTGGACCGTGGCCGCGTGGCGCGGTGTCGCCGCACCGAAAGGGTTGCCGAAGGACATTCAGACCGCGCTGACCACCGCGATCAAGAAAGCGCACGACAGCAAGGAGTTCCGCGATTTCATGTCAGCGCGGGGCTTCGGTGTCACATGGGGCGGACCGGACCAGTTCGCAACGTACATGGCGAAGGATGATGCGAACATGGGTCAGGTGATGAAGGCGCTCGGATTGGCGAAGTAGGGTTCGCGCAACGGTTGTTACGCGAGCAACCAGGACCACTCAAGCCTGCCCCGCGCAGGCGGGGGCACCACGGTGCATGACGAAAGATGACGCATAAGCCGTCCATAACGTTGAGTCCGTCGTGTGCGGCGAGTCGTTGTGGTCAGCATTACCATCCTGCGCGGAGCACGAGGTGAAGGCCAACGACGCCATCGTCGGCGCTGTCCTCGCGTTGCTCGGCGTCGCGATCCTCATCCACATCCAGGACTATCCGAAGATTCCCGGGCAGAAGTACGGGCCGGCGATGTTTCCCGGACTCATCGCCTGCGGATTTATTGCCTGCGGTGCGCTATTGGCGAAGCGCGGCATCAGGGATCTTGCGCTGGGTCACCCGGCCATCGTCCTCGCCGAGTGGGTACGCCAGTGGCCGCAGGCCACGAACTTTCTTGCGGTGATCGGCGCGCTCGTCTTCTACGTTCTCACCGCCGATCTGCTGGGATTTCCGATCACTGCGTCACTGCTCCTGATCGGTCTGTTTTGGAAGCTTGGGGTGCGGATGATGATCGGCGCGCCGATCGCGATCATTGCGACGGCGCTCGCACAGTTCCTCTTCTACAAGCTGATGCGCGTACCGTTGCCCTGGGGTCTACTGGAAGGTCTCGGATGGTAGCCGATGGCTGATCTTGGCACCGCATTCGGGCTCGTCTTCCAGCCGTATGTGCTCTGGGTGATTCTCGGCTCAGCCGTGTTCGGGTTGTTCGTTGGCGCGATTCCGGGTCTGACCGCGACGATGGCCACCGCTCTGCTCGTGCCGATCACGTTCTTCATGCCGCCGGTACCGGCGATCGCGGCGATCGTGACGGCAACCGCGATGGCAATCTTCGCAGGCGATATCCCCGGCGCCCTGATGCGCATACCGGGCACGCCGGCGTCAGCCGCCTATGTCGATGAAGCCTACGCGATGACCAAGAAGGGCCAGGCGGAGCTCGCCCTTGGCGCGGGCCTGGTGTTCTCGGTGATCGGCGGCATCTTCGGCACGATTGTCCTGGTCACCGCGGCTCCCTGGCTCGCAGATGTCGCGCTCCGCTTCAGCTCGTTCGAATACTTCTGGCTGGTGCTGTTGGGGCTCACCTGCGCGGTCTTCATTGCCGCTGACAATCCGCTGAAGGGAATCGTGTCGCTGTTGATCGGTCTCATCATCTCGTCGATCGGTCTCGACAACCCGGCGGGCCATCCGCGGTTCACCTTCGGCTCGATCGAGCTGCTCGGCTCGGTGGGGCTCATTCCGATGATGATCGGCATGTTTGCCGTCTCGGAGATTCTGCGCTTCGCGGTCACCCCCGCAGGCAAGGCGGAAGTGGTGGTGGATCAGATCGGCAACGTCTTTCGGGGCATGTGGACGCTCACCAAACGCTACCCGGTGCCGATCATGCGCGGCAACATCGTCGGCACCGCCATCGGTGCGCTCCCCGGGGCCGGCGCCGACATCGCCGCGTGGGTGTCGTATGCGATGTCGAAGCGCTTCTCGAAGGAGCCGGAGAAATTCGGCACTGGTCATGTCGAAGGCATCATCGAGTCGGGCGCCTCGAACAACAGCGCGCTCGCCGGCGCATGGATACCGGCGCTGGTCTTCGGCATTCCTGGTGATTCGATCACCGCGATCGTCATCGGCGTGCTCTATCTGAAGAACATCATTCCGGGCCCGATGATCTTCATCAACGACGTGGCGAATGTCTACGCGATCTTCATCGTGTTCTTCCTCGCGAACCTCTTGATGATCCCGCTTGGGTACATTGCGATCAAGGGTGCCAAGCAGATTCTGCGGATGCCGCGCAACGTGCTGATGCCGATCATCCTGTTGTTTTGCATCGTCGGTGCATTCGCCATCAACAACACGCTCTTCGCGGTGGGCGTGATGCTGGTCTTCGGCGTGCTCGCCTATCTGATGGAAGAGAACGGCTACCCGGTCGCCCCGACCATCCTGGGCGTGATTCTCGGCACGATGCTCGAGGAGCATTTCGTGACCTCGATGATCAAAGCGGACGGCGATCTGCTCGGATTCTTCGCCCGGCCGATCGCAGCGGGGCTTGGCATCGCGACGATCCTCGTCTGGCTGTGGCCCGCCTTGCGCTGGTGGCGAAGCCGAACGTGAGATCGGTCGCAGGCGTCGTGGCCTTGGGTTAGAATCATCGGCTCAATGTTGCGCGGCGGTAGCGTTGCTGCCGCCCTCCTGCGGCGCCCCAATTCCATCGTCACCGTCAGAGCGACCAGGCCGTTACCGGACAAATGATTCCGCATCTCACCGCCACCCATGCCGGACTCCTCCAGGAGCTGGAGAGCCGTATTCTGTTGAAGAGTACGGAGATCGAGCATTGGTTTCGCGGGCAGTGGCAAGAACATACGCCGCCGTTTTACACCTCGGTCGACCTGCGCAACAGCGGTTTCAAGGTCGCCCCGGTCGATACGAATCTGTTTCCGGGCGGCTTCAACAATCTGAATCCGGCTTTTCAGGCGTTGTGCGTGCAGGCGGTCAGCGCCACGATCGAGCGGGTTTGTCCGGACGCGCGCAATCTGCTCCTGATCCCGGAGAATCACACCCGCAATCCGTTCTACATGCAGAACGTGGCGCGGCTGGTCACGATCTTCCGGCAGTCGGGTCTCAATGTGCGTATCGGCAGCCTGTTGCCGACCATCACCGCGCCGACCGAGGTCGAAGTCGCCGGTCATCCGCCGCTGTTGCTCGAGCCGCTGGTTCGCGTCGGCAATCACATCGGCGTGCAAGACTTCGATCCATGCATGGTGGTTCTCAACAACGACATGTCGGGCGGCGTACCTGAAATCCTGCGCGGTCTGGATGGCCAGGTCGTGGTGCCACCGCTGCATGCAGGTTGGACGGTTCGCCGCAAGACCTTCCATTTCAACGCTTACGATCAGGTCGTGGCGGAATTCGCCAAGCTGCTCGCAATCGATCCATGGCTGGTCAATCCGTACCATGAACACTGCGGCCAGGTGAGCTTTCATGAGCGCGCGGGCGAAGAGTGTCTCGCCGCGAACGTGGGCGAGATGCTGGACCAGATCCGCGCGAAGTATCTCGAATACGGCATCAAGGACGATCCGTTCGTCGTCGTGAAAGCGGATGCCGGTACCTACGGCATGGGGATCATGATGGCCAAGAGCGTCGACGATGTAGTCGGCCTCAATCGCAAGCAGCGGAACAAGATGGCGGTCGTTAAAGAAGGCCTCGAGGTGACCGACGTCATCATCCAGGAAGGGGTCCACACCTACGAGCGCATCGATGGCGCGGTCGGCGAGCCGGTGGTCTACATGATCGACCGGCATGTCGTGGGCGGTTTCTATCGCGTGCATACGGGTCGCGGCATTGACGAGAATCTGAATGCGCCCGGCATGCACTTCGTGCCGATCGCGTTCAACGACTGCTGCATCCAACCTGATTTCAACGCGACGCCTGACGCAGAGGCGAATCGCTTCTACGCCTACGGCATCATCGCGCGTCTGGCGCTCGTGGCAGCCGCCCTCGAGCTCGAGCAGACGGCGCCAACCGAGTAGCCCGCCCCGATGCGCATCGGCATCGTTCTCGATCCCCTCGACTCACTCAAGATCTACAAAGACTCGACATACTCGATGATGGTCGAGGCGGCGGGCCGTGGCCATGAGATCTGGGTGATCATGCAGGAGGGCCTGCTCTGGAAAGGCGGCGCTGTGCTGGGCGCCATGCAACGCCTGACCCTCACCGGATCGACCGGGGACGACTGGTACAAGGCCGGCGAATTCGTTCAGCGCGCGCTGTCTGAGCTCGATTGCGTGGTGATGCGCAAGGACCCGCCGTTCGACATCGAGTACGTTACCAGCACCTGGATGCTCGAGCATGCACAACGGCAGGGCGCGCGCATCTTCAACGATCCCAGGGCGATGCGCGATCACAGCGAAAAGCTGTCGATCATGCAGTTTAGTCAATTCTGCGTCCCCACCATCGTCACGCGGTTGATCGACGATCTGAATGCATTCATCGACGAACACCGCGAAACCGTGGTGAAGCCGCTCGATGGCATGGGCGGCGCGGGAATTTTTCGGGTGGCGGCCGATGACTCCAATCGCAACATCATCCTCGAGACGGTGACCGAGCTCGGCCAGCGGATGGTGATGGGGCAACGCTATATCCCCGCGATCACTGAAGGCGACAAGCGCATCCTTGTGATCGGCGGAGAACCGGTTCCCTACTGCCTCGCGCGCATTCCAAAAGCGGGTGAATTCCGCGGCAACCTCGCGGCAGGTGGGCGCGGCGTAGCCCGTCCGCTTACAGAGCGAGACCGGCAAATTGCCGACGCAATCGGCCCGGAGCTCGCCCGGCGCGGTCTGCTGCTGGTTGGCCTCGACGTGATCGGCGATTACTTGACGGAGGTAAACGTCACGAGCCCGACCTGCTTTCGCGAGATCACCGACCAGACCGGGTTTAACGTCCCGGGCATGTTCATTGATGCCCTGGAGCGCGCGATCCGCGCCGATGAACGCTAGGACTTCTGAGGCGCCCACGAACATGCGGCGGCGGGCTTTTTTGGATCCAGCCGGCGCGTCCGCAGCCGCGTCACGGCGACATCCGGCAATGTCTCCATGATCGGGCTTCTCATCATTGCCCATGGTGATCTGGGCAAGACACTCATTCAAAGCGCGACGCATGTGCTGGGCGGCGCTCCGGCGCGCGTCGCGAGCATCCGCGTCGCTGGACACGCGGATCCCGATGCACTGCTGCGTGAAGCGAAGCAGCAGATCGGCGCCCTCGATGATGGTTCGGGCGTGCTCATCCTCACCGACATGCTGGGTGGCACGCCGTCCAACGTCGCCACGCGCGCACTTGTTCCCGGCCGGGTCGAAGGCGTGAGCGGTGCGAGCCTGCCCATGGTCGTGCGCGCGTTGACGTATCGTCATGCCTTGCTTGCGACGGTCGTCGTGAAGGCAACTTCCGGTGGGCAGGAAGGCGTCGTCCATCTCATCCCGGCATCGACGCCCCATGCCACAAGCGGAAATTGAGATCGTCAACAAGCTGGGGCTGCATGCGCGCGCCTCGGCCAAGCTGACGCAGACCGCCTCGGGGTTCCGCGCCGAAGTTTGGATTTCGCGCAATGGCCGCCGCGTGAATGCGAAGAGCATCATGGGCGTCATGATGCTGGCCGCGGCCAAAGGCAGCCGCGTACTGATCGAGGCCGATGGCGAGGATGCGCAGTCGGCGTTGTCGGCGCTCCAGGATCTCATCAACGACAAGTTCGGCGAAGGCGAATGAACGATCCCGCTGCGATCGGCCCGCTGAGCGAGGCGGGTGGCGCAAGTTTCACGCTGATCGGCGCAAGCGTCTCATCGGGCATCGCGATCGGGCATGCGCATCTGGTCACGGCTGCCCGCCTGGAGGTACCGCAGTACGAACTTCGCGAGCAGGATGTCGAAGCCGAGTTGGTGCGGTTCGATACCGCGATCACGCAAGTGCAGGCGGAGCTGGCCGAGCTGAGTGCCGGTGCCGCGCCGGGTGTTGCAGGTGAGCTCAATACCTTCGTCAATCTGCATCGCATGTTGATTGCGGATTCGGCGATATCGAAAGTCCCGCGCGACATCATCCGCGCCACCCGCTGCAATGCCGAGTGGGCGCTGGTGCGGCAGATGGAGTCGCTGGTCGAGCAATTCGAGCGCTTCGAAGATCCCTACCTGCGCGAGCGCAAGTCCGATGTGCAGCAGGCGGTCGAGCGCGTACTGCACGCGCTGCTCGGATCCGCCCATACGCCGTTGGGCCCAAGTCATGAAGAAGACATCGTCATCGTGGCGCACGATTTGTCGCCGGCCGACATGATTCTCTTCAAGCGGCACAAGTTCGCGGGATTCGTCACCGACGTGGGCGGCGTCACCTCGCATACCGCGATCGTGGCACGCAGTCTCGGCCTGCCTGCGGTGGTCGGGCTGCATCACGCGCGAAGCATGATCCGTGAGAACGAGCTCCTCATCGTCGATGGGGCGCGCGGCACGGTGATCGTCAACCCCGACCGGCAGGTGCTCGCGGAATACCAGCTCAAGAAGCGCGAACGCGAGCTCGAGCGTCAAAAGCTCAGGCGGTTGAAGACGACACCCGCCGCGACGCTCGATGGCACTTCCATCGAGCTTCAGGCGAACATCGAGTTGCCCTCCGACATCGAAGGTGTGCTCGATTGCGGCGCGACCGGCATCGGATTGTTCCGCAGCGAATTTCTTTTTCTCAATCGGGACGATCTGCCGAGCGAGGACGAGCAGTTCGAAGCCTATCGGGAGGTCGCTCAGGCGCTCGAGGGCAAGCCCGTCACGATTCGCACGCTTGATCTGGGCGCGGACAAGGCGCTCACCGGCGGTGATCGCGGCGGGCCGAATCCGGCGCTCGGCCTGCGCGCGATTCGCTATTGTCTGGCCGAACCGCATCTCTTCCTCACGCAGTTGCGGGCCATCCTGCGCGCCTCGCACTACGGCCATGTTCGCGTCCTGCTGCCGATGCTCGCGCATGCGCACGAGGTCGAGGCGGCGTTCGTTTATCTGGCACAGGCCAAGGATGCGCTCAGCCGGGACGGCATCCCGTACGATCCGAACATCGAAGTCGGCGGCATGATCGAAGTGCCGGCCGCGGCCTTGGCGATATCGATCTTTCTTGATCGCCTCGATTTCCTATCGATCGGAACCAACGATCTGATCCAATACACGCTCGCCATCGATCGCACCGACGAGACCGTTGCGCACCTGTACGATCCGATGCATCCGGCGGTCCTGCAACTGATCGCAAATACCATCCGGGCATGCAACAAGGCGGGCCGACCCATTGCAGTGTGCGGCGAGATGGCGGGCGAGCTCGCGATGACGCGGCTGCTGCTTGGGTTTGGCCTGCGGCAGTTCTCGATGCATTCCTCGCAGGTGCTCTCGATCAAGCAACAAGTGCTGCGCACGAGCCTGCCCGATGTCGCGCCGGTTGCGCAACGCATTCTTCGCAACATCGATCCGGCAAAACAGCACGGCCTCCTGATGCGGCTCAACGCTTAGGATTGGGATGAACCACCTGGCCCGAGTCGCTTGCCCCCGGCCGACGCCCTGCTATACTTGCCGCAGCGCTGATTTGATAGTCAGCTTGCGAGCGCCGAAGCAGCATCGATTCGCACACTGCGAATGGGTGGCTTCCAAATCCAGCTAAAGCGAGGCTCTTCGCTGATCGCCGCACCGCGCGGCCGTTGCGACAAGAACTCAGAAGCCCGTTTCGGCCCTCGCTGGAACGGGTTTTTTGTTGCACGAGGGCAGGAGCACCATGTCGACGGTACGTTCGGTCGGTGCGGTTACGCCGCGCACCATGAGCTTCGATGCGCCGCTTTCATTTCGCGGCGGTGGAACCATCGATCGCTACGAGCTGATGTATGAAACCTACGGCACGTTGAATGCCGACCGATCGAATGCGGTGCTGGTGTGTCATGCGCTGAACGCAGCGCATCATGTCGCCGGCTACTACGCCGACGATCCGCGCAATATCGGCTGGTGGGACAACATGATCGGGCCGGGCAAGGCCCTCGACACCGATCGTTTCTTCGTGATTGGTGTCAACAACATCGGCGGTTGCTTTGGCTCCACCGGCCCCGCGAGCTTGAACCCTAAAACCGGGAAACCCTACGGATCGCGGTTCCCGGTCGTGACTGTCGAAGATTGGGTGGAAGCGCAAGCTCGCTTGATCAAACGCCTGGACATCTCACGGTTGGCGGCGGTGATGGGCGGCAGCCTCGGCGCGATGCAGGCGCTGCAATGGACCTTGGCCTATCCGGACAGTATCGCCAACGCCATCGTGATCGCTGCAGCCCCAACCCTTTCCGCGCAGAACATCGCATTCAACGAAGTCGCGCGGCAGGCGATTACGACCGACCCGGACTTCCACGGTGGCGATTTCTACGAACACGGCGTGAAGCCTGTCCGGGGCCTGCGTCTGGCGCGGATGATCGGCCACATTACCTACCTGTCCGATGACGCGATGATGGCGAAGTTCGGCCGGTCGTTGCGGAGCAACCGGATCGGCTATCACTTCGATGTCGATTTCGAGGTCGAGGCATATCTTCGGTATCAAGGCGACAAGTTCGCCGAGTATTTCGACGCCAACACCTATCTTCTGATTACCCGCGCGCTCGATTACTTCGATCCGGCGCTCGACTATGGCGGCGATCTCAAGGCTGCACTGGCGCGCGCGAAGGCGCGTTTTCTCGTCGCCTCGTTTACATCGGACTGGCGTTTCGCGCCGACCCGCTCGCGTGAGATCGTCAAGGCCCTGCTCGACAATCGTCTGGACGTGTCATACGCCGAGATCGACGCGCCGCACGGACACGATGCCTTCCTGCTGGACGATGAGCGCTACCACAAACTGGTCGGTGCGTATTTCGACAATATCGCAAGAGCGATCGCTGTCGCACCCGCCGCCTCACGAGACGCCAACGTGATCCCGCTCAAGAGCCCGGCGAGCGGGCGAAAGGCGGCCGCATGAACATCGCGGACGCGCGCCAGCCGCTCACCGGGCGCGAAGATCTCGATGCCATCGCGGGCTGGATAAAACCGGCCGCATCGGTGCTGGATCTTGGCTGCGGAGACGGATTGCTGCTGAAGCATCTGCGCCAATCGCGCGACGTGCGGGGCTATGGCATCGAGATTGCCGACGAGAACGTAATCGCGAGCGTGCGCAACGGCGTCAACGTCATTCAAAGCGACCTCGAATCCGGCCTCTCGGGGATCGATGCCCACTCGTTCGACTATGTGATCCTCTCGCAGACGCTGCAGACGGTTCGCCAGACCGAGCAGATCCTGCAGGAGATGTTGCGGGTGGGACGCGAAGCGATCGTGACCTTTCCGAACATGGGATTCTGGTCGCATCGATTACAGATCATGCTCGGACGCATGCCGATCTCGAAGAGCCTGCCATACCAGTGGTTCGACACGCCCAACGTTCATCTATGCACCATCCGCGATTTTGAGGCGTTTTGTGCCTCGCACGGCATTCGCGTGCGGGAGCGCATCGTCATGCACGGTGGACGGCGCATCAACGCAATGCCGAATCTGCGCGGCAGCCTCGCAGTCTTCCGATTCGAGAAGGCTTCGGGATGATGGGCGCAGAGAATAGGTCGTTGAACCCTTAAGGTTCATTCCTAGTCCAGCAGTCAGGGTTCTCATGATCCCACCCGCCCCCTCCGTCCTCCGCTCGAAGCTCTTCTGGGTGGGCGTTCTCTATTTTGCGCAGGGACTCCCGTTCGGCATCTTTTTTGATGTGCTGCCCGTCTGGTTCCGGCAGCAAGGCGTCGATCTGCGCGACATCGGTGCGCTGAGTCTCCTTGGTCTCGCCTGGACGCTCAAGTTCCTGTGGGCACCCGCGATCGACCACTACCGCCGGCATCGGTTGTGGATGGCGACCGCCGATCTCGCGATGGGCGCGGTGATGCTCGTGATCGCCGCCCACGCGGGTCTCGGTCCCGCGGTGTGGTTGTCGATCGCGATCTTTACCTTGCTCTCGGCGACCAATGACATCGCGATCGACGGCTACACGATCGAGTATCTCGATAAAGAAGAGCTCGGTCTGGCCAACGGCATTCGCATCGGGTTCGGGCGCGTGGGCATCCTTGCGGCGGGCGCCATCCTGATCCTCGCCGATTATGCAACCTGGAGCGGCGCGTTCACGATCGCGGCCGCGTTGCTAGGCGTGCTCGCGCTCACGATGCTCGCGGCGCCGAAGGAGGGGCCTCGCCCCAAGTCCGCGCCAACCAGCTCGCTTGGCGCGGAGCTGAAAAGCGTCATCACGCGACCCTCGACATTGGCGGCACTTCTCGGCCTGACGCTGTTCGTGCTGTGGCTGGTCTATCGCTCCGTGAAGGCGGTACGCGACATCGAAGGGCTTTGGCCGACCGCACTCGGTGTGGCCGCGGTGATCCTCGCGATTGCGTGGGTTAGCCAGCGCCTGAGAACTTCGCCACAAGAACGCGCCACACCCATCGCACAAGGACCGATGTTCGGCGCGCTATTTGAGCTTCTGAGTCGCCCAACCATGTTGCCGGTCGCGCTCTTCATCCTCATCTTCAAACTGGGTGACGCTTCGATGGGCTTCATGGTGAAGCCGTTTTGGGTCGATCGCGGCTTCAGCGCCTCGGAGATTGGTCTCGTTTCAGTCAACATCGGGCTTGGTCTGTCGATCCTTGGCGGGCTCGTGGGCGGGTGGTATGTCGATCGGCGCGGCGTGTTTCGCGCGCTGTGGGTGCTGGGTCTGTGGCAAGCCGCCTCCAATCTGGGCTATGTCGGGGCGGCGACGCTCATTCCCGATGGTGCGCCACTTGAGCCGTTCCATCGGCTGGTGCTGTACGCAGCGAGCGCCGGGGAATCATTTACCGGTGGGCTTGGGACCGGTGCGTTTCTCGCGTTTCTGATGTCGATCGTCGACAAACGGCGCGCCGCAGCCGAGTACGCGTTACTGTCTTCGCTGTTCGCGTTATCGCGCTCGTTGGCAGGCTGGGCGAGCGGCTATGGTGCAGCCGAGATGGGCTACGCACCCTATTTCCTCCTCACGTTTTTTCTTTCGTTCCCCGCCTATTGCCTGCTGCCGTGGGTAGCACGCATGTTGCGCACCCTCGATCCACCTGCGCGGCCAACGATCAGCGCTTATTCTTGACGGCTTTCTTCGGGCGTTTGGCGGACACGGACTTGACGGCCGCCTTTCGTGCGGGTCGACGCGGTGCCTTCTTCGTGGCGACGCGCTTGTTCGTCGATTTTTTTACTGCCGATTTTTTTCGACCTGCCGCGCCATAGGGATCCGCACCGACGAGTATCGCCGCGAGGATGCAGGGCTCATTGCCGCGTACGCTCCAGGAATGACGGGTGCCGCGTTGGATGAGCACATCACCGGCCTTCAGCAACGTCTCGCCCTTGTCGACGATCGCGTAAAGCTCGCCTTTCAGCACGATGATGTAGTCGATCGTTGCGGTGGTGTGCATCATCGGGTCGGCGGACTTCCGGTCCTGCGCGTGGGATGCGCCGATGGAATCGAATTCCTCACGGGCATTCGTCTTGCCGCGCCATGTCGCATCCGGCGGAATCTCCACGATGCGAAAGATCGTGCCGCTTGCAGAGGGCTCCAAGCGCACCGGGCGCTCGGCCCCATCGGCTTCTCCCTCGCTTGATGCGGGGGACGTCGTCGTTTCCCAAAGATCGGTAAGAGCAAGTCCCGGAATCGCGGACATCTCTTTGAGGTTGGGTGCGAGTCCGTCCATCAGCAGGATCGATTGGCCATCGATATCGTGGCCGGTGACAACGCGCCGCGCTCTCCAGACCATTGGTGATGCTCCTTCCCGATTTGTCGATGATGACGGGTAACGATACCAGAGCCGATACGACGGATGTACGATGTGATCTGCTTGCGCCGCTGTCTGTCCCGCCGCAGATGCGCGACTTTCTTTGCTTCGAGAAGCATCTCATTCATCGCCCATGTTTCGCGCTCCGAGACGCTTCACACCGGCGAGTTTCCGGGATCGGGCACGGTCGGCAATGGTTGCGGACTCGAGCAGATGCGATTCCTGAAGCCGGGCGACGTCATCGAGCTCGAAGTCGAACACATCGGCGTGCTGCGCAATCCGGCGTGCTACGCAATCGCGTTGCAGCACGCTACATTTCCCACTCGTAGTCAATCGTCAGCGGCGCGTGATCGCTGAATCGCGTGGTCTTGTAGATTGCGACCTTGCGGGCGGTGGCTGCCCCCGCGGGTGTGGCGATCTGATAGTCAAGACGCCACCCGACGTTCTTTGCCCAGGATTCGCCGCGGTTCGACCACCATGTGTACTGCTCCGCGCGCTGATCGACACGCCGGAATACATCGACCCAGCCGAGCTCGTCGAAGACTTTCGTGAGCCAGGCGCGCTCCTCGGGCAAAAAACCCGAGTTCTTCTGATTCGAGCGCCAGTTCTTGAGGTCGATTTGCTGGTGCGCGATGTTCCAGTCGCCGCACAGGATGAGCTCGCGACCGGACGCGCGCAGCCGCTTCAACACCGGCAGAAATTCATCCAGGAATCGGAACTTCGCCTGCTGGCGGTCCTCGGAGCTCGCGCCCGATGGCACATACAGCGAGACGATCGAGAGGTTGCCGAAATCGACCTGCAGATAGCGGCCTTCCGCATCGAACTCCTTGCTTTCTATGCCGGTAACGATCCGGTCCGGCATCTGACGACAGTAGACGCCCACCCCGGAGTACCCCTTCTTGGCGGCCGAATGGAAATGCGCGTGCAGCCTGGCCGGTTTGAGGATGGGATCAGGCAAGTCCGCCTCGTGCGCCTTGATCTCCTGCAGGCAGACCACGTCGGCCTTCTGGCGGGCAAGCCATGGGAGCAATCCCTTGGTCGAGGCGGAGCGCACTCCATTTACATTCAGGCTGATGATTCGCATGGATTCGTCGGTCGATAGGGCGTCGATGAGGCCTTGGCGGGCCCGTCACCGGGCGGATTCTACGCATGGGATGGCAGAACATCGAGCGTGGCGCACCTGACGGGGTCCGGGTGGGGCGCTCAAATCCGAGCATGCGATGGATCGACAAATGCCCGCGCCGCTGCGCCATTCCGTCTACAGAATGCAAGGCCCTTTCCGATATAGGTGGAGCAATTCCGCTCGTCCGCGTCCTCGAAAGGCCTGACTCCACATGCGAACGCCCCAGTCGACCGTAGTCTCCGCGGCGCTTCTTAGCGCAGCGCTCATGGCAAGCGCGTTACCCGTTGCGGCGCAGATGTATCGCTATGTCGACCAGAACGGAAAGGTGCATTACACCGAGCGCCCGCCCGCTGAAAATGCGGGACGCGCGATCGACAAGCTGTCCAAGCAGGGCGTGGTCATCAAACGTACGCCGGCAGCGCAGACGGCGGAGCAGCGTGCAGTATCCGAAGATGAGCGCAAGAGAACGGCCGAAGAAGATGTTGCGGGGCGTGTCGAACAACGTCGCATTCAGGCCATTCTCTCCGCCTATTCGAGCGAGCGTGAAATCGAGTCGGCGCGTGAAAACGCGCTGGGCCCAGTGTTGGAAGTGATCGGACAGACTGAGGGGGCGATCGCGAACCTGGACAAGCGTCTAGCCGATCTGAAGCCGGAAATCGATGCGCTCGGCACGAAGCCGATGCCGGGAAAGTTGCGGATCACGGTGAAGACGATCGAAAGCGAACGCAGCGCACTCGCGCAACTCCTTGAAGCCAAACGCACCGAGGAAAAAGCCATCAACGCGCGCTTCGAAGAAGACCGCAGGCGCTATATTGAAGGCAGCCGGGAAGTTGCGGCACGGCGCGCGAATCGAACCGCCGGGACATCGGGACCGGTCAGCGCAGCCACCAAGTAGCGGCGCGCTGTCATTCAGTCAACGAGTCTTCGCTTCAGGATATCGGCGATCGCCGACGGATTGCCCTTGCCTTTGCTCGCCTTCATCGCCTGTCCAACGAGATAGTTGAAGGTCTTTTCTTTCCCGGATTTCAGCTCGGCCACTTGCACGGCATTCTTCGCCAGCACGTCGTCGACGATCGCCTCGAGCGCGCCTGAATCGGAAATCTGGCGCAGCCCTTTCTTCTCGATCAGCCGGTCAGCGGCTTCAAAGCCTGATTCCTCACCACGCCAGATCGCATCGAAAAGGTCTTTGCCGGCATTGTTCGAGATGGTGCCATCGCGAATGCGCCGAATCAGGCCGGCGAGCGCGTCGGTCCCGACCGGGGATTGCGCGATATCGATGTTCGCCTTGTTCAAAGCGCCCGCCAATTCGCCAGTGACCCAGTTTGCTGCCTGCTTGGCCGACGCCGGATCCGCAGCGCCATCGGCTGCGAGGTGCTCCACGAGGGCCTCGAAGAATTGCGCCGTCTCGCGCGATTGCGTGAGCGCCACCGCATCGTAGGCCGACAGACCGAACCGCGCGATAAAGCGCGCCTGCCTCGCCTGCGGTAACTCGGGTAAAGCGTCGCGGACCGCCTCGATCCAGTCGTCCGAAACCGCGAGCGGTGGCAGATCCGGGTCGGGGAAATAACGATAGTCGTGCGCGTCTTCCTTCGATCGCATCGGGCGCGTTTCGTCACGATCCGAATCGTACAGACGCGTCTCCTGCACCACCCGACCGCCATCTTCGATGTGCGCGATCTGCCGTCGCACTTCAAAGTCGATCGCGCGTTCGAGAAATCGAAAGGAATTGAGATTCTTGATTTCAGCGCGCGTGCCGAGCTTCGACTCGCCCCGCGGTCGAACCGACACATTGGCGTCGCAACGAAACGAGCCTTCCTGGAGGTTACCGTCGCAGATGTCGATCCATCGCACCAGGGCATGCAGCGTTTTTGCATAGGCGACCGCCTCTTCGGCCGATCGCATATCGGGCTCGGACACGATTTCGAGCAACGGCGTACCGGCGCGATTGAGGTCGATGCCGCTCATGCCGTGGAAGTCTTCATGAAGGGACTTGCCCGCGTCTTCCTCGAGGTGCGCGCGCGTCAGGCGGACGACCTTTTCACCGGTTGAGGTCGAGATCGCGAGCGTGCCGCCCGATACGATTGGAATTTCGTACTGGCTGATCTGGTAGCCTTTCGGAAGGTCCGGATAAAAGTAGTTCTTGCGGGCAAATATCGATCGCCGATTGATGGTTGCGCCAACCGCCAATCCAAAGCGTATCGCGCGTTCGACGGCGCCCCGGTTCGCGACCGGCAGCACGCCGGGCAACGCCACATCGACCGCGCTCGCGTGGGAGTTGGGTGCGGCGCCGAAAGCGGTGGACGCCCCCGAAAAGATTTTCGAGCGGGTGGACAGTTGCGTGTGTGTCTCCAACCCTATGACGACTTCCCAGTCCATCTAGTCGACACCTTTCGGTTTTCGCTGATGCCAATCGGTGCATTGCTGAAACTGGTGCGCGACCCCGAGCATGTGCGCTTCCGAAAAATAATTGCCGACCAGATGCAACCCCACCGGCAATCCGGCGTCCCCAAAGCCGCAGGGAATCGACATCGCGGGCAATCCGGCGAGATTTGCCGGCACCGTATAGATGTCATTCAAATACATCTGTACCGGATCGGCGCTCATCGCGCCTAGTCGAGGCGCGACCGTGGGCGAGGCCGGCCCGGCGATGACATCGCACATCTGGAACGCGCGCGCAAAATCATCAGCGATCAGCCGCCGGACCTTTTGCGCCTTGACATAGTAGGCATCGTAGTACCCATGCGACAACACATACGTACCGATGAGGATACGCCGCTTGACCTCGTTGCCGAATCCTTGCGCGCGCGTCTTGCAATACATGTCGCGAAGATCCGAGTAGTCGGGTGCGCGATAGCCATAACGCACGCCGTCGAAACGCGAAAGATTCGATGACGCCTCGGCGGGTGCAATGACGTAGTAGGCCGGCACCGACAACGGGGAGGTCGGCAACGAGATATCCACCAGACTCGCCCCCAGCAATGCGAGCTGATCGAGCGCATGGCGCACCGCGGCGCCGACATCGCTCGCGAGGCCCGCACCGAAGTGTTCTCGCGCAACGCCCACGCGCAATCCGGCCAGTGGTCGTTCGGATGAGGCGTCCGCGCGCGGTGCGTTCAATGCACGACCGTAGTCTTCGGCGGGGCGATCAAGGCTGGTCGAGTCGCGCGCATCGAACCCGGCCATGACATTCATCAGGAGCGCAAGATCGGCGGCCGTTCGGGCGAACGGACCCGCTTGATCCAGACTGGACGCGTACGCGATTATTCCATACCGCGACACGACGCCATAGGTTGGCTTGAGCCCGCAGATTCCGGTGAATGACGCCGGCTGGCGGACGGAGCCACCGGTATCGGTACCGGTCGCGGCCGGCGCCATCCGCGCGGCCACTGCGGCGGCCGATCCACCGGAAGACCCGCCGGGGACAAACTCGGAATCCCATGGATTCCTCACCGGACCGTACCAGGACGATTCACTGGTCGAGCCCATCGCGAACTCATCCATGTTCGTCTTGCCAAGCATCACCGCACCGGCCGTGTTGAATCGATCGATGACATGCGCATCGTACGGGCTGACGAAATTCGAAAGCATTTTCGACGCGGCGGTCGAAAGCCAGCCCGACGCGACGAACACGTCCTTGTGCGCGATCGGTATGCCGGTGAGTGGTGCGTGCTCGCCCCGCGCGATGCGCGCATCGGCGGTCCGCGCCTGCGCAAGGGAACGCTCCGGATCAACCGTGATGAAGGCGTTGAGCTTCGCGTCGATGGCAGAAATCCGTCCCAGGAACAACCGGGTCAACTCGACGCTGGAGATCCTTTTCGTTCCGAGTGCATCGACCAGAACCTGCAGCGTGGCGTCGATCATTCGATGACTTTGGGAACGAGGTACAGGTCGGCTTCCACTTGCGGCGCAATCGCTTGGAAGGCGGCATGGCGGTCGGTTTCGCTGACCGCATCCTCACGCAGCCGCAACACGACGTCTTGCGCGTGGGCCATTGGCTCGATGCCTGCGGTGTCGACCGCCTGCATTGCTTCGATCATGTCCAGGATGCCGTTCAGCTGATCGCGGGCAGCGCTCGCTTCGGCATCGGTGATCTCGATGCGCGCGAGCATCGCAATGCGGTGGACATCCTTACTGTCGAGTGGCATGTCTCGGTGTGAGAGGTGAATGCGGGGATATGCGGTAGCGGATCATCATGCGGATCAGTACGTGCATCGCAACGACCGGCACTGATGCAGATCGGCAGCGGCAGCGCGTCGCATCTCTGGCGATGAGTGTGCAATTACACGCGAGTCCATCAAGTGTTCGAAGTATTATAGGGGAAGTCGCTCTGGTCTTCGGACCATGGCGAACCGCCGGGATGATTTGCTCGAAGCGAAAGCGCACCCTGTTCCAGGACCGCGTTTTCGGAATCAGACTCTTGGCAGCGATAATGATGTAAGTACGCGGTGTCGCGGACCGCTCGATAACCCTCGATCTGGATGCACACGCGCCCGATGGAGAGGTGACCGCAATTCCGCTTGGCATTCACGAAACTTAAAACGTACCCCTCGAACTGAACCACCTGGGCTGAGTGTTAGACATGTTCGGATTCTTACGAGCCTACTTCTCCGATGATCTTGCGATCGATCTCGGGACGGCGAACACCCTGATTTACGTGCGCGGAAAGGGCATCGTCCTCGACGAGCCTTCCGTGGTCGCCATTCGCGCCGAGGGCGGACCAAACGGCCGGCGCACCATCGCGGCCGTCGGCAAGGAAGCCAAGCTGATGCTGGGAAAAGCGCCCGGCAATATCCAGGTTATCCGTCCGATGAAAGACGGCGTCATCGCCGACTTCACGATGACCGAGCAGATGCTGAAGCAGTTCATCAAGAAGGTCCACGTATCGCGGTTGTTGAGTCCGAGCCCGCGCATCATCATCTGCGTTCCTTCCGGCTCCACCCAGGTGGAGCGACGGGCGATTCGCGAATCGGCTGAGCGTGCCGGCGCCTCCCAGGTGTACTTGATCGAGGAGCCGATGGCCGCTGCAATTGGCGCCGAGCTCCCGGTTGCGGAGGCAACCGGATCGATGGTGGTCGACATCGGCGGCGGCACCACCGAAGTGGGCGTGATATCGCTTGGCGGCATGGTGTATGCCGGATCGGTGCGTGTCGGTGGCGACAAGTTCGATGAGGCGATCGTCAACTACATCCGGCGCAACTATGGAATGTTGATCGGCGAGGCGACCGCGGAGCACATCAAGAAACAAATCGGTTCGGCGTTTCCCGGGTCGGAAGTGCGCGAGCTCGAGGTGAAGGGACGCAACCTCGCCGAAGGGATCCCGCGCGCGTTCACGATCTCGTCGAACGAGGTCCTTGAGGCACTGACCGAGCCGCTTAATCAAATCATCTCCGCGGTCAAGATCGCGTTGGAGCAAACGCCTCCGGAATTGGGCTCCGACATTGCCGATCGGGGCATGGTGCTCACCGGCGGCGGCGCGTTGCTGCGCGATATGGATCGCCTGCTCACCGAGGAAACAGGACTGCCGGTTGTGATTGCCGATGATCCGCTCACCTGCGTGGTGCGCGGATCCGGCCGGGCGCTCGATGAAATGAACAAGCTCGTGGGCATATTGGCAAGCGAATAGGGAATCTGCGCGGGCGCCCGCGCAGATTTTCACGATGGAAGCCTCGCCGCCGCCGCTGTTCGATCGAGGACCCGCCCCAGTGGTTCGGCTGGCGTTCTTCATCGTCGCATCCATCGTATTGATGATGCTTGACGCGAGATTCCGCTACGCAGAAACGATCCGGCAGGGGTTCGTGCTCGCCCTCTACCCCTTCCAGCGCGCGGCGCTCGCACCGATTGCGCTGTTTGAACAGGCCAGCGAGTTCTTCGTCTCGCAGGCAACGCTGCTGCGGGAAACGTCGCAATTGCGGGATGAAAAACTGAGGGACGCAAAGGACCTCATCACGCTGCAGGCCCTGCAGGCGGAGAACCAGAAACTGCGCCAACTGCTCAATGCCCGGGAACGGTCGGGAGGTTCCGCGCAGTTCGCCGAGATTCTGTATCTCGGGCGCGATCCGTTCACCCGCAAGGTGATCATCGACAAGGGATCGCAGCATGGCGTCGAATCAGGACAGCCTGTTATCGATGTGAATGGCCTGGTTGGACAGGTCACCCGGGTACATCCCCTGGTGGCGGAAGTCACCCTGGTCATCGACAAGGATCATGCGATCCCGGTACAGGTGGTTCGCAGTGGATTGCGCGGCGTGGCGTTCGGATCCGGGGACGGGGTCACCATCGAGCTCCGTTTCACCGCGACCAACAGCGATGTACGGGTCGGCGATGTGCTGGTGACGTCGGGGTTGGATGGGATCTACCCGCCTGGGCTGCCGGTTGCCAGCGTCTCGCGCATCGACCATGACAGCACCTCGACCTTCGCTCGGATCCTCTGCATGCCGACCGGCGGTCCGGGGCACAATCGCAAATTACTGGTACTGTCGATGGCGATGGTGGGCCCTCCATACCCACCCGAAGCGCCTGCGCAAAAGCGCCCGCCGCGTCCGGGGCGCAAAGCGCAATAGCGCGAGGCGATCCATGCCGATAGAAAATATCTCGAACCCCGAGTTGCTGGCACCGGTCAAGGTCCGGTACATCATCATGTCGGTGGTCGTCGCGCTGTTATTTGCGTTGCTGCCGTGGCGCGATATGCGCGGCGTGCCCGATCTGGTCGCATTGGTGCTCGTCTTCTGGTCGGTGCACCAGCCGCGCCAAGTGGGCATGGGCACCGCGTTCATCGCCGGTCTGTTCGTCGACGCGGCGAATGGCGCCCTCTTCGGTCAGCATGCGCTCGCCTATGCGTTTCTCGCCTTCGCCGGACATGCCCTGCATCGACGCATGCTCTGGTTCGGCCTGTGGCCGCAAGCGCTGCACGTCCTGGCGCTCCTCGTGTGCGCACAGGCCTTGATGATCGCCATCCGACTGTCCGCGGGCAGCACGTTTCCGGGATGGAGTTACTTTTTTGGGAGCCTGATCGCTGCCGCACTATGGCCGCTCGTGACGTTGATCCTGCTCGCGCCGCAGCGCTTGGCGGCGCCCAAGGACGAGGCGCGGTAGCGATGCAATTTCTGCCCGATGTCGAGCGCAGTCGTGGCTTCGAAAGCGAGGACCGGCATGGCACTTGGTGAGCTCCATGATGAACAGCGCGAACTCTACCGATTTCAGGTGCGCCTATCGGTGGCCGGCGCGGCGGTACTGATCGGCTTTGGATTGCTGGTTGCGCGCTTCGGCTACCTGCAGGTGGTGCAGCACGATTATTACAAGACGCGTGCGGAGGGCAATCGCATCTCGGTGGTGCCGCTGCAACCCACGCGCGGGCTCATCTCCGATCGCAACGGCGTCGTGCTCGCTCGCAATTTTTCCGCGTTTACCCTGGAGATCAACCCGAAGCAGGTGGCGAGTACCGAGGCCACGATCAATGCCCTTGCCGGCCTCATCAATATCGAACCGCGTGACCGGCGTCGCTTCAAGCGTCTGAGTGATGAGATGCGGGGCGCCGACTGGGTGCCGATTCGCACGCGACTGTCCGATGAGGAGGTGGCCCGTTTCGCCGCCAACAAGTACCGGTTCCCCGGCGTGGATATCCGGGCGCGCCTGTTCCGTGAATACCCGCTCGGCCAAGTCGCCTCGCATGTCACCGGTTACATCGGGCGCATCAATGACAAGGATCTCGAACGGCTCACCGAAGATAACAAGCTTGCCGATTACCGCGGCGCAGACCACATCGGCCGGACCGGTCTGGAGGCATCGTACGAAAACGAGTTGCGCGGGGTGATCGGCTCGGCGCAAGTCGAGATCGACGCGGGCGGCCGGGCGCTTCGCACGCTCGCCTCGACGCCGGCGGTCCCGGGGAACAACTTGATCCTCACCCTCGATGCGCGATTGCAGGAAGTGGCCGAGCGTGCGTTCGGCAAGTTCCGCGGCTCGCTCGTAGCTATCGAACCCGGGACGGGGGGCGTATTGGCATTGGTGTCGATGCCGACCTACGACCCGAACCTGTTCGTGGACGGCATCGATCCGCAGAACTGGGATGCGCTCAATACCTCGGCCGACCGCCCCCTCAACAACCGTGCGTTATCGGGAACCTATCCGCCCGGCTCGACCATCAAGCCGTTCATGGCAATCGCCGGGCTCCAGCTTGGCAAGCGCACGCCCGACTTCACGATCGCCGATCCCGGATTCTTCGGTCTCGCCGGGGTCAGCCATCAATGGCGCGACTGGAAATTGGGCGGGCACGGCATGGTCAACCTGCATCGCTCGATCGTGATCTCGTGCGACACCTACTACTATGGCCTGGGCAATGAGCTCGGGATCGACAACATCCATGGCTTCCTTGGCAAATTCGGCTTCGGAGAGCTCACTGGGATCGACGCGCCGGGCGAAAAGCCCGGCCTCCTGCCGTCCCAGAAGTGGAAGATGGCGCGCTACAACCAGAAGTGGTTTGCCGGCGACACGATTTCGGTGTCGATCGGTCAGGGCTACAACCTCACGACGCCGTTGCAGCTCGCGCATGCCACTGCAATCCTGGCCAATCATGGCGTTGTGCATCGCCCGCATATGGTCCGGCATGTACAGGAGACCGGAAGCGGCAGCCTGCGGGCGATCGAACCGCACCCGGCACGCACGGTAGCGCTCGATCCCCGCTGGGTCGAGCTCGTCAGGAAAGCGATGATCGATGTCACCAAGCCGGGCGGCACAGCGGCGGTAGCAGGCATGAATGCGGCCTATACCTGGGCCGGCAAGACGGGGACTGCGCAGGTCGTAGCAATGAAACAGGGCGAAAAGTACGACGAGTCGCGCATGGCCGAGCGCCACCGCGACCATTCGCTGTTCATCGCGTTCGCACCGGCCGACAAGCCACGCATCGCGCTTGGCATCCTGGTCGAAAACGGTGGGCATGGCAGCGCCACTGCCGCGCCCATTGCGCGCGTCGTGATGGACTATTATTTGCTGGGCAAGCTGCCGGCCAGCATGCCCGACCTCAACCCCGATGCGGGTGATGGAGATTGACGATGCGTAGCCTGCTGCGCAGCCTGGGCCAACGCGTTGGCGGCAGCCTCGACGGGCCTTTGTTGGTACTTACTACGTTGATCGTCGCGCTTGGGCTCATAACGCTCTACAGTGCCACAAAGGAGTCTCCCGCACGATTCAACGCCCAGCTCGTGAACATCGCGGTCGGGGTTGCGGCGATGCTGGTCATCGCCCAGGTTCCGCAACGGCTCCTTCAGCGCCTCGCGCTGCCCATCTATCTCGTCGGCGTGATGCTCCTGATCGGCGTCGCGGTCGCCGGCGACATCGCGAATGGTGCGCGGCGCTGGCTCAATCTTGGCTTCACCCGCATCCAGCCCTCCGAGATCATGAAGCTCGCGATTCCGCTTGCGCTCGCCTGGTATTTTCAGCGGATCGAAGGCGCGGCGCGCCTGCGCGAATTCATCGTCGCAGCCCTCCTGTTGATCGTGCCGGTGGCGCTCATCGTTCGGCAGCCCGATCTCGGGACCGCGATGCTCGTGGCCGCGGCCGGGTTCTACGCCATCTTCCTCGCTGGTCTGTCATGGCGGATCATGCTGACCATCGCCGGGATCGGTGCGGCCTCGATCCCCTTCCTCTGGACGATCATGCACGACTACCAGCGAAAACGGATCAGCATGCTGCTCGACCCGACCCAGGATCCGCTCGGCGCGGGCTATCACACGATCCAGTCGACCATCGCAGTGGGGTCGGGGGGGCTCCTCGGCAAAGGCTGGCTCAATGGCACGCAGACGCATCTGGAGTTCATCCCGGAGCGCCATACCGATTTTATTTTCGCGGTGCTATCGGAGGAATTCGGCCTCATCGGCAACGTGGTGCTCACCATGCTCTATATCGGCCTGATCACCCGCGGCATGGTCATCGCCTCGAATGCCCCGACCATCTTCGCGCGCTCGCTCGCAGGCACCCTCGTGCTCTGTTTTTTCACCTACGCGTTCGTCAACATGGGCATGGTGAGCGGGATCCTTCCGGTCGTCGGAGTGCCGCTGCCCCTGGTGAGCTATGGCGGAACCGCGCTCGTCACCTTGTTCGTCGGCATCGGCATTCTGATGGGCATTGCTTGCCGCCGGCCCCTTAGCACGGCATGAGATTCCGGCGTCTCCGCCTGCTGCTCGTCCTGGTCGCCGCCGGGAGTCTCGCGGCCTGTGGGACTGCGCCGGTGCGCACACCCGATGGCCCCCGCGCGTCCACACCGAAACCCGCAGCGGAGTCGCCCGCAGCGAAGACTGCCCGATCGGGGAACTACTATCTGGATGATGGGCCGGCTTCCGCGCCGCCCGCGAATCTGGAAAACCTTCCTGATCCCAAGCCAAGAAGCGAACCACTCCATCGGTTCGCGAACAATCCCTACAGCGCACTCGGGCAAGACTTCGTGCCCGAGCGCACGATCAAGCCTTTCCGCCAACGTGGATTAGCAAGCTGGTACGGACGGCGCTTTCACGGCAACAAGACGGCGACGGGTGAGATTTACGACATGTTTCAGCTGACGGGTGCGCATCCCACGTTACCGCTGCCAAGCTACGCCCGTATCACCAATACGCAGAATGGCCGCCAGATCGTGGTCCGGCTGAATGATCGCGGACCGTTCCTGCGCAATCGGGTCATGGATCTCTCTTACGCCGCCGCGCTGAGGCTGGGTTATCTCGACCAAGGCGTTGCGATGGTCGAGATCGAGGCGATCGTGCCGAGCGAGGCCGATCGGCTCGCGGCCAATGGAACGCCCGCACCGGGAACGCCCGCACCGGCCAGCGGGCCAGAACGCATGGCCGACCCAAGGACGCAACGGTTCCCGCTGTTCTCTGAGAGCGAGGGCGTGTTCGTGCAGATCGGCGCCTTTCTTCTCGCGGAGAATGCGGAATCGCTGCGCGCGCGCCTCACCCTCGAGCTCTCGAATCTGATCGGTTCGATGCGCGTCGTCGCGCGCAACGGCATGCATCGACTGTGGGCGGGGCCATTCGGTACGCAGCAGGAAGCGCGCGTCGCGGCCGACCGGATTGCCGGACAGTTTCAATAGCGCGATACCCGCTCATCGGCGATCGTCCTCATCTGAATATCATGCTCTTCCTCTGCGTTAAACTCCCCTCATGATTCGCATCCTCGCTTCGGTCGTATTCACGCTTCTCTCCACGTCGGTGCTCGGACAGACGCCCATTCTGCCCGCCACCACCGCGCGTTCCTGGCTGCTGCTCGATGTCACGGCGAATCACCTAATCGCGGCCTCCAATGCCGAAGACCGGGTCGAGCCGGCGTCCCTCACCAAGCTCGTCACTGCGTATGTGGTCTTCAGCGCGATCAAGGAAGGGAAACTCGATCGCGGCCAGATCGTTCCCGTTTCGGAGAAAGCGTGGAAGACTGCGGGGTCGAAGATGTTCATCGAACCGAAGAAGAACGTGACGGCGGACGAGCTCTTGCACGGCATGATCGTGCAATCGGGCAACGATGCGTCGGTGGCTCTTGCTGAAGTGATTGCCGGGTCGGAAGAGGCGTTTGCGCAACGGATGAACGCGACCGCCAAAAAGATCGGGCTGAAGAATTCGAATTTCGTGAATGCGAGCGGCCTGCCCGACAGCAAGCACTACAGCACGGCGTTCGACCTTGCGCTGGTCGCGGCCGCGATCATTCGTGAGTTTCCCGATTTCTATCCGCTCTATGCGATCAAGGAATATCGCTACAACAACATCACCCAGGCCAACCGCAATCGGCTGCTGTGGCTCGATCCGAATGTCGATGGCGTCAAGACCGGACACACCGACAAGGCCGGTTTCTGTCTGATCGCTTCAGCCAAACGCGGTGACCGGCGCTTGATATCGGTCGTGATGGGAACGCCCTCCGATACGATTCGCGCGCAAGAAGCCCAAACACTGCTCAACTTCGGTTTTCAGCACTACGACACGGTGCGGGTGCACGAAAAGGGCGCATCGATCGCGAAAGTCCGGATCTGGAAGGGCGGTGCCAACGAAGTCGACATCGGGATGGACGCGACGATCCTGGTCGCCATCCCGAAGGGGACCAACGACAAGATCAAGGCCGAGCTCGCAACCGAGCAACCCATCTTTGCGCCGATCACGCGCGGACAACGCCTGGGCACCGTAAAGGTAAGCTACGAGGGGCGATCCCTCGGCGAGCATCCCGCGGTGGCGCTCGAGGCGGTCGGACCCGCCGGGCTCTTCGGTCGCGGCTGGGATACGGTAAAGCTTTGGTTCAAATAGGACAATCGATCAATCCTTAACGTGTTTCTCTAGGATCGCAATGACTACTGTCTATCTCAATGGCGAGTTGGTTCCGCTCGAGCGGGCAACCGTTTCGGTGCTCGATCGCGGCTTCATCTTCGGCGACGGCGTCTATGAGGTCATCCCCGTCTACGGGCGCCGACCATTCCGACTGCCCGAGCATCTCGCGCGGCTGCAGGCGAGCATGGATGGCATTCGCCTCGCGAACCCCTATCCCGTGGAGACCTGGACCACGCTCATCGGCAAGCTGGTCGAACAGCATGAATGGGCCGATCAGTCAGTCTATGTGCAGGTAACGCGTGGTGTCGCACCCCGCAATCACGCGTTTCCGAAAGATGCGAAGCCCACGGTTTTCATCATGACCGGACCGTTATCGGTGCCGAGCCGTGAAGAACGTGACAACGGCGTCGACGCGATTACGCTCAACGACTATCGCTGGATCCGCTGCAACATCAAATCGACCGCGCTCCTTGCCAACTGCATGTTGAAGCAGGCGGCCGTGGAAGCAGGATGCGCCGAAGCGATCCTGCTGCGCGATGGCTTTCTCACCGAAGGCTCATCGACCAACATCTTCGTCGTGAAGGGCAATGTGCTGCTTGCGCCACCCAAGAGCCACCTGATCCTGCCCGGCATCACCTACGATGTCGTGATCGAGCTCGCGCGCGCGCACGGAATGCCGATCGAAGTCCGACCGATCAGCGAATCCGAAGTGCGTTCAGCCGAAGAGCTGTGGCTCTCGTCGTCCACCAAGGAAGTGCTCGCGATCACACGCCTCGATGGGAAGCCGGTCGGTAACGGCAAGCCGGGCCCGCTGTACCGCAGGATGGCCGGTTACTTCGAATCGTCCAAATCAACCCGTTCGGCGGCGCCGGCGCATGCCTGAACCGGCCCCGTCGCTGCTGTCGTATCCGACCGAGTTCCCGCTCAAGGTACTTGGCAAGCGCAATGCGGGATTCGCGCAGGCGATGCTTTCGATCGTGATGCGGCATGCGCCCGACTTTCGCGCGGAGACGATCGAAATGCGTCCAAGCCGCGAAGGCCAGTATCTCAGCCTGACCTTCACGATCAATGCGGTGTCGCGCGAGCAGCTGGATGGGCTGTATCAAGAGCTGTGCGATCACCCGATGGTCAAGATGGTGCTCTGAGGTGTCCGGCACCTTGGCCGCGACTGGGATTGCGCCGATCCATTTGCGCAGTCATGCTGGGGACAGCCACGCGAGCGCAACCCCCACCATCAAGACGTTAGGTCACGTCGATTTCGACGCGTGTTATGCCGCAATGCGGGCGTTCACCGCGGCGCGCGATCCGTCAACACGAGACGAGTTGTGGATTGTCGAACACAACCCCATCTATACGGCTGGCGTAGCGGGTCGCGCGGAACATTTTCCGCGTGGCGGTTTGATTCCGTTCGCACGCATCGATCGCGGCGGGCAGATCACCTATCACGGTCCGGGGCAGGCGATCGTCTATTGCCTCGTCGATCTCGCTCGCCGTGGTATTGCCGTCTCGACAATGGTTCGCCTCCTCGAGCAAGCCGTGATCGATGTGCTGGCCGCGCACGGAGCGCTTGCAGGGCGACGCGCCGGGGCGCCTGGTGTCTATGTCGGCGGCGCGAAAATTGCCGCACTTGGACTTCGCATACGGAGCGGCCGCTGTTATCACGGCGTCGCGCTCAACGTGTCGAATGATCTGGCACCCTTCGACGATATCGATCCCTGCGGGTATCCTGGCTTGCGCGTAACGCGAACCGCTGATGAGGGCGTCGCCGCGCATGCTCACGAACTTGGTGGACGACTTGCCCATCGCATCGCCCGAGGAATCTGCGCGACGAATCGCGCAGATTCCTGATGGCTGACTTTACGGGCCCTAGTTAATGTCAATACCGCAGACAATAACGGCAAAATGAAGCAAGCTGCCTTAGCAAGAAATCAATCAACAGAATCATTGCGTCAGCCCACAGGCCTCTGTGTGGCGCGCCGCGCAGAGGCCTAGGTGAATTCCGTGCAAGCGGACATTGACAAGCAAAAATCCAAGGCAAAGACCGAACGCAACCCGGTCAAGATCATCCCGATCACACCGCTCAAGAAGCCGTCGTGGATCCGGGTACGCGCGCCGGTGCCGGGTTCGCGCTTCTACGAGATCAAGCGCATCCTGCGCGAGAGCAATCTGCACACTGTCTGCGAGGAAGCGTCCTGCCCGAATATCGGCGAATGCTTCGGCAAGGGTACCGCCACCTTCATGATCCTGGGCGACCTGTGTACGCGTCGCTGCCCGTTCTGTGATGTAGCGCATGGCCGCCCGAAGCCGCCCGACCAGGAAGAGCCGCTGCATCTGGCGCGTACGATCGCCGCCCTCGCGCTCAAGTATGTAGTGATCACCAGCGTCGATCGCGACGATCTGCGCGATGGCGGTGCAGCCCATTTTGCGGATTGCATTCGGGCGGTTCGCGAACATTCACCGGCCACGCGCATCGAAGTATTGGTTCCGGATTTTCGCGGCCGATTGGACAAGGCGCTCGATGCGCTCGCCGCTGATCCGCCGGATGTGATGAACCACAACCTGGAGACGGTGCCGCGACTCTATCGCGAGGCACGGCCGGGCGCCGACTACACGAATTCGCTCGCGCTCCTGCAGTCGTTCAAGGCGCGCCATCCGGCGATCCCGACCAAGTCGGGGCTGATGCTGGGGTTAGGAGAAACCGACGATGAGATTCTCGCGGTGATGCGAGATCTGCGCGCGCATCAAGTCGATATGCTGACCATCGGACAGTATTTGCAACCGTCGCCGCACCATTTGCCGGTGCGGCGCTACGCCGAGCCGAGCGTCTTCACGATGTTCGAATCCGAAGCAAAGCGCATGGGATTCGCGCATTCCGCAGTCGGGGCGATGGTGCGCTCCAGCTATCACGCGGATCAACAGGCGCATGAGGCGGGGGTGGCGTAGCCCGCATTTCTCACCACGACGCTGCAACGTGCACAACGGACACGGCGGCGAATCCGGGACCTACCTCTTTCATCCGATCAGCACGCAAGGCGAATTCCGCCAGGACATGAATGGAGCACGACAAATGAACCGTAGTCTGGCCTGTTTGGCATTCCTTGCCGTCACGCAAGTTGCCGGTGCCGTAACGTTGGCCGAGCTTTCGAATCAGGACGCCGTTACCGGCCTGCGTGAGGCGTTGGTGCAAGGGTCCGGGCATGCGGTCGGTTTGCTCGGCAAGACGGACGGTTTCCTTGGCAATCCGCAGGTCAGGATTCCGCTGCCGCAAAGCCTGCAGCGAATCGAGGGGACCATGCGCATGTTCGGGCTCGGTCGCCAAGCAGACGAGCTCGTCACCACGATGAACCGGGCTGCCGAGTCAGCCGTTCCCGAAGCCAGGGCCTTGCTCGTGGACTCGATCAAGAAGATGTCGATCGGTGACGCGAAGGGCATCCTTGCCGGACCCGCAGACGGGGCGACCCAGTATTTCAAGCGAACGACCTCGAGCGCGCTCAGCGCGCGATTTCTGCCGATCGTGCAGCAGGCGACCGCCAAGGTTCAGCTTGCCGAGATGTACAACAACTACGCCGGCAAAGCGGCGACGTTCGGTCTGTTGAATGCCGAAGATGCCAATCTGGATCAGTACATCACGCAACGCGCGCTCGATGGCCTGTTCATCATGATTGCGGAGGAAGAAAAATCCATCCGCGCCAATCCAATGGGCTCGGCAGTCAATATCGTAAAGCGGGTGTTCGGTGCGATCGGGAAGTAGCGCGCGATGCGCGTGAAGGGTGACGGGTGAAGGGTGAAAAAACCACCTTCGAACCACATGCCTAAGCAGCTGCCTTGTCCCGGTTCGTATCGAACCCTTCATGGGTACCCAGCACGATCGCCGGGTGCTTCAAGTCTTCCTGCCAGATCAGCGATTCCATGAAGATGTTGAGCGGCTGATCCTGTACGGTGAGCTCGTAGACGTAGTCGTCGTTCGAGGCGTGGTTATGCACCGCCCATCCCGGCGCCGATAACATGAGATCACCCGCCTTCCACTCATAGCGGTTGCCCGCGACGGTGCTATAGCCGGTGCCATAGAAGTAATAGTTGATCGCGGCCGACACATGCCGGTGCGGTTTGTCGATGATCTTCGGCGGGCGAATGGTCATCGTCGCGAAGAAGTTCGGCGTAATGCCGTTGAAGCGACCCGTCGCGGGGTTGTAATACATGTACAACCGCCGGCCGATGTAATCGCGCCCAAGCGCTTCCAGTTTGTCCAGCTCCGGCTTCACCTTCCTCCACGCGAAATGCAAGGGATGCGATGCGACTGCCTTGGGATTCACAAGGGTCTCGTAGGGCATCAGCAATCCGCCGTCCTCGGTGATCGGGAACATGCCGAACGGACTCTTCTTGCGTTGATCGTCAATTGCATCATGTTCGATCGCCGCGACCTCCGCCTTCGGCTCGTCCTCAGGCAGATACACCTGCATGTGCTGCAGCAGCGGGACATTCGAATAGGTCAAACGAACCTGCAGATCCTGCGTGTCATTCACATGAAAGTAGGTTGCGTAGGAGGGATGGTTCCAGACGTCGTACTGCTCGAATCGGATGGTGCGCCCGGCCACCACGGTATGTCCGCCGCCGCGAATGCTGAAGTTCACTTCGGTCGCGTTATGACGGAACGAGCGCGTCCGTTCGCCCGGCTTCAGCACCGAGAGCTTCACCTGGATTCCAGGGGTCATGCCGGGCGCATTGGCTTCGGCCATCGGGTGCACGATCAGCGACTCGCGCCGGCCGTTGGCAGGCAACGCGCTACTTGCCAGTCGTTCGACTTCACCATCGATCTCTTCCTTGGTGATGACGATCGGCGACCAGTATTGATTCGCATCTTCCGCGGGTGCTCCGGACCGGTCGACGAATCGGCCGTTCATGCGCTGAAAATCCTTGCGGTATTCACTCATTGCTCGCTCCTTAAACCTTGAACGACGACTGCACCGACGCCGGAAACAGCTCCTCCACCGAAAGCTTCCGGTGGCACACGCCCTGTTCATAGCCGTACTGCACGAACGTTTCGAGCGTCTTGCGATTCGGCTCGATCCCGTAGGGAAAAATGTCCGGCCCCAGGAGACTGCGCAGTTGCGCGATCGTATCCCCAAGCCAGGGCACCGGCGCATGCGTGGCCGCGATTTCGGCCAAACGCACCATCGACCGGCGCTTTGATTCCTCGAAGGCCTTCAGGAGGTTCATGGCGACCCAAGGATATTGTTCGAGAACCGGTGTGCGAAGCGCGATGACGTGCATGATCGGATAGACGCCGGTCTTGCGAAAGTACGCTTCCTCGACCGGCCGATAGTCGGGAATCATACGATCGATGCCCCGACCAAGACTCTGGGGCGGGCGGGCGCTCAACATCGCATCCAATTCACCCGACTGGACCATCGCGTCGAGCGATTTTTCCGGTTCGTTACGGTAGCGCACGCCGGCAGGCAGCTTGAGCTCGACCTTCTCGATCCTCCCTGGCTGATTCACGCCAGCCTGCACCCACTCAACCGATGCGAGCGGCACGCCGTATTCGTGCGTGAGGAGACCGCGCGAGTAGATCGAAGCTGTTTGCGCCCACTCCGGAATACCGATGCGCTTGCCTTTGAGTTGCTCGGGCGACTTGAGCGCGCTTCCCGCCTTCACATAGATCGAAGAATGGCGGAACACACGGGAGATGAACACCGGGATCGCAGTGATGCTCGTATCGTCTTGCGAGCGCAACG
>JANMUI010000986.1:0-19687 GCA_031391405.1 Betaproteobacteria bacterium
GTCGACGGCGATTTCGTGCTCTGGGAATCCAATGCGATCCTGCAGTACGCGGCCGACAAGGTGGGCAACACCTCGGCGTATCCGACCGACTTCAAGGTGCGTGCCGATATAAACCGCTGGATGCTGTGGGAATCGTCTGCGTGGTTCCCGAGCGCTTACGTCTTTCTCGTCGAAAACTGCGTGAAGCCGCTGCTCGGCGCACAGCCCGATCCGGCCGTGCTCGACGCACAACTCGCCAACTTCCACAAGCTTGCCGGGATCCTCGATGCACGCTTGGCCAATAGCCCCTGGATCAGCGGCAACGCGCCGACCATCGCCGACATTGCGCTGGCCGCGCCGATTCACCTTCACCCGTACCAGAAGCTGCCACTCAACGATCATCCGAACCTGAAGCGCTGGATGACGGATAACGTCGAGAAGCTTCCATGCTGGGATCGCAGCTATGTCGGCCCCGGCTTCACCCTCACGCGGCCTGCCGCCTGATTCGCACGATGCGACGGCGGGTGCTCTCTGCTCCCGCCCGCACAAACTCCGACCGAGCCTCGCCTTATGGAAGCCAATCAATCCGTCCGCTCGACGCTCAACTACACGATCGATAACGGCGTCCCCCCGGACTACTATTTCTATGAACCCGACCCGCCGATCGAAGCCAACCCGCCCGGCACCGATCCCCGCACGGTCGAGATCCGCGACGGCTGGCCGAGTGTGGATCGGTTCTCGGTCGACCGTGAAGGTTTCGAGCTGAAACCGTTTCCCGAGAAATTCATTCGGTTCGACGACGACGCAGTCATCAAGTCGGTCTTCTATCCCCAGATCGTCGAGTTCGTGAGGCGACACACCGGAGCGCATCGCGTGGAGGTGTTCGATCACACCATTCGAAAGCGGCTTCCGGCGGACCTGAAGCAGCAGACGACGGTGCAGCGGCCGGCCGTGCTGCTGGTGCACAGCGACTACACGGTAAAGTCCGGACCGCAGCGCGTACGCGAACTGCTCCCTGCCGAGGCCGAGGCGTTGCTCGAGCGTCGAGTGGCGTTCTACAACGTTTGGAAGCCGCTCTATGACCGCGTCGACGAGTTGCCGCTTGCCATGTGCGATGCCACGTCGGCAACGGCTGACGACATGCTGCTCATGGAGCTCAAGTATCGCGAGCGAACGGGCGAAATCTACGTGATGCGCTACTCGAGCGCGCACCGCTGGGTCTACTTCCCGAAGATGGAACCCGATCAGGCGTTGCTGCTGAAGACGTACGATTCGGAAACCGACGGGCGCGCGCGGTTCATGGGCCACAGTGCCTTCGAGGATCCGAGTACACCCCCCGGCGCACTCAAGCGCGAAAGTATCGAAGTGCGGACGATGGCGTTCTTCTGAATGTTAGCGGCACAAAGCGAGCTTGATGCGATCGCCCTGGTGACCAACGACGCGGCGATGTCTCCCTTTCCTTGCAAGAAGTCCTGGTGACGCACTGACCACGGGCAATGGCGCCTCGACGAGCGATATCAGAATGCACTCGCGAGCGCTCTTTCCTAACCACGACACACAAAGATGTAATTCTGCGGCCGTGGGGTGTCAACAACAGTAATCTCGTTAAACCCAGCCTCTTTGAGCATCCGGCGTGCTGTTTGCTCACCCCACACCGCACCGAGCCCGGGACCACCCAGCGCCAATGAGACAGTCATGCAATGCATGAGACTGATGCCGTAGTACATCGCAGAGAACGGATTGGCGAGGTTGTCTTCCAGATTGCTACTGAATTTGAACTCGACCATCAAGAAGATGCCGCCCGGAGCGAGGGCCGTGTTAACGCACCGAAGCACCTTGTCGGGGCTGCGTTGATCGTGAATCGCATCGAAGGCAGTAATCAAGTCGAACTTCGCATCTGAGGTCATTTCGGCGACGTCGACGACGTCGAAGCGAGCGTTCGTCAGCCCCATTTCCTTGGCTTCGATGCTGGCCATCTGGATGGCATCATCAGCAAAGTCGTAACCGACGAACTGCGACTTTGGAAACTCGCGAGCGAGAATATTGATGGCATGGCCGGTGCCACAACCTATGTCGAGCACGCGAATACCGTCGCGGAGTTTTGCGGCAAGGCCGTCCACTTGCCCGATGAATCCTTGGATAAGCTGGGCGTCGTAGATGCGCCGCCACATGTCATCCATGCACTGTGTGAACTCGGGTCTGAAAGCAGAGTAAGCGACGCCCCCTCCTTGCCGAAAGCAGCTCATGATCTTGGGCAAGTGCTTGCCGAAATGATCGATCATAGGACCATAGGGCGCTAGGTTCTGAGCGCTGTTTCCCGTCAGGAGTGCGGCATGATCTTCCGGGAGAGCGTACTGCTTCGAAGAGGGGTCGTAGGTGAAGACGCCGCCGGTGGTCATGCCTCCGAGCCACTCTCGGACGTAGCGCTCGCGTAAGCCCGCACGCTCGCTAAGCTCTTCGGAGGTCGCCGGGCCCTGTTTCGCGGCCTCGAACAATCCGGTCTGATAGCCGATATCAATCAACTTGGTGAGAACGGCACCAGTGTAGATGCCTAGAAGCTTTCCACCGAACTGCTTGACGCGACCCGGATTTACCACGGTTTGTTCTCCTTCAGAATTGGACGAACCCGCACTGTGCCCTATCGCGCGACCTTGACCCACCCGACGGCTTCATCAGTTTAGCTTGATCCCTCGCTCGCGGATCAGCTTGCCCCACCGTTCGGTCTCTGCGTGAATGAACGCCGCGAACTCCTCGGGGGATTCGCCGCCGGGCTCAACGCCACCCGCAAGAAACTGCGCACGGAGCCCCGCGTTGTTCAACGCGCGGGCGATCTCGCGATGCAGGCTGCGAATGATCGGATCGGGGGTCTTCACCGGAACGAAGATGCCGATCCAGCCTCGCGCTTCGACGCCAGGTAGGCCTGCTTCCAGAAACGTCGGCACGTCCGGCAACGCGGGGTGCCGCTGGCGCGAAGCGACGGCAATGGCCTTCACCTTCCCGGACTGCACATGAGCGCTCACGACGGTAAGAAACGTCAGCGACAAATCGATCTGGCCGGACATCAACTCCGGAAGCTCCTGCGCCTGCGTCTTGTACGGAATCTCCTGCATGTCGATTCCGGCAGCGTCTTTGATCATTTCACCGAACAGGCGCGCGACCGCACCGGACACTGCATAGCGCACCCGGCCCGGTCGTGCCCGTGCGCGATCGAGCACGTCTTGCAACGAGGTCGCGCCGAATGAGGGGCTCGCCACGAGGATCGCAGTTCCCGCTGCGAAGGTGGTGACCGGCACGAACGCGTGCTCGGGCTGGAAGGATGGACTCGGATTGATCAGGCCGTTGAGCACGTGGGTGTTGATACCGCCCATGAACAGCGTGTGCCCATCCGGCGCGCCCTTGGCCGCCTCCCGCGCACCGATCAATCCGTCCGCCCCGGGCCGGTTTTCGACAATCACGGGCTGACCCACCAACTCTGCAAGCTTCGGTGCGAACTGTCTTGTGCGGATATCGGGCGCACTGCCGGAACCGCTCGGTACGACGATCCGCACCGACTTGCCAGGGAGTGGCCAAGACTGGGCATGAGCGCTCGTTTGCATGCCGCCGATCGAGACAGCGCCGAGCACTCCTAGAAAGAAGCTTCCAAAGGTGGAATTGTAGGACCGGACGTGAAGCCGCTTCATGGCGCCTCCTTGGTCGTTTGGATGCATGCATGGGGATACCCTCTCATGTTCCCCACTTGCATTGTGAGGAGCGCAAAGCTGCGGGTCTCTAGGCGGATGTCCCGCGCGAGCGGAACGGTCCCGCAAACCGGGACATCTGTCCCTCTTGCGTCGCCTCCGATCTACTGTCCGAGACCGGCCTGCCGCGCCATGACGATTGCCTGCCCACGGTGCTCGACTGCGAGTTTGTCGAAGATTCGCGAGACATTGTTGCGCACCGTCTTCTCCGACAGTTCGTACCACGTGGCGATCTGCGTGTTGTTCATGCCTCGGGCAACCAGTTCGAGAATATCGCGCTCGCGCGGCGTGAGCGCGGCGAACGCGGTCTCCGCATTCGCAGCACCCTGCGACCCCGGCAGGAAAGCCTCGAGTTGCTGGAGCATCTCCTCGAAGGCCGGCTCGCCTTCGAGTGGAAGATGGTTGGGCGAATCCACGATTACCAGGCGGGCGTCCGGTATCGACGAGGCGATCACGCGCGCCTCCTCGACGGGTTCACGTATGTCGCCACGGGAATGCATGACCAGGGTCAGAACGCGCACGTCGGCGAGCATCGGCGACACATCGACTCCCGCCATTGCCATCACCATCCGGGCCGCTTGAGCACGCGTAGCAGTCAGTCGCTGCAATTCATTGAAGGAGCGCATCTGTTCAAGCGTAGCGGTTGGAAAGAACTGCGAGGTCATCATCTGCAGGAACCCTGAATGGTTCTGTCCCCAGCCAAGCTCGATAAGCTTCACCATTGCGAGAAAGCGCTCCTTGTCAGCCGCGGTCGTGTTGCTGCGCAATTTGCCTCGTGCCACGCCACCGGTCAGCACAAGGTGGCTCACGCGCTCGGGATGACGCGCGGCGTAGGCGATCGCCGGCTTCGCGCCGCCCGAAGGCCCCCACAGCGCGAACTTATCGAGCTTCGCGGCATCGATGACGGCTTCGAGGTCCGCCACGAAGGCGTCGATCGAGAGCGGTGTGCCTTCGCCCTCCGATAACCCGTAGCCGCGCGTGTTGTATCGGTAGAGGTGCCAGTGTGCACTGGATTCACGCAGCCACGGACCAATGACGGGCGTTTTCCAATCGTGTTCGATGCTGGTCAGCCAATGTGGGCATCGAACCAGCGGATAGCCGCGACCGGACACGGCGTAGGCGATGCGCAGATCGTCACGCGTCCGCGCGAATCGGACTTCCTGCCGAAACGGCGTCATCGGAAGGCTCCATCCGCCGTCAAGATCGACCGCAGCGGCTTGCTCAGACCCAATGTCCTCATTTCAGATAGGTCGTCAACGTCGCCCCATCCTCGTGCACGAAGATGGCAAGCACCTGCGCCTCCTCCGTCATGCTGACATTTCCGGAATGCGAGTGCACGCCGCCGATTGGTTCGAAGAACGTGCCACCCGGTTGGAAGACCTCCATGGGTCCATAGTTGAGTTGCGAGCGGACCGTCCCCTTCAGCACCCAGACATTGACAGTACCGCCGTGGACGTGTGGCGGGCTCCACGCGCCCGGCGCGAAGGTGACGAGCGCAATGGTGATGCGCTTGCCGGGCGCATGCGCGAGCGGCTCGGAAGAAACGACTTGCGCCACCGGGCGCGGGCTGCCGTCGGCATTGACATTGAGAAGGGGATCGTGAAGGTCGCCGGGAACGGCGCTGCCGCAGAGGATGAAGGGCGGTGATTGCTTGAAGTCAGGCTTTGCCTCGGACGCCGCATTCCAGTGCGGGATGATTGGCGCGCGGGCCATGAGCATTAGTGCCGCCGTGAACAGCGCGAGGGTCGCGAGGAGATACTGTTGCCCGAGACGCGGCGCAATCGGAGCGAACAGCAGGGGAGAGCGGTTCATCGACAGGCTCCTGAGCGGATGATGATTGATTCTAGCCCACAAGCTTCCGGACGCTTCCGACTCGGAAAGCGCAAACGCCTACGCCGTCCGCGTTGGATTGCGTAGCGCCAACACATCCTCCATCCGCGTTCGCACATCACGCAGGATTTTCGGATGCGGGAAGATGTAGAAACGTCCTTCGCGTATCGCTTCGAAAGTGAGGTCCGCAACGTGCTCGGCCGTGACCTTGCCCTTATCGAGCACCTTCTTCACCTCTAGTCGCCGCGTTCGCTCTTCGGTTGTTTCCGCGCGATCGATCAATTCGGGTGGACGATTGCGCGGCGAATTCCAAATGTTGGTCGGCACGAACGCCGGGCAGAGCACCGACACGCCGATCGGGGCATTCGCCGCGCGCAGATCGTGATACAGCACTTCCGAGAACGCCACGACGCCATGTTTCGATACAGCGTACGGCGCGGTGTCCGCCATCGCAACGAATCCCGCAACCGATGCCGTATTCACGATATGCGCGGGCTCGCCTTGTTTCAGGATGCGTGGCGTGAACGCACGCACGCCGTTGATTACACCGAACACATTCACGCCCATTACCCATGCCCAGTCGTTGGCGGTGGCTTCCCATGCTTTGGTGCGCACGCCGCCGACGCCGGCGTTGTTGAACAATAGATGGGCCCGGCCGAATCGATCGAATACCGAATGCGCAAGCGCTTCAACGGATGCGGGCTTGGTGGTGTCCGTGACCATCACGAAGACTTCCGCGCCCATATCCCGAATCGCCTGCTCGGCCACTTCGAGAGCGGGTGCTTCGATATCTGCGAGCACGATCTTCATGCGCTCGCCGGCGGCGCGTTTAGCGAGTGCGAAACCGATTCCGCTCGCACCACCGGTGATGACGGCGACCTTGCCGGGGAACGAATCCATCGGACTCTTTACCCTTTGATGCCCATCTGCTCGAGTGCGCGCGCCCGCCACATCGGCCAGGCACGGTTGTAGTTCTGGTTCGGCACCGAGGCGGCGACTTCCTTGTCATCGAGCGTGGCGATCTTTGCGCCTGGCCGGCCGAGAAGCATCGCCTGCATCTGCATCTTCGCGCTCAGCTCGAGATAGATGCTGCGTCCCACCGCGCGCACAAGTGTTTCGCCGACGACGACGGCGCCGTGTCCACGCATCAACGCGGCCGGACAATCCTTGAGGGTCTTGGCAAGTGCCTCTCCGAGATACGGGGTCTTGACGAGAAGGTCCGTTCCTTCCTCGAAATCGCGGATTTCATAATTGGGGACGCCATTGCCGATGAACGCCGCCATATGAAAGATCGCGCGCAGCGGCTGGTTTGTGATGCTGAACGGAACGACTGAAGGCGAGTGGTTGTGGACCACCGACATGATGTCCAGACGCGCTTTGTAGATCTCGCCGTGAATGAAACGCTCGCGCACCGACTGGCGTCCGTTGCCCTCGATCGGGTTGCTGTCGAGGTCGTATTCGATCATGTCCCCCGGCATCACCAGCTCCGGAGCGAGATGTTTCGCGAGGAAGTAGCGATCGGAATTGCGTTCCGATCGAATGCTGACATGGCCGTAGGCATCGATCACGTCGTGTGCAGCGAGGATGCGATAGGCGGCGGCGAGGTCGATCAAGTGTTCCATGGTGTCACTATCCAGTCGATTCAGTCGGCGGAAATTTTGGCGGCGTCCACGACCTGGCGCCAGCGTTCGAGCTCCGCCTTCACCAGATTGCCGAAGTCTTCCGCGGTCCCGCCGGCGGCATTCATGCCCTGCCTGGCCAACGCTTCCTGAATCTCGGATTGCTTGAGGAGACCGTTGACGGCAACGTTGAGTTTTTCGACGACGGCGGTCGGCGTGCCGCTCGGAGCGAAAAGGCCGTACCACGTCTTCACTTCGAGGCCCGGCATGCCGAGCTCGATCAGGGTCGGCACTTGCGGAAACGCGCCCGATCGATGTGCGCTCAGCAATGCAAGCATGCGCAGCTTGCCGCTCTGGAGATATGGGGCGGCGGTCTGCGTCGGCACCATCATCGCCTGGACATGCCCCGCGATGAGGTCGGTAGTGGCGCCACTGGTGCCCTTGTAAGGCACATGCACGAGATCAATCTTCGCTTCCATCTTGAACAGCTCCATCGCAAGATGATGCGGTGTGCCGTTCCCTGGCGAGGCGTAGTGGAGCTTGCCGGGCTGCGCGCGCGCGGTGTCGATCAATTCCTTGATGGACGATATGGACGAATGTGCGGAAGTACAGACCGACACATCGCTCGTCGCGAGCAGGATTACCGGCTTGAAGCTCTTGATCGGATCGAACGGCAGCCTGCGATTGATGGCTGGATTGGTGGTGAACGCCGTCGCCGCCGACAGCAAGGTGTGCCCGTCAGGCGTGGCCCGGGCGACCACCTCCGCGCCGATGTTGCCGCTCGCACCCGCGCGATTGTCGGTGACGACACCGATTTTCCACTCTTCAGCGAGCCTTGGGCCCAGTAGGCGGGTGAGAATGTCAGCGCCGACGCCGGGTGTATAGGGCACAACGATCTGAATCGTGCGCGACGGGTAGGTCTGCGCCTCGGCCGCCGAGGCGAACATGCCGATCGCAACCGCGATCGCGGCCAAAGCATACTGGTGGATTCGAGTGGCGGTCATCCGGCCAACGATACCGCAAGTACGCAGACGTGGATATCTGCATGCAAACGGGTATTTCCGAACGCTCGCCATTGCATTGGTCAGCCGCACTTGACGGTTGCCTGCATCGCACCGTTGATAACGACGATTCGCTTTCGACGACCGCAGATCGAACGA
Source organism: Betaproteobacteria bacterium (assembly GCA_031391405.1). Taxonomy (GTDB): domain Bacteria; phylum Pseudomonadota; class Gammaproteobacteria; order Burkholderiales; family SG8-39; genus SHXR01. Next base: position 8,326 of record JANMUI010000986.1, read on the forward strand.
ACGTGCCTACCGGAGTTTCGCGGTTGCCGCGCGGGCATGTTGCATAGTGCACAAGCGCGTGATGTGAATGCGCAATCCGTCATCGAGGCGATTCCGATAGGGGATTCCCTGACAAGACTCCAGGGTGTTGCCCGATGGGGACAACGCAAACGCGCGCCGATCATTTGACTCGTTGTTACAAATTAATCCTCCTTTACGGGGACGGCCAGATGATTGCAGATAAAACCGTTGCGCCGGGAATTGACCGGACGCTCCGCACCCGACCGCAAGATGCGGGCGCCAAGGCACGTCCCCCCGTTAGTGGGGCCGCGTCCAACTCCGGGCCGCTTGCGCCGCTTGCACATCGCGACAGGGCAACTCGGGATAGCGTCAATGTATTGTTACGCGCAAACATCCATCGGATTCGCCCCTATACGTCGGGCGGGTCCGCGCGAGACGCCAGCGCCCAAATTCGCGAGCTTCACCGTGTGGTGTGTGAAGTGGTGCTCGCTCACGAAGGATGTGTGCTCGACCTCGGAGAAGATCGCCTCCTGGCGGCATTCGGACCCGGGCTCGCTGCTCCACTCGACGGCGCGGTGCAGGCGACCAAGGCCGCGATCCAACTCCAAATCGAATTGACCCGATTGCGTGGGGCACGCGCGGCACAAGCCTCGAACGGCGAGAACGCGCTTGCTTTCACGATCGGCATTCACGGAATCGGTGTTCCGGTAACGATTGGCACCGTCGCGAATGATCCTGGACAAGCGGTCGCGTGCGAGTTGGCGGTCAAGCTCTGCAACTGGTCAGGCGCCAGAGCCTGGAGCATCGTAGTCGAGCAGTCGCTGCGGGAACGTATTGCCAGGGCCATCACCATCGGTCGAAGCGAAATCGTATTCTTGAATCAGCATCCGGGCCCCGTTCGCGTGTTCGAGGTGGTCGGGTTCACCCAAGACGCAAAGTCGCGGTCCGATACACGCAGTAGCGGCAGCGTGCTGAAGGTGTTGACCGACAACGCTTCGTTGCTGGCGCAGGCGGTAGGACTCAGGAAGACGGCCCCACGAGGCGCCATCACCGAGGAATCGTCCTCTGCGACCGGCGGGCCGACGCCGAAAATCGAAGGCTACCGCGTCGTGCGGCGGATTGGTCGAGGCGGAACGTCCACCGTGTACCTCGGACTCCCGTCGCAAGGCGGTGCGCCGCATGCGCTCAAGGTCCTCGACATCATCGACAACGAAGCGCTCGTTCAGCGCTTCATCGAAGAGCACGCCCTCATCGCTCAGCTTCGCCATCCGAACGTCGTTCGTATCTTCCGGCAGGAATTCACGGCTGCTTACGCCTATATTGCCATGGAGTATGTCAGTGGCGGCGACTTGCGGGCATTGATCGCCGCCGGCGTTCGTCCGAGCAACGCGCTGCGGACTCTCGCGCAGATCGCGGCGGGGCTGGCGGCGATTCACGAGGCCGGGATCCTGCATATGGATCTGAAGCCCGACAACGTCATGTTGCGCGAGGACGGCAGCATTGCGATCGCCGATTTCGGCATCGCCCAGACGAAAGACAAGGCCGCTCGCGGTTCGCAAGACGATGAAGCGTTTGGTACACCGCAATACGTAAGCCCTGAGCATGCTCTCAGCAAACCAACCGACGCGCGTAGCGACCTGTACAGCCTGGGCGTGCTGCTCTACGAGATGCTGGTCGGTCGCAAGCCGTTTTCGGCCGATCTCTCACAGCGCACGAACGAACATTCCGATCAGGGCCAGCCGCCGCAATTGCCGCAGCGCCTGAGCGCCCTTCAGCCTCTTATCGATGTGCTGCTTGCGCATGAACCGTCTGACCGGCTCGGTTCGGCGCGCGAGCTTCTCGATTTCATTCCGGTATTTTTCGCGGCGGCGGAGACGGCCGATTTAACGCATTCAACGACCGCCGATGTCGATCGCCGTATGACGCACGATCGCACTGTTCCCCTTCCGAATGTCGCGGCGTCCGGTTCATCCGACGCGGCGTCCAACAAGAAGGCCAATCCGATGACAGCACTCTCGGGATCAGGGAGACCCGTATCATGACTAGTGCAGCCCTCCGGCCCCAAATGATGGGCAACGACGCCAAGGCGCAGAGCCTTGACGTTCCAGTCTACTCAGTGGCCACCATTGGGTTCAATCCGGTCGAGCGATCGGTGCTTGGCAGCATCTTCGGCCTGTCCGCACGCCGCAATCCGCGCTTCGTCCCGTTTGTTGTCGGGGGACCGGCGATTGCGCCAGACCTGTTCATGATCGACGTCGAGGATCCGCGCTGCATGGACGCGATGAAGGCGATCAACACGAAATACCATGGCAAGGCGCGCGTGCTGATGATCGGCAATCGCCCCGCCATCGAAGGCCATCTGATCATGCCCCGTCCCCTCTTGTGGACGCGCACGCTCAAGATGATGGAAGAAGCCATGCTCGGCGGCGCGCAGGCCGATAAGCCGACACGCAAGACCGAGCGGGTGCTCGTCGTCGACGATTCACTCCCGGTTAGAAAATTCATGGAAGCGAAGCTTGCTCCATTCGGGTTTGACGTCGACTACGCGGAAACCGGCGAGCAGGCGATCGGCATGTCCGGTGAGAAACAGTACACCTGCGTATTCCTCGACGTGATCCTGCCCGGCGTCGACGGCTATCAGGTCTGCAAAATGATCAAGTCGAAAAAACGCACCGGTAAGACGCCAGCGGTAGTCATGCTGACGAGCAAAAGCTCGACCTTCGACAAGATTCGCGGATCGATGGCCGGGTGCGATGCCTACCTGACGAAACCGGTCGATGAGGAGAAGCTCCTCGAGACCATCGCGAAGTTCCTCCCCGTGACGGAGGCGACCGAAGTCGCGGTGTAAAGGCGCGCAACGGCCACCTTTTTTGGCATTGCTTTTTCTGATTCACAGCGCAACTGAGGAGATTCAATTGTCTATTCGAAAAGTTCTCGTAGTCGATGATGCAAAACCCGATCTCGCGAATCTCGAGAAGATCGTTTCGGCCGCCGGTTACCTCGTGTCGACCGCCACTTCCGGCGCGCAAGCGATCGAGAAGGCAAAATCCGAGCGGCCCGACGCAATCCTGATGGACGTCAACATGGGTGACACGGACGGATTCAAGGCCGCCCGGACCATGCAAGCAAATCCCGAAACCAGGGGTATTCCGGTGATTTTCGTGACGTCAAAAGACCAGAAGGCCGATCGCGTATGGGCGCAGATGCTGGGCGCGAAGGCGCTCGTGACCAAGCCGTACACGTCGGCGCAGATTCTCGAGCAGTTGCAAGCCCTTTAATCAAACCCTAAGCAGCTAGTACACGGCGTCGATCATGAATTCAACTGTTGCCATTGATGCATCCGAAGCGGCCGCGCTTGGGGCGGCCGGCGTCAACATATCCGGGGAGGTGCTGTTGCCTCCGTCGGTCGCGCTGGCGCACCGGTCGCAGCATCAAGGGGCCGCCGTGCGCGGCACCAGCAACGTTGAGTCCCTGATCGTTCGCCAGGCTTACCGAATCGGGCCGCTCCGGCTGCTGGCGGCCTTCGGTGAGGCAAGCGAGCTCTCGGAAATGGTGCCGTGTTATCGCATGCCGAACACGGCGCCTTGGTTCATCGGTTTCGCGAATCTCCACGGCAGTCTTGTACCGGTTTTCGACATCGCCACCTACATGGGGATTGCCCGCGACACCAAGTCAACGTCTTTCCTATTGGTATTCGGCAAGGGAGACGGTGCGGCGGCGGTGATTGTGGACGGCGTGCCAAAGCGCCTGCGCATGACCGAATCGGCGCGCGTCGCCACACCGGCATTGCCGACCGCGCTGGAAGACTACGTACCGCTCGCCTACTTGCATGACGGGACGGTATGGCTCGAATTCGACCATCAACGATTCATCGACGTGCTGGCCCAGCAGCTGGCGGTTTGATGTATCGACCAGGACATTTGGCGGTCTTGAAGTCGACCGTCACCAGAAGTTAGCGGAACACGGAGCGCATCATGGCCAACAAGCCGAGCAATCAAGAAAAGCAGAAGAAGGCGAGATTTTCTCTCGCGGATTTGAAGATTTGGGTTCGCCTGGGAATCGGCTTCGGGCTGGTGCTGGCGATTCTGGTCATCGAGATGATCGCGACCGGCGGCCTGGAAACCCGGATCGAGCATGAGGTTGATGACATCGTCTCGGACAACTTCAAGAAGATCGAGCTCTTGGAAGGGATGTCCGAATCGGTACACATCGTGTCGCGCGTGATCCGCTCGGTGCTGCTTTTGAAGGACGACCCGGCGGAATTGGACCGCCAGCGGACCAAGATCACCGAGGCGCGGGCGGCCTACGATAAGGCATGGACCGAGCTCCAAAAGCTTCCCGCTTCTGCCGAGGGCAAGAAGCTGCGCGAAGAGATCACGAAAGCAGCCGGCGAGGCGCGTGACGCCAACAATCGCGTGTTGCAGCTTGCCGGCCAAGGCCGGTATGACGCGGCGATCCGGCTCCTGTTTACTGAGGCGCGAGCGGAGGTGGAGCACTGGCAGGAGACGGTCGATGCATACACGGTGTTCCAGCGCAGGGACAATCAGGCGGGCTATGAGCAGATCAAGGCGGACTTCGCCTTCGCCGGACGCATGACGTTTGCCTTCGGTGCGCTAGCCTTGCTGCTGTCGTTGATCATCGCGTGGCTCAACACGCGCTCGATCACGCGTCCGTTGGCCGCCCTGCAGGACATGATCCAGCGCGTACAGCGCGGGGATGTCTCGGCGCTGCAGCAGATCACGCGCCGCGACGAATTGGGCGACCTGGGCCGTTCCGTCAACCAGATTCTCGATGACCAGCTCGCGCTTTTTGGCAGAGTGGAGGCGGATAAAGAAATCGCCGACACGGCGCGCCGCAAAGCCGAGGCGGAAAACGAGGAGCTCAACAACTCGGTCGTGGAAATGCTGCAAGCGGTGCACCAGATCGCGCAGCGCGATCTGACGGTTCACGCTCCGGTGTCCGAGGGCGTCATGGGCCCGGTGGCTGACTCGGTGAACGCGCTAACGGAAGAGACTGCGAAGGTGCTCCACCATGTTGCGCGGATCGCCGGACGCGTGGAGGACGTGTCGCAGAAGGTGCGCGGACAGGCCGACGAAGTGCACAAGGTGGCGACCGAGGAACGTCAAGGCGTGCAGCAGATGATCGATAACCTCGCCAAAGCGGTCGATCACATGACGCAGGTCGCCGAGCTCGTGAACAACACCAACCAGGCCGCCAAGGAAGCGACCGAATCGACCGACGTTGCGCTGGAGCGCGTGGGCGGCACGGTAAAGGGCATGGATGGCATCCGCGAGACGATCGCCGAAACGGAAAAGCGGATCAAGCGGCTTGGCGAACGCTCGCAGGAGATCGGCGGCATCGTCGGCCTCATCAACAAGATCTCGGAACGGACGCACGTGCTGGCGCTGAACGCGGCGATGCAGGCGGCCATTGCGGGCGAGGCGGGACGCGGTTTCGCGGTTGTTGCCGAAGAGGTCCAGCGACTGGCCGAATCGTCGCAGAACGCGACGGCCCAGATCGAGACCCTGGTCGGCAATATCCGGGTCGAAACCAATGAGACGATCGCGACCATGAACAAGACGATCGATCAGGTGGTCGAGGGGTCGGATGCCGCGCAAAAAGCCGGTGAGCAGATGCAGAAGACCCAGCAGATCACGGCGAACCTGGCCGCCCTGGTGCAGAAGATAGCGGTCGGTGCCGGCACGCAAAAAACGATCGCGATGCATCTTCAGCAACGCGTCGCGCATATCGGCAAGAGCACGGAGAAAACCGCCACGCAGGTGGAGGCGCAGGTGGTCGAAACAAGGGCGTTGTCGGATGCGGCGAAGCTGTTGGTGCAGGCGGTGGGCCAGTTCAAGCTGCCCAAATTCGTCGAAAGCGCCGAATTCACTGGTACGAATACGCGCTCATTGAAGAAAGCGGCATGATGAATGCGCCGATAAGCCGCGTTGTCGATGTGTTCGAGGAGTGCTTCGGGGAGGGCACGACGTGAGCCGCAACGACATGTCGGAGCTGATCGGCGCGTTTCGATCGGAAGTTGAAAGCGTAGCGCCGGACCTGCAGAGGTCCTATGCGGATCTCATTCAAGCGAGTGTGACGCCCGAGGGGGTTGCGGGGCCCCTGGAGGAGTACGTCGGACATGTCGGGAGGATCCGGGACACTGCGCATCTGCTCGGATTGCTCGGATTGGTCGCCGGCTGTGATGTCATCAACGAAAGTCTGATCGCAACCGCAGCTTTGCCCGATGCGAATTGGACGGCGCTGCAGCCATTCTTCGACGGGTGGCCGGCGCTCACCATTGCGTATCTTGGCGCCACCACAGATATCGGCAGGTGCGAACGCCTTGCCTCGCACATTTCAGGGTCGCCGGTCACGATGGATTCCTCGGGCAAGGGGGATCTCATCGAGATGCTGCTGGCGGTGCCGACCCTCGACAGCGCGATGACGGCGGATGAAGGCCCGCCGCGACAAACGGTCGCCACTGATGCGGACGTGTCGATCGAAATTCCCACAGATGTCGATCAGAGCGTTTTCGATGGTCTGATGCAGGACGCGCCCGGCCAGGCCGCCGAGTTGTCGGAGTTGATCGGGAAGATCGCTACCGGGGCCGCGACGACCGCGGACCTTGTCCATGCAAAGCGCATCGCCCACACATTCAAAGGCTCGGCCCATATCGTCGGGATCAAAGGTTTGGCCCATATCGCGCACCATACCGAGGATATTCTCGAATACTTCGAGCGCGAGCAGACCGCGGTGCCGCCGGCCATCGCCGAGGTGCTTCTCAATGTTGCGGCCTGCCTGGAGCAGATGACCTCTTCACTATTGGGAGAGGACGACGCACCGACCGACGCTCGCGATGTATTGCAGTCGGTACTTGACTGGGCGAACCGCATTGATCGCGGCGAGCTCGACGAATTGGAGTCGGCGGATGGCGAAGTTTCCAACGCTCATCCCACGGAACCGCTTCACCCTGAGGTAAGGATTTCCTCGGGCGCATCATCAGAACATGCCGATACCACTGACGCTCCAGAAGGGAATTTGGCGGAAGCGGAACCCGAGTTCGAGTTGACGGCGTTGTTGGACGAGCCCCACCAGGCCGGAACCACGCAGACAACGCAGACAACGCAGGCGACACAGGCGACACAGGCGACACAGGGGAGTGACGAGGCCCCATTCGACCTCTCGCAATTGTTGGATGAATCGGTGCCAGTCCCGGGGTCGCCGTCGGACGACGAGGCGCCACAGATAAGCGCCGAAGCCGAACAGACGAGCGCCGAAGCGCCATCCGATTTCGATCTGGATCAGTTGTTATCCGACGTTGGGACCGAGAAGCCGCAGCAGGCGCCGGTCTCTGCGCGTCAGGTGAAGACAGAAGCGCCCGCAGTGGCTACGAAGCCCACGCGAAAAGCTCCGGCACCGCCGAAAGCAGAGGCCGCGTCAGAATCGACACCTCAAGCTGAGGCACGTGGGGCGGCCCTGGTCGCGCAGCAAGCCCTGCGCGTTCCCGTCACCACCGTGGACGAACTGTTCCGGCTGACGAGCGAGCTCGCGATCAAGATCGGCCAGCTGCAAGCGTTGCTCAAGAACGCCACGAACCACTCACGGCAGTTGCTCACCCAGAACCTGGCGGTGCAGAAAAGAATATTCGAGCTCGAAAACCTGGTGGATGTGCGCGGCCTCGCGGCAATGCGAACGCGCGGCGATAAAGCCCGCATCGGCGGGTTCGATCCGCTAGAGATGGACCAATACAACGAGTTGCATTCGGTGAGTCGCGCGCTTTCTGAAGAGACATCCGATGTGCGCGGCATGAGTGCATTGCTCGAGGAAGACCTGGCGAAACTTACCGCGGTCTACCTCCAGCATGATCGGATCAGGAAAGACCTTCAGTACATCACCACCACGACGCGCATGGCGCCGGTAAAGAGCATGCTTCCGAGGCTCACGCGCAACGTCCGGCAAACGTGCCAGGCCACCGGAAAAAAAGCCGAATTGGAAGTGGAGGGCGGAGAGACGCTTCTTGATGGTGAAGTCTTGAGCAAACTTGCCGATCCGCTGCTGCACATTCTGCGGAACGCCGTGGATCATGGGGTGGAGTCGGCGCAGGAACGCGGACTGCTCGGCAAGGCGGATATCGCGCGGATCCAACTGAGCTTCACGCGGCAGGGCCAATCAGTGGTCGTTCGCTGTTCCGATGATGGTCGCGGGCTTGATTTCGCGGCAATCCGTTCGAAGGCGATCGAACGGGGCTTGCTGAAGGCGGATCGCGTGGCGGACGAGCGCGAGCTCGCGCGCATGATCCTTTTGCCCGGGTTCTCGACGCGCGATCGAGTGAGCGAGATTTCCGGACGCGGCGTTGGTCTAGATGTGGTCCACAATCGGATTCTCACGCTGAAAGGCACGATCGATATCCGCTCGAACGGATCGGGCCAAGGCACGACGATAGAGATGCGCATTCCCGCATCGCTCGTCTCGGTGCATGCGCTGCTGGTCCGTGCGGGTGCGCAGTTATTTGCGCTGCCGACGCACACGATCGATCAGGCTTTCGCACCCGAGTCGGGCGAGTTCCTCGATGTCGCCGGAGAATCCCATTTCAAGCACCGCGATCGGCTCTATCCGACCAAGCCCCTTGCGGGCCTTTGCGGTGTCCGACAGGTCAAGGATCAGATCACGGCGATGGAAGATCACTCCGTTGTCCTGATCCGTGGCGACGATCGGACATATGCAGTCCTCGTCGAATCGATCGTCGACGGGCGCGATTTGATCACCAAGGACATGGGTCGATTCGTGCGCCGCGTGCGCGGGGTGGCCGGCGTCGCGATCCTTGGCGATGGCACGATCGCGCCGCTGCTCGATGTTCCCGAAATGCTACGGTCACCCGCCGACTTCGAGAGAAACGCGCAGTCAGGCGAATTAGCGGCAGTGGCGGAGCAGACACGCGTTCTCGTCGTCGACGACTCATTAGGCGTCAGGCGATCGCTCATGCAATTGATCGGTGATTCCGGCGTCGATTGCCAATCGGCAAACGACGGTGTGGAGGCGGTCCAGGCGATTGAAAAATTCCGCCCGCACCTGGTCATTACCGACCTCGAGATGCCGAACATGAACGGTCTCGAGCTCACCGCGCACCTGCGCAAGCGGGCCGAAACGCGCAACCTTCCGATCATCATGATTACATCGCGCTCCCAAGCCAAGCACCGCGAGTTGGCCGAAAAATCCGGCGTCACCGTCTATCTCACCAAGCCATATAGCGACGTCGAACTGATGGCGCATATTGGAAAACTAGTAGAGGGTCGTGCCGATGAGCTCAAGAGCGCAGCCTGATCGCGCCGAGGCCGGCTATGTCGCGGTGACATTCGACGGCATCACGCTGGTCTTGAATGTCCGTGACGCACCCGCGGTAAAGGATGCCGACGATCTGCATGACGAAAGTGCGGACGTGCGCTCGATGGGCTTCGGCACGCTGGAACACGGCGGGCAGCTCGTTCCGATGTACCGATTGTCGAAATCGCTGCGCCCGGAGCCCGGTCCGATGCGTCCGTTGGTTTTGATCGCACTGGCAGGCAAGGAGCCCTTCGGCCTGCTGTGCGACAGCGTACGCACAGTCCCGGAAAAGAACGTTCAGTTGGAGCCGCTACCCGCCTGCATGCAGCACTCCGGGACACTCGACATTTCGCTCGCACACCTGCCCGATGGTGTTGGTTTTCACTGTCCAGGGCGTGCTCTGTCGAACATCACAATTGCGAACCTGGAGCACCGTCGTGGCCACCGCTAGGGCATTGCGCATGCAGATCGGTGCGACCCAAACCGTCGCGATCGCGCTCCATGAAATGGTCGAGGTGATGGAAAACGTCGAGCCGATCTGGGTGCCGTGTGCCCCAAGTCATTGTCAATGGCTCGTCCGATGGCGGAACCAACTCGTGCCACTCTTCGATCCGGAGATCTGGTGTGGGGCCGCCCGCGTGGATGGGATCGACACAGTCGCGCGATTCCACGCGATCGTCTCGTTCGAGACAGGTGATCCGAATGGACTCGGTTTCGGCTGTCTCGCGCTCCAAACGTTTCCCGCTGCAATGGCGGTCGACGATCAGAACGCATGTGCGCTTCCAGGCGTACGCTGGGCGCATATCGCGCACTCGTGCTTTCTGGACGATACCGCGATCGTGCCGATTCTCAATCTTCCTGCCATGTTCGATCGAATGGCGGATGGCTCGTTCGAGCCGCTTCAGGGCCAGGTCGCTTCAATCGGAGAACCGGTGACCGCTTGATCCTGGGCCTGATCGATGAACTACAAGTTCGTCGAGAAGGTTGCCGCAGCGAATGTGAAGCCCACCATGCAAGACGTTCGCCAGAATAGCCCGGTCCTGCGCGAAATGATCGACCCCAGCAGTTTCTGCTGACCTCGATCGCCCCAAGTTGAGCGTTCTGCATGCCAGGCGGGCCCGAGGCGGTCGTCGAAGTCGTTGCAAAACAGGCATTGCGATTCACCACGGAGCCGGTCACGGTTGCGGGCAAGCTTGTGCTTCTGCGCGATGATTCAAACGGCCTCTACTATCGTCTGGTCAATGCCGCGCCGGTCGTAAAGTGAGGGCCTGATTCCCGCGGGCGGGGAGCCGGGTGAATGGAAACGAGAAACGAGAAACGGGAAACGGGAAACGGGAAACGGGAAACGGGAAACGCGTTTACGTAGTAGGCGCCATTCCTACCGCCCGCCCATTGGATCAGTCGGCGTGCGTTCGTCCAGAATGTCCCGCATGCGCGTCTCGATTGCCTGCTTGATCGCCCGGTGCGTGATGACATAAAACCGCTCATCGCGAATCGCGAGAAACACTTGTTCGGCGACATCACCCGCCCTCAGCCGGCCCGATGAGACCGCCTTTTTCATCGTGGCTTCCATCGCAAGTTGTTGCGCGGTCTTTTTTCCGTCAGCGTTTTGCAGTCCACTGGGTCGATTCCGCTCGGAATCGGTTATGCCTGACGGAAAGTATGCTGGGCACACCACTGAGCATCGAATCTTCGCGTTGGCTCGAATCAGGTCGTGATGGAGCGACTCGGTCAAGGCGACGACCGCATGTTTGGTGACGTTGTAGACGCCCATTCCAGGCGGTGAGATGAGGCCCGCTACCGAGGCGGTATTCACGATGTGGCCTTCGACGCCTTGCGCGAGCATGATAGGCGTGAACACCCGTACGCCGTGAATCACGCCCCATACGTTCACGCCCATCCCCCACGTCCAGTCGGCAGTCGTGCTCTCCCAAACCGCGCCAAGCGGCGCGACACCCGCGTTGTTGCATACAACATGCACTGCGCCGTATCGATCGAGCGTCGCGCGCGCGAGGGCCTCGACATCTTCCGCGCGCGAAAC
>JANMUI010001011.1:0-1500 GCA_031391405.1 Betaproteobacteria bacterium
GTCTCCATCGATTCGAACTTGAGCCCACGCCGCTCGAGCAGCGCGAGCCCTTTCATGATCTCCGGTTCTTCGCGAAACCCGTAGCGCAGCGCGACGCGGTAGAGCTTCTTCGGTTCGAGCACATCGACATCGGTGCGCTCGTCCTCCGGCACGCGCGGCACGTCTTCGGTGCGGATGTGAACAAACACCATCCGTTCGTGCAGGACCTTGTTGTGCTTGAGATTGTGCAGCAGAGTGCTCGGAACGCTATCCGGGTCACTGGTAAAAAAGATCGCGGTGCCGGGAACGTGCCGGATCGAGTCGCCAAGCATCGACATGAACCCGGCCAACGGGACGCGGCGCCGCACCTCGCTTGCATGAATGAGGTCGGTGGCCTTCTTCCATGTGGTGAGAATCGTGAACACGATGATGGCGACGAGAAGCGGAAACCAGCCGCCGTCGGCGATCTTGGTCGCGTTGCTGGCAAAGAATACGAACTCGACCAGACCGATCACCACGAGCAGCGCAAGCAAGAACGGGTTCGCGCGCCCGGGCATCGCGATTGCCACGATGATGATCAGCGTCGTCTCGAGCACCATCGTGGTCGCGACCGCGATCCCGTAGGCGGACGCAATCGCGCTCGAGCTGCGGAACGTCACCACCAGAAGCAGCACGAGCGCGAGCAGGAGCCAATTCAACTTGCTGATGTAGATCTGACCGCGCTCGGTATCGGAGGTGACATCGATATCGAGGCGCGGCAGAAAGCCCAAGCGCGAAGCCTGCTGCGCGACCGAGAAGGCGCCCGAGATCGTTGCCTGCGAGGCGATCACTGTCGCGGCCGTCGCCAACACCACCAGCGGCAGTACCCATTCTTGCGGCGCCAGCAGAAAGAACGGATTCTTGATTGCGGTCGGATCGCGCAGCACCAGCGCGCCTTGTCCAAAGTAGTTGACGATCAGTGCGGGAAACACCAGACCGAACCAGCCGATGCGGATCGGCAAACGCCCGAAATGCCCCATGTCGGCATAAAGCGCCTCACCCCCGGTCAGCGCAAGAAAAACTGCACCGAGCACGATGAAGGTGAGACCAGGATGCGTGACCGCGAAACCGATCGCGTAGCTGGGGTCGAGCGCAGCGAGCACCTGCGGCGTCTCGATGATGCTGCGCCCACCGAGCACGATGAGGACCACGAACCATACGATGGTGATCGGTCCGAACAAGCGGCCGACCTTGCCGGTTCCTTGCCGTTGGATCGCGAACAATGCGATCAACACAGCGGCCGTGATCGGCAGGATCCAGTGCTCGAATGCAGGTGTCGCAATGGACAATCCCTCCACCGCCGACAGCACGGAAATTGCCGGGGTGATGATCGCATCCCCGAAGAAGAGGGAGGCGCCTAGCACCGCGATCAATCCGGCAAGCACTTCCAGCCTTGGCCGACTTCGCAGCAGATGGCCGGCGTAGGCAAGGAGCGCGAGGATGCCGCCCTCGCCGTTGTTGTCGAACCGGAGCGCGATCAGG
>JANMUI010001032.1:0-13369 GCA_031391405.1 Betaproteobacteria bacterium
GACATACTTGACCTGCGGATGTGCTGCGAGATGCTTCGCGACCGCCATCGCGTTGGCGCAATGCCGGTCCATGCGCACATGCAAGGTTTCGAGCCCTTGCAGCAGCATCCACGCGTTGAATGGCGCCAACGATGCGCCGAAGGTTCGCAGCGACTCCATCCGCGCGCGCATGGTGTACGCGAAGTCGCCGAACGTTTCATGAAAACGCACACCGTGGTACCCGCGCGACGGTTCGGTCATGCCGGGGAATTTGCCGTTGTCCCAGGGAAATTTGCCCGACTCGACGATGAGCCCACCCATCGTCGTGCCGTGTCCACCGATGTACTTGGTGGCCGAGTGCACGATGATGTCCGCGCCATGATCGAACGGACGGCAGAGGTAGGGCGAGGGGACCGTGTTGTCCACCATGAGCGGGACGCCGTGCGCATGCGCGATCGCCGCGACCGCCTCGATATCGAGCACGTTGATGCGCGGATTGCCGAGCGTTTCGGCGTAGACCACACGCGTCTTGTCGGTGATGGCGCGCCGGAAATTTTCCGGATCGTCGGGATTGACGAAGGTCGTCGTGATTCCCAGTTTGCGCAGGTTGACATCGAGCAGCGTGAACGTTCCGCCGTACAAGGTGCTGGCCGCCACAACATGATCGCCCGCTTGCAATAGTGTGACGAGTGCGGTCATCACGGCGGCTTGGCCGGTTGCGGTGGCAACCGCGGCGCGCCCGCCTTCGAGAGCCGCGACGCGCTCTTCGAGAACCGCGGTCGTGGGATTCGAGATCCGTGTGTAGACGTTGCCGAATGTTTGAAGATTGAACAGGCTCGCCGCGTGTTCAGCAGAATCGAACACGAAGGAGGTGGTCTGGTACAGCGGTACTGCCCGCGCCCCGGTTGATGAGTCGGGAATCTGTCCGGCATGCAGGCAGAGGGTTTCGATACCGAATTGTCGATCAGCCATGATTGTCTACCTCGATGCGTTATCAGTAGGCGAGCCATCTTGGCCGCTTGGCCGAAATGACCTTGGTATTGACGCCAATCCAGCCGAGTCCACCAAAGAGCCTGCCATGCTCTATCTTCACGCAGTGGTCGACGACCGCTTCAAGGCCGGCGGCCTCGGCTCGGTTCGCGGCTTCGATGTTCATCACGCCGAGCTGCTGCCACAGGACGCGCGCGCCGATCGCGATGGCATCGTCGCAGATTGATGGGATGTCTTCGGTTTTTCGAAAGCAGTCGACCATGTCGACTTTTGTCGGGATATCGCGCAGGGACTTGTAGCACTTCTCACCGAGGATCTCGTCGTACTGGGGATTGACGGGAATCACCCTGTAGCCATGTTCCTGCATGTACTTGGCCGCGAAATAGCTCGGCCGGTACCAGTTGCCGGACAGGCCGACCACGGCAATGACGTGATTTTCCTTGAGAATGCGGCGCAAATCGGCAATGTCGTCGACCACTTTGGATTCTCCTTGATCTCGATGTCGCTGCGAAATGGGGCGGTGGGTGCCGCCGCCCCGCCGAACCTGCGAATGATACGCGCCCGCTTTCCCTGATATCGACACCATGCCAGAATCGCGGGTATCCGGTTCCGGAGTCACTGTCATGTCCGATACGCATGTCTTGCGTTGCTATGGCGAAACGCTTGCCGGACGCACCGAACGTGCCATCGATGGGCGTGCGCCAAGGGTTGTCTACGTGCAATCCGGGAGTGTCTCGCTGCGGTCCGCTGGTCAGGCCGTCACGCTGTCCGCGAACAGTGCCTGGTTCGGGATGGATGCATTTAGGATCACGACTGGTGCGAACGGGGCCGAAATTATCGAATGGGAGCTGGCGGTGATCGGTGCGCAGGCGCCGATGCGCGCGTCGCTGCTGGAATCGAAAATTGCGCTCGATCCGGCGGCACGGTACCTCATGCGCTGCGATCGGGTCGACTTTCCGATCGGCGGGATCGCCTACACGCACACACATCGGGGCCCTGGCATCCGCTGCGTGCTGCTGGGCGAGATCACTGTGAAAGTCACCGGAACCGAACACCACAGACGGCCGCGCGAGGCTTGGTTTGAAGCAGGACCGGATCCGGTGCTTGCCCTCGCCTCGGAGCGCGCGCCCACTTCGTTTGCGCGGGTGATGATCCTGCCCCTCGAGCTTCGCGGCATGAGCTCGATCAAGTATGTCCTCCCGGAGGATCAAGACAAACCTAAACGTCAGACATACCAGTTGTTCGTCGACGATCCCATCGATCCATGATTCTGCAACCGATTCACCCAGAGGGTTATCCCAATGAACGATCAAACCAAGCTTCGCACCGGCGGTCAGATTCTCATCGACCAGCTCAAGATTCACGGCGTCAGCGCCGCGTTCTGCGTTCCCGGTGAAAGCTATCTTGCGGCATTGGATGCGCTCTACGATGCGCGCGACGCCATTCGCCTGATCGTCGCCCGACAGGATGGCAACGCGTCGTTCATGGCCGAGGCCTACGGGAAAGCGACGGGCAGGCCGGGCATCTGCTTCGTTACGCGCGGACCCGGGGCCACCAATGCATCGATCGGGGTTCACACCGCGTATCAGGATTCCACACCGATGATCTTGTTCGTCGGACAGGTGGGACGCGACATGGCGGATCGCGAAGCCTTTCAGGAAGTCGATTTTCGACGCATGTTCGGGCAGATGTCAAAGTGGGTCGCGCAAATCGAGAGCGCCGAACGCATTCCGGAGTATGTAAGCCATGCGTTTCATACCGCGACGTCCGGGCGTCCCGGCCCGGTGGTCCTCGCCCTGCCGGAGGACATGTTGACCGACCTCGCGCATGCACCGGATGCCCGCCGGTACCAGGCAGTGCAGGCGAGCGCGTCGTCTGAAGACATGGCGCGGCTGCAGAAGATTCTCGAATCGGCGGACCGACCGCTTGCGATCCTGGGCGGCACAGTGTGGGGCGAAGCAGCCTGTGCGGACTTTCGCGCGTTTGCGGAAGCGAACGGCTTGCCCGTCGCAACGTCTTTTCGCTTCCAGGATCTCTATGACAATCGCGCTGACAACTATGTGGGCGACGTTGGCATCGGCCTCAATCCAAAGCTTGCGCAACGTATTGCAGACGCCGATGTGTTGTTCGTCGTCGGAGCACGTCTGGGTGAGATGACCACGAACGGATACACGCTTTTGCAGGTGCCGGTACCCAAGCAGCGGCTCGTCCACATCCATGCCGGTGCGGAAGAATTGGGACGCGTCTACCAGGGCGAGCTCTTGATCAATGCCGGCATGCAAGCCTTCGCGCGCGCGATCCATTCGATGCGCGTGGGCAAGGGCGATCGGTGGAAAGCTTGGCGGGAGGGCGCGCGCGCCGACTATGTCGCGTGGCAACAACCGCGACCGGGTCCAGGCAAGGTGCAGTTGGGCGAAATCGTTCTGTGGCTGCGCGAGAACATGCCTGCCGATAGTCTGGTCACGACCGGTGCGGGCAACTTCACCGGATGGTTCCAGCGTTGGTTGCAGTTTCGCCAGTGGCGTACGCAGGTGGCACCGACTAACGGCGCAATGGGATATGGCGTGCCGGCGGGTGTGGCGACCAAGGTTGCGTATCCTGATCGCCTGGTGATCGCGGTCAGTGGCGATGGCGACTTCATGATGAGCGGCCAGGAGCTTGCCACTGCAGTTCACTACAACTTGGCGGTGATCTTCATCGTCGTGAACAACGGCATGTACGGCACGATTCGGATGCATCAGGAGCGCGAATATCCCGGCCGAGTCTATGCCACTGCGCTGACCAATCCGGATTTCGGCGCGCTCGCCAAGGCGTATGGCGCGCATGGTGAAGTCGTGGAAGAGACTGCGCAATTCGCGCCGGCCTTCACGCGCGCACGAGCATCGGGAAAACCAGCACTGATTGAACTGCGCGTCGACCCCCAGGCCATTACGACGCAGACGACCTTAGATGCGATTCGGGCACAGGCGCTTGCGCGGAGTGGAGCGCAGTAGAAATCCCCCGCTTCGCCGCCCCCTTTTGACAAAGGGGGAGTCTGCTTGTTGAGTGGGGGTTACCCGCTGCTACGTCCCATCTAACAATTGGGAAAGCGGGTCGTCACAGTAAGAAAACGTAATCGATGCGCCGCGACGGCGGATCGTGATTGCCCTGCGGCATTGATCTTCTTGCGTGTCCCCTCGGGTTCCTATGCGGCTGCCCGCATGTGCGTCCGAGATCGATGATCTTGGCTGTGAAGCGATGCAACTACCAGCGATCGTCATCCTGATTGACGCCGTGTCCCATTTCCAACTCGACGTCGAGATCTTCCTCGGGTTCGTCGAAATCTTCTGCCCCTTCAGTCTCGCGCTCGGCCTCGCGTTCCTGATCGCGCAAAAGCGTGATGGCAAGTTCGATGACCTCTTCGCGGCCTTCAAGGCCATGCGCGCGCTGATAGCGATCGATCGCTACCAATGTCGCATTCGGGAGACTGAGGGTGACTTTTTCAATTCGCATGTTCGATTACCTCCGCAGGGTGTCTTATGAGCAGTTCACATATTCATTGCACTTAAGACTATCGAGAGGTCGACCAACTTGGCTGCCAACTATGTTTGCACCGGATCCATTACGCGTCGTCCCACCGTGCGTTCGGTCACGTCAACATGCCATCACCGCGTTCGTTTCAGTGATCGGCAGCTTGCGATGCGGTGCGCGCGAGCACACTTCTGAGCGCGCGTCCGGTATGACTCGCATTGATCTTCGCGATATTCTCCGGCGTTCCGACGCCAATAATGTCGCCGCCTCCATCGCCGCCTTCCGGTCCAAGATCGATGATCCAATCGGCAGTCTTGACGACATCCAGGTTGTGTTCGATTACGACGATTGTATTGCCATGGTCGCGGAGTCGACGAAGAACACGGAGCAACATCTCGACATCCTGGAAATGCAGCCCTGTCGTCGGCTCGTCAAGAATGTAGAGAGTCCGACCGGCTTCACGCTTGGACAATTCGAGTGACAGCTTCACGCGTTGCGCCTCGCCGCCGGAGAGCGTCGTCGCGGCTTGGCCGAGACGAACGTAGCCAAGGCCGACGTCGATCAGCGTCTTCAGCTTTCGCTCGACGACCGGAATCGCGGAGAAGAATGCGTGCGCATGCTCGACGGTCATGTCGAGCACCCCATGGATAGATTGTCCCTTGTATAGGATCTCCATCGTCTCGCGGTTGTAGCGCCGGCCGTGGCAGACATCGCAGGTGACGTACACGTCCGGGAGGAAATGCATAGCCACTCTAATGACGCCATCGCCTTCGCACGCTTCGCACCGACCGCCCTTCACATTGAATGAAAAGCGTCCCGCTCCGTATCCGCGTGACCGTGCCTCGGGTACGCCCGCGAAGATCTCCCGGATCGGACTGAAAAGTCCGGTGTAGGTCGCCGGATTCGATCGCGGTGTGCGGCCGATCGGACTTTGATCGACATTGACTACCTTGTCGAAGTGCGCAAGTCCTTCAATGTCGTCGTGGGGCGCCGGATCGGCCGCTGATCCGTATAGGCGTCGGGCGGCCGCGTTGTACAGCGTATCGTTGACCAGGGTCGACTTGCCCGAACCCGAAACACCGGTCACGCACACGAGTAGTCCAACCGGTATGTCCACGGAGACATTCCGCAGGTTGTTGCCGCGGGCCCCTTTGATTGTCAGCAGGAGGGCGCCATCGCGTCGAACCCGTCGTTCCGGAATCTCGATGCGCCGGGCGCCGGAAAGATATTGGCCAGTGATCGAAGCAGCGTTGGCTTGAATGGCTGCGGGCGGGCCTTCCGCGATGATATGCCCGCCGTGTTCCCCAGCGCCTGGTCCGATGTCGATGATGTGATCGGCCGCGAGAATGGCCTCCTCGTCGTGTTCGACCACGACCACGGTGTTGCCGAGGTCGCGCAAGCTGCGCAACGTCTCGAGCAGCTTCGCGTTGTCGCGTTGATGGAGGCCGATCGACGGCTCGTCAAGCACGTATAGCACGCCGGTGAGCCCCGAGCCGATCTGGGATGCGAGCCGGATGCGCTGCGCCTCGCCACCGGACAGCGTGTCCGCCGCACGGTCGAGCGCCAAGTATTCGAGGCCCACATTGATCAGGAAGCGAATGCGCATCGAGATCTCGTGAACGATCCGATCGGCGATGGGGGCTTTTTGCGCAGGTAGTATGAGGTCGCGGACGAATTCGGCGGCGCTTCGCAACGGCAGACGGGTCACCTCGAAGATCGCTTTGCCACCGATCCGGACGTTGCGTGCCGGCACGCCAAGCCGGGCGCCGCCACACGCTCGGCATGCCTGGCGATTGCGGAACTTCGCGAGCTCTTCGCGAACAGCAAGCGAATCGGTTTCGCGAAAGCGACGTTCGAGATTCGGCATGACGCCCTCGAATGCGTGTTTGCGCGTTACTTTGCGGCCGCCTTCATTCAGATACGAGAACGCGATCACTTCATCGGAACCGTTGAGAATGACATCGCGTGTGGAGGCCGGCAGCGAAAGGTATGGCGCGTCGACGTCGAATCCGTAGTGATCGGCAAGATTTGTGAGCAACTGAAAGGTGAACTGGTTCCGCTTGTCCCAGCCCCGGATCGCGCCGCCCGCGAGCGACAATTCCGGGTGCGCGACCACCCGATTCGGATCGAACACGTCGATCGTCCCGATTCCATCGCAGTCGGGACAGGCGCCTGCCGGGCTATTGAATGAAAACAATCGCGGTTCGATCTCCGCAAAGGAATAGCCGCATATCGGACAGGCGTATTTCGCGGAGAAGAGATGTTCCGTTTCGTCGTCGCCACGTCGCTCCACGGCGATTGCGCGGCCATCGGCAATGCGCAATGCGGTCTCGAACGATTCGGCAAGGCGCTGTTTCGAATCCGGTCGGGCAGCGAGGCGATCGACTACGACCTCGACGGTGTGCTTGGTTGTCTTGGCCAGTTTGGGAATCTCGTCCAACTCGTGCGTAGCCCCGTCGATGCGAACGCGAACGAACCCCTGAGCACGCAGGGATTCGAATAGCTCGGCCTGCTCGCCCTTTCTCTGGCTGAGGACCGGCGCAAGGATGGTGATGCGCGCATCGGACGGCAGCGCGAGCACATGATCGACCATCTGTCCGACCGACTGCGCGTCGAGCGCCAATGTGTGTTCCGGACAATACGGCGTCCCGACCCGCGCAAAGAGCAGGCGAAGGTAGTCGTTGATTTCGGTGATCGTGCCGACGGTGGAACGAGGATTGTGGCTGGTCGCCTTCTGCTCGATGGAAATCGCCGGCGAGAGCCCTTCGATCAGATCGACATCGGGCTTTTCCATGATCTCGAGAAACTGACGCGCATAGGCCGACAACGATTCAACATAGCGTCGCTGTCCCTCGGCGTAGAGCGTGTCGAAGGCAAGCGACGACTTGCCGGATCCCGACAAACCGGTGATCACGACCAGCCTCCCACGCGGCAGATCCACATTCACGTTCTTGAGATTGTGGGTGCGCGCGCCACGAATTCGAATGAGTTGCATTGAGACCTGAGAGGAGTTGAAGCGTTGGCTGGAACGAGCATCAAACCTGCTACTATACGAAAGAAGGGCGATCGTTCGCTATACGACTGAGTCCACGACTCAGAGCCATCTTGCCGCGTTTAGCCGACTTCGTTCGTACCCCTCGTTCGACTCTCCTTACGCAAGTCTCTCGTCCATCATGCGTTCTTCGAGCGCATCATCCGCAATGACCGCACTCGAGATCCGCGCGACGTGGTCGCTTGCATCGCTTTTCGCATTGCGCATGCTCGGGCTCTTCCTGATCCTACCGGTATTCGCGGTGCACGCGCCCTCGCTCACAGGCGGGTCCAATCAGGCGCTCATCGGGCTCGCCCTTGGCATCTACGGGCTTACCCAAGGGGTGCTGCAGATTCCGTTCGGCATGGCCTCCGATCGATTCGGGCGCAAGAAGACCATCATCGTGGGGCTATTGATTTTCGCGATCGGAAGCTTTGTCGCGGCGGCCGCCACCGACATCTGGATCACGATTCTTGGCCGCGCATTGCAAGGCGCTGGGGCAATTTCGGCGGCGGTCGTCGCCTTTCTCGCCGACCTTACCCGGGATGAACATCGCACCAAGGCGATGGCGGCGATTGGTGGATCGATCGGTCTGATGTTCGCGTTGTCGCTGGCGGGTGCGCCGGCACTCTATCGCGTGATCGGTATGGGCGGGATCTTCGCGATGACCGGCCTGTTGTCGCTTGCCGCCATCTTCATTACCCTGTACGTCGTGCCTCGTGAGGCCACGCACCGAGTCGATCCAAGCCGGCAGGTTCGGGCGGCGACGCTTTGGGATGTTCTCCGCGAGAAAGAGCTTCTTCGCCTCAATTTCGGCATCTTCGCCCTGCACGCAATGCAAATGGCGTTATTCGTGGTGATCCCGCCCGCGCTGGCCGAATACGGCGGGCTCCCGCTGTCAGACCACTGGATGGTCTATTTGCCGGTGGTGTTGATTTCGTTTGCGTTGATGATGCCGCCCTTGATCATGGCCGAGCGTCGCGGTCGGTTGAAAATGGTGTTTATCGGTTCGATTGCCGCGGTCCTCATCGTCCCGCTAGGACTGCTGTTTGGAATCGAGCGGCTTTGGGTCATCGCGCTCTGCCTGCTGCTGTTCTTCGTTGCCTTCAATATCCTTGAAGCGAGTTTGCCTTCACTGGTGTCGAAGCTTGCACCGGTGAGCGCGCGCGGCACGGCGATCGGCGTCTATAACACGACGCAGGCCATCGGGCTGTTTGCCGGTGGGGCAGTCGGTGGGGTCCTGGCCGAGCAGTTCGGCGCGAAAGCGGTGTTCGTTTTCGGCGCCGCTATCATGGCCGTCTGGTTGGTGGTAGCTTTGCCAATGCGACCGGTCTTGCGATCCGCCGAGCATGCTGGTGAGCGGATCAGCTCGAGCGAAATCTAGGCGAAGGAGGAACGAATCATGGCGTCCGTCAATAAAGTGATCGTGTTGGGCAACTGCGGCAAGGATCCCGAGACTCGCTATATGCCAGATGGCGGAGCGATCACCAATGTATCGATTGCGACGTCGCATCGCTGGAAGGATCGCGCCTCGGGCGAAAACAAGGAAGAAACCGAATGGCATCGGGTTGCGTTCTTCGGGCGTCTTGCGGAAATCGCCGGTGAGTATCTGAAGAAAGGCTCTCCCGTCTATGTCGAAGGCCGGTTGAAAACGCGCAAATGGCAGGATAAGGAAGGCCACGAACGCTATACGACGGAAATTGTCGCCGATCAGATGCAGTTGCTCGGGAACCGCGGCGCCGGATCCGGTGGCGGGGACATGCCGCCACGCGAAGCCGACGGAGCGCCCAGCCCGGACTCCGGGGGCGGCGCGCCGCGGCCCGCGGCAAGACCTGCATCCGCAAAACCGGCGGGTTCGGTCGCCAATATGGATGACGACATTCCGTTCTGACCGGCGCATTGCGGCCGGCATTGCCTCGTCGGTCGCGGCGTGGGCCAAACGATTTGATTCAACCTCGCGTCGCGGAACGAACCCTGGCGCGAAATGCGTGGGCGGCCGGTACGTCGATCGCCCGTGTATCGCCGCTTTCGTAGCGATGTTGAATGGCTTCTATGTGCGGCACCGCGTCCTGAATAGCGCGCGTTGCAGCGGCTGAAAGTTCTGCGCGGCCGAGTTCAGGGCCAAGTACGATGCTGACCACGCGCGTTCTTAGGAAGCTTCGCGGTACGATCTGCTCGACGATCACCGCACCGGACTTCGCCAACACCGTGAGCATCGGCCATTGGAACGTCCAATGCTCGGCGAGGCGCTGTTCGACGACAGTCTTCCAATTGCAGGCGACGTCGGTTGTCAGGGCGTGCATGAAAACTTCCCCCTGATTCTCAGCGCCCGTGCTCGCCGCGGCAAGATCGGCGTACGCGATGGACTCGGGCAGATCGTCACGCAGACTGCTGAAAATCAATCCGCGCCATGCGGTCGTCGCGAGCGGCGCGAGGTGATTGCTCGGCGATGTCGGATCGGCTGGCGCCACCAGCGGCGGCGCTGCAATGAATCGGCCGTCGAGGCCATATTGCCAGCCGTGGTAGCGGCATTGCAGGACATCGCACCGACCGGCCGGTTTTTCCACGACCATCATGTTCTGGTGCCGGCAGGTATTCCGGAAAGCGCGAATTGATGCGTCGTCGCGAATCGCAAACAAGGGCCAACCCCCGATCGTTGAACTCATGTAGTCGCCGTGTCGCGCGAGGTGCGATGCCGCGCACAACGGCAGCCACGCACGCGCGAAGATCGATGTTTTCTCCAGCATGAACGGCTCCCCTTTGGAATAGTCTTCCGGGGAAAGCCAGGTGGGTGTGGTCACGGTCGGTAGCGTCGATGAGGCGGATATGGGGAATCTTGGGCAATCACGGCGGTGCTTGATGCCACTTATTGCTTGTATACAAAACGGGGTGCAAACAGCGCGAGGTCGATGGTTGCCCCTGGCTCAGGCCGCGTATGGGGCCAGTAACGTCAAGAGATAGTATACAATTCTCGTTATAGAGTTTTCCCATTCTAGGCGCCACCATCGCGCGTCGTTCATCCAGTGCGGTCATGCGCCTCAACCCTCCCTCTCGACCGATCTTAGGAGGTCATACCATGGCAACCAGCATCTTCCGTCAACAGCTTGAAGACGCTATCAAGCAGCGGCACTCGGCGGTGCATCCCTGGAGCGAGGCCTGGACCAGTGGCAAGCTGAACCGGCATCTGCTTGGTGAATGGGTGAAGCAGCACTTCCACTATGTAAGCTATTTTTCGCAGTGGCTGGGCACGGTCTATGCCAATTGCCCGAACTGGGATGTGCAATCGTTTCTCCTCGAGAACATCGCCGAGGAAGAGGGCATGGTGGGGCAGCAAGGGATCGACCCGGTCCGTCACTGTGATCTGTTGCTCGATTTCGCCGAAGCTTGCGGCAAGACCAGACGCGACATCACGGAAGCGCAAAACAATGGCGAGCTCCTCCCCGAAACGTTGGGCCTGCAAAGCTGGTGCTTCCGCCAGTCGCACCGACCGTTCGTCGAGGCACTCGCCGGTTTGCTCGTCGGATTGGAATCGCAGGTCCCGGTGATCTACGCCAAGACGACCCCGCCACTCATCGAGAAGTACGGATTCACCGAAGACGAGGTCACTTTTTTTCGCATCCATATCGTGGCTGATCAGGAGCACGGGGAGCGCGGATTCCAGATTCTCGAACAGTATGCGACGACCCCCGAGTTGCAAGCCGCGTGCGTTCGCCTGGTACGCGAGGCGACCGGTATGCGCCGCCTTTATCTCGACGGGCTCTACAACAAGTACCTCGCGCAGCCCATGCAAAAGGCGGCTTGACCTTTTTCGGTTGCGAGCGGCGCGACGGTCTGTCCGGCGCCGCACTTCAAAGGAAGATCGGATGCACACATTCAAGACCCTCACCCTCGCGGAAGCCTATGTCATTCTCGATGCCGCGCAGAAGAAAGCCGAGGAGATGGGTATAGCGGAAACGTTCTGCGTCGCTGATAACGCCGGATATCCGATTGCATTGCGCAGGCTCGATGGCGGCAAGGTCACCAGCGTGCAGATTGCAATGAACAAGGCGTTCACCGCTGCCGGGCATCGCAAGCCGACGCATCACTACAAGAACGCCTATCCGGGCGAAGAGGCATTCGGCATCTTCACCCAACACGATGGACGGTTCACTGTGTTCGTGGGCGGCTTCCCGATTTTCGTCGATGGTCAATGCGTGGGCTCGATTGGCGCATCAGGCGGCAATGGTGAGCAAGACATCGCCACATGTGAAGCCGGAATCGCTGCGTTCATGAAGCATATCGGCAAGGCATGAGTGCAAGGCCCGCGATCGCATCGGCCAGGCGCGATCGGTCGCCGGCAAAGTGGAATCAACAGCCTGCCGAAGCGCGCGACGATGCGGGCGCCGCGAATTACCCGCTCGGTCAGGTGGTCGTGGATGCCCTGCGCAAGGCCATTCTCTCGGCGACCTACAAGCCGGGCGAGCGATTGGTCGAAGATCGGCTTGCGACCGACATGGGCGTGTCCCGCGTACCGATTCGCGAAGCGCTGCGCGTACTTGCCAGCGAAGGGCTCGTCGAGATCGCGCCCCGGCGCGGCGCGACGGTCGCAGCCCTGTCGCGTGACGCCGCCCGCGAAATGATTGAAGTGCGCGCGACCTTGGAAGGGCTCAATGCGAGGCTCGCCGCTCGCAGACATCCACCGGAAACCGCAGCCGGCCTTGAAGGTGTGCTCGACACCGGGAATCGCGCTGCCGCGAAGGGCGATGCGGCCACGCTGCACGCATTGAATGCACGGTTTCATGACCTGCTCGCCAACGCCGGCGGCAATGCGGTGTTGGGCGAGATTATGCGCACGCTGCGCACGCGGACGACCCCGTTTTTCGCCACGACGAGTCGCAAGCGCGCAAAGGAAATCTGGGAAGAGCATGCCGCGATCGTGCGCGCAGTGATTGGCGGTGACGAAGAGCTTGCCGAACTGCTGGCCGCGCGCCATGTCACGAACGCCGGGTTGCAAGTGATCGCGGGCATAGAAGGATCCGCGCAGGGCAACGGGGAATTGTAGTTGGGTGTGGCGGAGCCTCGATTCGTTCTGCACTATTGTTGATGGCAAAAAAGGAGATCAAGATGAAGACGGTTCCGATCGGCGCGACGTTGTCCAGAAGGATCGTGGTCGACCGCGATCGAACGATTGATTTTCTCGGCGAACACCTGCGCGTCTACGCGACGCCGATGATGGTCCGCGATGTCGAAGTGGCATGCCGGGATTTGCTGCTGCAGTATTGCGACGCGGGCGAGGACAACGTGGGTACCGGCATCAGCCTTTCACACAAGGGATCCACCCTGCTCGGCATGACGATTGATGTCACGGTGACAGTGAAGGCGGTCGAGGGACGCCGGGTTACTTTCTCCACCTTGGTGGCTGACGGCGGCGAAGAGATCTCGAGTGGTGAGCACGGGCGCTTCGTCGTGGAGATCGAGAAGGTGCGCGCGCGGATGGAAGAGAAAGTTGCAAAGGCCAAGAGCGCTAGTCCTTCGCTTAAGAATTAACCACGCTCAGAAATTAACCACAGAGGACGCGGAGGACACAGAGGAAAGGCGCAAAGAGAGAAGGGAGAAGGGAAACGCCAATCGCCTCAACCTTCTGCTCCCTTTCCCCGTTTCTCGTTTCTCGTTTCTCGTTTCTCGTTTCCCGTTTCCCGTTTCCCGTTTCCCGTTTCCCGTTTCCCGTTTCCCCGCTTTTCTGCGTCCGCTCTCGTTCATCGCTAGCCTGGATTTCCACGCCACACCTTTGACCTAACGCGGCCCGCAGAACGGGCCGCCCTTGCCGCGCCCTCCACCCACATCGGACTCGGCCTGCCGCTGTTAGTCTAAATGCGCGCC